>CAMBVX010000082.1 GCA_945871085.1 Opitutus sp. GAS368 | reverse complement strand
GCGCCCGTGATCGGATTGGTGCCGCCGACGGGAATGATGAACGTGCCGGGATTCTGCGTCGTGGAGAGTGCGATACTCTTCTGCGAGAATTCCGGGTATTGGATTTTCGCTTGGTGCATGAAGTTCGCGAGAGCGAAGACCTTTAGTTTTCCGCTGGTGGCACCGGTATACACACTGCCCTTGAAGGTATTGGCGGCGATGCCACCGGGGAAATCACCATAGTAGGCGCGCACGGTGGAGCCCTGAACGTTGTCCTTGAGGATGAAGTTGACGACGCCGGAGACGGCGTCGGCACCGTAGACGGCCGAGGCGCCATCCTTGAGGACTTCGACGCGCGCGAGGGCGTCGACCGGGATCATATTAAGATCGACGAACTGGATCGTGCCGAGCGTGGCGGCGCTACCACCCTGCGCGAACGGCGCCGGGGTGAGGCGGCGGCCGTTGAGAAGGACGAGCGTGGAATTCGCGCCGAGGCCACGGAGCGAGACGGAGGCCGTGCCGGGCGACGAGGTGTTGACGCGGTTTTCGCCGAAGCCGTTGGCGCCGGCCTCGGGGATTTTTTTGATGAACGTGTAGAGTGAACCGGTGCCAGCCTGCTCGATCTCGGCGGTCGTGACGACGCGGAGATTGGCGCCACCGAGCGACTCGCCGGCGCGGAGATTGGAGCCGGTCACGGTGAAGGCTTCGAGCTTCACCGCTTCGGAGGCCGGCGGAGTCTGGGCGAACGCCAGCGCAGGCAGCGCGGCGGCGACGAGGAGGGAGCGGACTGTGTGGTTCATGGTAGGTTGGTTGGTCGGGCTAAACGCGAGAGAGAGAAAGTGAAACGCGCCGATAGGCAAATGGAGTTTGTGGACGGCGGGCGGAAGGGGCCGGGACGAGGTCAACCAACCGAGTTGCGAAGATAAAACGCCACGCAGCCGAGAACAAGGATAGCCAACAAATCCCCACTTGCCGCTCCTTAATTTTCCGGCGAAGGTAGGGTATGGAAATGACGATGAAAATCACGAGCAAGGGCCAAGTGACAATTCCGGTCGCGGTGCGGCGCAAACTGGGCGTGAAATCGGGCGAGCGCGTAGTCTTCGTCTTTAACCGGCCCGGGGAGGTGGCTTTCCGGCGGGCCGCACCCGCAGCCGGGGCGAGCTGCGGCGCACTCGTCGGCAAGACCAACGGCCGGGTCGCTACGGCGGCCGACATCCGGGGCGCGGCGGCCGCGGGTGCGGCGCGCAACCGGGCCACATGATCGCCTTCGACACTAATCTCCTCGTCCGGCACCTCACGCAGGACGACCCGGCGCAAGCAGCCAAGGTTGCGCGCGTGTTGGCGGACGCAGCAGACAGGGCCGAGCTGGTCTTGCTAACCGACATCGTGCTGTGCGAAACCGCCTGGGTGCTGACCCGATTCTACGAGGTAAAAAGGGTAGATTTGCTCAAGGCGTTGGAACGGGTGCTGGCAGACGCTCAATTTGCCTTTCAAAACCGGTCAGAGGTGGACGCCGCCCTGCACGCAAGCCGCGCCGGCAAGGGTCACTTCGCCGATTATCTCATCGCGGCGCTAGCCATCAGCGCCGGCTGTCGAACCACCTATACTTTTGAAAAGGGGCTGGCGGCGTCAGCCGGATTCACGCGACTTTAAGAGGAGCTCGGGTAGTCAGATATTCACCCGTTCCCTTGCACCCATTTATTCACTTCAGTCCGGCTGCAACCGCGGCGTTGATGCGGCGGGTGATGTCGCGCATTTTCGCGCGCACTTCAGCGGTGTCGACGGTGAGCAGCTGGCGATTTTCCATCACGACGCGGCCGTGGATGATTGTCGTCCGCACATCGCGGGGGCTCGCCGCATAAACCAGCGCGGAATAGACGTCGAACAGCGGCACCATCGCGGTGCTCTCGTGATCGATGATAATCACGTCGGCGAGCTTGCCCGGTTCGAGTGAGCCGAGGTCGGCCTCGCGGTGGATGGCGCGGGCGCCGCCGAGGGTCGCCATCTCGACGACCTTGATCGCGGGCATCACGTTGCGATCTTTGCGGTCGAGCTTGTGGACCTTGGCGACGTAACCGAACTGGCCGATGAGATCGAGGGTGTTGCCGCTCATCGGTCCATCGGTGCCCAGGCCGACGCGCAGGCCTTCATCGAACATCTTCAGCGCGGGCGCGACGCCCTTGGCCGACTTAATATTGGCGACCATGTTATGTGCGATGCCGACGTCGCGGGACTTCATCAGCGCGATATCGGAGTCGGTGACAAAAATGCAGTGCGCGGCGACGAGTCGGCGGTTAAGGAGGCCGACGGAGTCGAGGAACTCGACCGGTGTCATGGCGTGTTCTTTGCGCAACAGCGTCATCTCCTCAGTCATCTCGGCGAGGTGGATAAGGACCGGCAAATCCAGTTCGGCCGAGAGTTGGGCGATCAACCGCAGGTGCTCGACATCGACGGTGTAGGGCGCGTGCGGCGAGATGGCCGGAGTGATCAGCGGATCGCCGCGCCAGGCGGTGGCGAACTTCTTCGCGAGCGCGAGGCCGCCGTAGGGCTCGGGCGCGTCGGGCGCGGGAAAGTTAATCACGGTCTGGCCGAGCACGGCGCGCATGCCGGCCTTTTTCACGACGGCGGCGAAATCTTCCTCGAAGTAGTAGCTATTCACCATCGTGGTGACGCCGCCCTCGATCATTTCGACGACGCCGTGGAGCCCGCCCCAGTGGACGAACTCGCGGTTCATGAGATTTTTCTCGAGCGGGAAAATAAACCGCCGCAGCCGGTCCGGCACATCGTCGCCGAGGCCGCGAAAGACGGTCATCGACGCGTGCGTATGGGTGTTGATCATGCCCGGGAGGACGAGGTTGCCGCGGGCATCGATGGTTTTGGGAGCCGTGAATTGCGCGGCGAGCGCGGCGGGCCCAACGGCGATAATGCGCGAGCCGCGAATGACGACGGCACCGTCCTCGATGATTTCACGGCGCGCGTTCATCGTCACGACGTGGCCGTGCGTGATGATGAGGTCGGCTGGTTGGGGCGTAGGCTGAGCAAACACCGCGCACGGCAAAATGAGAGTGGCGACGGTAACGACGGACGATAGGAGGCGCATGGAGAGAGTGGGTGGAGAGCTATGGTTGCACGGAGCAGAGCGCCACGAACGCCTCGTAGAAACGGGCGTCGTCGAGGTGCTTTTGAATGCGGGCGCGGCGCTCACCGTGGCCGGGTTCGTGGCCGGGGTCCCAGCTGAGCATATCACCGTAACTGGCACCGCGGTGGAGATTCACGTCGATGAAGTAATCGTCGAAACGCGTGACCAGCGGCTCGTCGAGCCACGTGGCGGCGGCGACCTCGTCCCACATCGGGCGGTGGCGTTGACCGAAGCGGTCGAGGTAGCGCGCGAGCGGCGTATCCGCGCGCGCGATGCGCGTGAAGAGTTCGGGCGTGGCGCGCGTGTGGTTGGACACATCGATCGGCGAGCACGTGACGCGTGGCCATGCGGCGCGGAGGACGGCGTGCGCAGCTTCGGCATCAAAGCGGATGTTGAATTCGCGGCGCGGCGTGTGGCGGAATTCGCGCGCGTCGGTCATCGGGTGAAACGAGCCGCCCATGAAGTGCAGTTCGCTCACCAGTTCGGGCAGACGCGGCTCGAGGGCAAGAGCGTGGGCGATATCAGTGAGCGGCGCAGCGCACCACAGCGTGATCTCACCGGGATGCGCGCGGGCTTGGCGCACGATGAAGGCGGCGGCGGTTTCGGCGGCGGGCAGCGTGGTGGGATTGCCCTCGACGAGATCAGGGGTGTGGCGCGGGTCGGCCCACTTACCGGCGCGGGCGAGGTCCCACGCGCCGTTGTAGATGAGTTTGCCGTGGGCTTTTTCCCACGCGGCCGTGGCGGCGGGCGTGGCGACGAGCGGCATTTCGGCGCCGGGGACGACGGGGATGTCGGTGCGGCCGATGATTTCGAGGAACCGCAGCGCGTGGCGCACTTGTTGGTCGCGCCAGTGGTCGCCGGTCGGCACACAGATGCCGAGCACCTCGACAGCGGGTGATTGCACGAGGAGCGCGACAGACTGGAGGTTCGTCGTGGCGGGGCCGAGCGTGTCTTGGTCGATGATGACTTTGCGGCGCATGAAGGAGGAAAAGTTGGCGTTGCGTCGCGCGAGGCGCGGCGGCTCAACGTTAGGCGTGGACTATCTGAGCCTCATCGACCGGAGCAAGCTGCACTACAAACGAAGCGACGTGACGCCGATCTTCGCGGAGCCGGCGGCGTTCGCGGCGCTCGTCGACGACTTGGTCGCGCCATGGCGCGGCGAGAAAATCGAGCGCGTGGTGGGCACGGACGCGCTGGGCTTCGTGGTCGGCACGGCGATGGCGTTGAAACTTGGCGTGGGTTTCGTGCCGGTGCGCAAAGGCGGGAAACTGCCAGTGAAGAACGAGCAGGTGAGTTTTCGCGACTACTCGGGGGCGGAGAAAATTTTCGAACTGCGCGCCAATCCGTGGCCGACGGGCACACGCGTCCTGCTCACCGACGAATGGATCGAGACGGGCGGGACCGCGCAGGCCGCCGTGCGGTTGATCGAGCGGGCGGGCGGGATCGTCGTCGGGATCGCAGCCATTGCATTTCGAAAAAATGAGAAGACCGCACCGCTGTGGGCGAAGTATCGCTGCCACGGTGTGTGGCCCGAGCAGGTGTGAAGCGGTGCGAATGGCGTCTGTGATCGGACGGGGCGGCGATCTCACGGGATAAGAAAACGCTAATGTAGCCTGCGGCGGTTTCTAACCATCGCCGGTGTAAAGTGGAGGGCGTGAACATCCCGTTTTTTGTCCGTCGAGACGCGATCCCGAAAGGCGAGATCGGCCAAGGAGGCCGCCCGCCGTCGTGGAGTGTCGTTTGCCCGTGAGCTCCACGCCCTCCGCGCCCGCAGACTGCCCACTCACCTCCGATACCGGGCGGAGCCGGGCGGTGGCCGAAACGCCGACCTATGCGCGCTGCACCCTGCGTCTCTCGGGACACGCCTGCGAAGGCTGCGCCCTGAAGTTGGAGCGCAAGGCGGAAGCCATTCCCGGCGTGCGACGCGCCAACGCCACGTTCCTCGGGGGTGGCACGATGAACATTTCCTTTGACCGGCGTGTGCTCGATGCGCCGCAGATCGAGGTGAAACTCAAGGCGGCCGGCGCGCCCGTGAAGCCATTCTCCGCCGACCAGGGCACCCCTGCGGGCTGGCGGTCGTGGCTCCACGGAGACCGCCTGGCGATCACGTTTACGGCGACGACGCTGCTTTTTATGCTGCTCGGTTGGCTGAGCACGCGCTCCCTGCCCTCGCTCCCGGCGGTCGGCGTGGCGTGTTATGTGTTGGCCTACGTCACCGGCGGATTTTTCGGTGTGCAAGCCGGGTGGCAATCTCTCCGGCAGGCGACCGTGGATGTCGATTTGCTGATGGTGCTGGCCGCCCTCGGCGCCGCCTTTGTCGGAGCCCCGTTTGAAGGCGCGATGCTGCTGTTTCTGTTTTCCCTCTCGAACGTATTGCAGGCCTACGCGATCGACCGGACGCGCCAGGCGATCAGTTCACTCATGAAACTGCGCCCGACGCAGGCGCTCTGCCGGCGGGGCGGCGAAACCCGCCTGCTGCCCATCGAGGAGTTGGTGGTCGGCGATGTGCTGATCGTTCGTCCCGGCGAGAGCATCGCGCTCGACGGGGTCGTGACCGAGGGTGCCAGCACGCTCGACGAAGCCATGCTGACCGGAGAATCCATGCCAGTTTCCAAATCGGTCGGCAGCGCCGTCTTCGGCGGCACCATGAACCAGACCGGCAGCCTGGAAATCCGCGTGAGCAAACTCGCGCAGGACTCCACCATCGCCAAGCTCATCCAGCTCGTGGAACAGGCGCAGGGCGAGAAGGCCAACACCCAGCGTTTCTTGGAGAAAGCGGAGCAGACCTATGCCCTCAGCGTCATCGCGCTCACCGCGGGCCTGATCCTCATTCCGTGGCTCGTTTTCTCCGGCAATTTTTACGACGTGTTTTACCGCGCGATGACCGTGATGGTCGTGGCGTCGCCCTGCGCGCTGATCATCAGCACACCCGCGTCGATCCTTTCGGCCATCGGTGGCGCGGCGCGGCGCGGCATTCTCTTCAAAGGCGGTGCGCACCTCGAACGCATGGCGACGATCAAGGTGTTTGCCTTCGACAAGACCGGCACGCTCACGCGCGGCAAACCTCAGGTCACCGACATCATGGCAGGCGGGGTGGTCCGGGCTTTGCCCGGCGAACTCGGCCGCACGGCCCTCGATTTGCTCCGGCTCACCGCCGCCGTCGAGACGCGCTCCGAACACCCCTTGGCGCGCGCCATCGTCAACGCCGCCGCGGACCTCAAGCTGGCGTTGCCCGAGTGCACCGCGTTCCAATCGGTCTCCGGCAAAGGCGCCGTCGCGACCGTCGACCACCGCCGCGTTGCCGTCGGCAGCGCCGCGTATTTCCAGACGCTGCGCTGCACCGGGCTGACCGGAGCGGAAGCAAGCCTCGGGGTGCTGCAGGACGCGGGGAAAACCTGCGTGCTCATCGGCGAAATCAGCCCCGACGGCGAGGCCGCCCAGATCCTCGGCGTCATCGCCGTCGCCGATGTGGTGCGGCCCGAGGCGGCCGCCGTGATCGCCCGCCTGCACCAACTCGGCGTCAAGCGGATCGCGATGCTGACCGGCGACCATCGCCGCGTCGCCGAAGCGATCGCGCGCTCCGTCGGAGTCGACGAGGTGCACGCGCAATTGTTGCCCGAGGACAAGGTCCGCGTGATCCGCCAACTCCGCGATCTCGGCCCCGTCGCGATGGTGGGCGACGGCATCAATGACGCGCCGGCCCTCGCGGCGGCGGACATCGGCATTGCGATGGGCGCGGGCGGCACCGACGTCGCCATGGAGACCGCGGATGTCGTTCTGATGAACGACCATTTGCATAACATCGCGCTCGCACTCGATGTCAGTCGTCGCGCGCGTCGCGTCGTCGCACAAAATCTCACCTTCGCCCTCGGGGTGATCGTCGTGATGGTGATCGCCACGCTCGTGGGCCGCGTGCCGCTGCCCGTGGGCGTCGTCATGCACGAAGGCAGCACGGTGCTCGTGTGCCTGAACGGCCTCCGCCTCCTGCTCATCCGCCCGGCGACCTCAGTCACCTAGAAGGCGACGGCTCCACCCCACCCTATCGTGCGTATTCTCGTCATCGAAAACGAACTCCCGCTCGCCGGTCACATCACCCGTGCCCTTGCGCGGTGCGGTCATTCGCTCTGCTCGCCGCTTGACCGCGGATCCGGGAGCATAGCCGGGAAGCAGCACGATCTCGTTGTGCTCGACCTCGCAACGCTGAAGGGCCGCGCTTTCGTGCAACAGGTCCGACAACTCTGCGCCACGTCGCGCGTGCTGATGCTGTCGGACCATCGCGAACCCGGCCAACGGATTCTTCTACGGCCACCGAGCACCGGCGACTACCTCGCCAAGCCTTTCTCGATGGGAGAGCTGGTGGCACGGGTGGAGGCGCTCGGCCGGCGCACCCTCGCCGGGCTCTCGCCCAGGCTCAAGGTGGCAGACCTGTGCATGGACGTTGCGCGGCGGGCGGTGGCGCGGGCGGGCCGGACGATCGTTTTGTCGCAGCGGGAGTTTACGCTGCTTCATGTGCTGTTGAGTGAACCCGGGCGGACGTTTTCCCGCACCGAGCTGTGTGAGCGGGTGTGGTCGCGCGAACACCTCTACGGTTCTCGCACCGTGGAGATGTTTATCTCCCGTCTCCGCCGGAAGGTGGACGCAGGGTTCACGGTGCGCCTCATCGGCACCGTCCGCGCGAGCGGTTACGTGTTGCAGGATCCGGGTTGAGGGTGCGCATCCATTTACCCATGCAACCGGACACCGGCCAGCACTCGGCGCGCGGAATGGCTTGGCGGGCTCGCCGCGGCGGAGTGGATCCTGTCAGCGCGATGAGAACCGTTCCGTTCCAAATTGCTCTCCGTATCGGACTGCTGTTCGCAGCGCTGCTCGGCCTGTTTCTCGCGGCCATCGGCGGTATTCACTTCATTGAGCGCAATGGAGTCCGCGAAATTGTGGCCGATGAGGAATTGGTGCGCGGTCAGGCACTTGACGCGTTTCTGATGCACGCCGGTCGCCCCTTGCGTCTGTTCGTCGAAAGCTACGCGCGCCGCATCACCTTCACACGACCCGCCGAGGTGAGCCGTGGCGCCTCACCGGAGGGCACTCTGCGCACCGGGCTGCGCACCTTCGAAATCGACGCGGCGTGGATCATCGAGACGGACGGCCAGGTGCGCCTCCACGAGTCGACGCGCGCCTCGGCCGACTTGGCGGCCTCACCCGTGACCCCTGTGCAGTTGGCCGCGTTGAATGGCTCCCCGGTGAAGTATTATATGGAACGGGGCGGGGAACTTTACCAGGTAGTCGGGCATCGTCTCGCAGCCGATATGACCCGGCAGGGCGTGCCCCGCGGCTGGATTTTTGCGGCGCGGCGCTGGGAGATCGCCGATTTCTTATCGCCCCGGTTTCCGCTCGAGGGGGTCGTTTCCATCCTGCGCCCGGGCGCCAAGGCTCCGGCGGCGCCGCATGAGCCGGCCATTCATCTCGAACGGATCTTTCGCGATCTCGAGGGCCGACCGGTGCGCATTTTTCATGTCCACCACCGCACGCTGGTGCTCGACGTGCTGGAGCAAAACGACTGGCTGGAGATTGCCGTCATGGCCACGTTCGGCGTCGCCGCGTGCGGCCTGCTGATCTTCTGTCTCGTGCGCTGGGTTATTTTGCCCGCCGCCATGATGCGACGCATCCTAGCGGCACGTGATCCGGCCGCCACGCTGCCGCTGCTGCAACGCGGTGGTTACGTCGCCCCCCTGGCCCAACTCGTCCGCGAACTACTGGAGACGCAGGCCCGGCTGGAACAAACCCTCCGCGAGCGTGCCCTCCTCGGCCGCGAACTGCACGACGGAGCAATTCAGGCGATCTATGCCGCCGGGGTGGGCATCGTCGCCGCCCGGGCCGCGTTGCGCGAGAATCCGGCGGAGGCGGAACAGATTCTGGATGACTCTCGCACGGAGCTCAACGCCACCATCGTCGAATTGCGCACCTTCATCGGCGGCCTCGATCCCGACCATGCTTCGGACCGGACGATGACGGAAGCCGTGCGCACCATGACGACGCTGCTCGCGGCGGCGCATCCGATCAAATTCATCCTCCACATCGATGAGGCGGTGGCGCAGGCGTTTTCACCGCGGCAACGCATGCATCTGCTGCAAATCGTGCGCGAGGCCGTCAGCAACGCCGTGCGCCACAGCGGGGCGCACACCGTCACACTTTCGCTGCGCCGCGACGACGATACGGTCACCTTGCACATTGCGGATGACGGACGGTGGGCTGAGGCCTCGCCCGGCGGTGGCGACGGCCGCGGCCTGGCAAATTTTCAGGCCCGTGCCCAGGAACTCGCGGGCACCGTGGCCCGCTCCGATACGCCCGAAGGGGGCACTCAAATTACAGTCACCTTGCCTTATCCCTCCGCCTCCGCCCATGCCCTCCCTCTCTAGCCCGATCCGGGTTTTGATCGTCGACGACAGTCCGCTGGTTCGCCGCGGAATCCGGGCGTTGCTGGGCGCCAAGCGCGCCCGACGGACCATTTCAATCGTCGGCGAAGCCACCACGGTCGCCGAGGCCGTCCGCTGCGCGACGCGCCTCAAGCCCGACGTCGTGTTGCTCGATGTTCGATTGCCCGACGGTTCCGGGATCGAGGCCTGCCGCCACATCATTGAGCGGCAGCCGGAGACCAGCGTGCTCATCCTCACCTCGCATGCCGGCGACAATCTGCTCTACGAATCCGTCGTCGCCGGAGCCAAGGGCTACCTGATGAAGGAGATCGACGGCGAAGCGCTCACCACCGCGATCATCGATGTGGCGGAGGGGCGCGTCGTGCTCACCCCCGACACGACCGCCCGGATGTTGCGTATCGTGCGGGCGGGCCCGGCGGCCGCATCGCCGCAGCCCGAAATCTCCAAGCTATCCCATCAGGAAAAACGGGTGCTCACGCTGGTGGCCGGCGGCCAGACCAACCGCGCCATCGGGCGCCAACTCGGGCTGAGCGAGCACACGGTGAAAAATTACCTCGTCAACGTGTTCGACAAACTGCGCGTCAAGCGCCGCTCACAGGCGGCCGCGTTGTTTGTGCAAGCGAAGGATCAGGGACAGTAGACCTGAATGGACCTAGTCCATTCGCAGGCACAAAATCGCAGTCCGTTCAGCACTAACGGCCCAGGACCAGAAGCGGATAGGCTGGGGTCGTGCCCAACTCCTCTTCACGTCAGGCTTCCTCTCGCCTCCGCCTCACCCGAGCGATCCGACAAGTCGGCGGCTTTACCATCGCCGAAGTGGCCCTCGCCGCCGCGATCATGGCCCTGGGCATCGCCACCTCGATCACCGTGATGCAGCGCGGCTTCACGATGCTCGACAGCGCGCGCAATATCACCACCGCAGGCGAAATCATCACGAGCCAATTGGAACAAGTGCGCATGCTCGACTGGGCCACCGTTGCCGCCTATCCGGCCGATGAGGCGGTTTCGCTAGACTCCGTCTTCACCGGCAGTGCCTCGGTCGGCAATCGCTTCAGGCTCACCCGCACGGTGACCAGCCTCTCGGCTGCCATGTTGCAGATTACCTTTACCATCGCGTGGAACAGCTACGACGGCCGCCGGCAAACCCGCAGCATGACGACCTACTATGCCCGCTTTGGCATCCATGACTACATCTACAATGGCTCCTGAGCGCCGCCGCGCGTTCACCCTCGTCGAGGTCATGATCGGTGCCACGATCGGATCGTTCGTGCTCGCCGGGGTCCTCAGCACCTTCCTGCTCCTCGGTCGCAGCGGGGCCAACATCGTCGCCTACACCGTCATGGATACGCAGACCCGCCGGGCGATCGAGGAGTTCGCCCAGGATGTCCGCATGGCCAGTGCCATTGTGTGGAACGACTCCGCCTCCGTCACCCTCACGGTCCCGGATAACTATGCCTCACCTTTGCATCAGGTCACCTACGCGTGGGATTCCACCCGCGACAGCGCGACCTACGGAAACTTCTACCGCCTGCCCGGCACGCCCTCCACGACGCCCCCGCAGACCAAGACCACGCTCATCCGGGATGTTTCCAGTTTTACCTACTACCGCTACGACCGCCTCAACGCCGAAGCCACGACGGACGCCGGCACCAAGCGGGTCCGGTTGAATCTCACCCTCTCTAAAACCAATCGCACGGTGGTGACTGCCACGGATGCCACGGTCTCCGCTTCTTTCATCATGCGGAACAAAACCTCCAACTGACCATGCACCCTTCCCGCTCCCTTCCTCGGTCCCAACGCGCCTCCGTCCTGATCGTGGCCCTGCTCCTCTGCACAATCATCGGCATCTCGCTCGTGAGCTACTATCGCCTCGCCGCCTCCGCCCTCACCGGGGCCACCCGCTCGTTTCTCTCCCTCAGCAATATCAACCTCGCAGAAATCGGCCTTGAGCATGCCATGGCTTGTTTCTACGACCAATCGACCGGCACCCCTTCGGGGACCCGCCTGGAACGGCTGGAACGCCTACGGCACGACCGGGAAACAAAAGAAAATCGCGATCGCGGATCCCGCGCCCAACTGCCCTGCGGAGGTCCGCGTTTATGTGAATAATTTCAACGGCTCCAGCGGCACCCCTGTGATCGTGGCGCAAGCCACCATCTCGCCGCCCCGGGCCGCGCCGATCCACAAATTCGTCGAGGTCACCCTGCGCAACCGTGGCCTCTGGACCAACGGCATTGTCGCCCGAGACTCCATCACGGGCGACAGCAACCTCGTCGTCGACAGCTGGCAGTCCAACACCACCAGCCCCGCCAGCCTCTATTCCACCACGGCCCGCAAAGCCGGGGGACCGATCGGGGTGATCGCTGCCGGCAGCCGTGCGCTCGCGGTCGGTGATAACCCGACCATCTACGGCGCTGTCAAAACCGGCGGCGGCTCCGTGTCGAAAAGTGGCGCGGCGAAGCTGTCCAATGTCGTCGGCGGCTCAGGTTGGAATGCCGCGCTGGAGACCCACGACTTTGCCTTCACCTTTCCCACGATCACGGTGCCGACCCCGTCGCGGGTAAACCTCATTTCCGGCAGCCTCACCATCTCGCGCACCTTCCCGAACGGCACGACCGACCAGCCCGCTTCCGACGGAAAATATTACTACGATTTCCAAGGCTACAATGTGGACTACGCCTCGAAGACGATGACGGTCAGCGACCGTTGCGTTTTTCTCATGACCGCGCACGCCGCCTTCACCAATTCTTTCACCACCAGCAGCAGCGCGACCTACACCTACGGCAACAGCACCGCGACGCTCGAGATCTACACGTCCGGCAGCATGCATTTCGACTCCGGCGCCAGTTGGTTCGCGAACGGTGTGCCCGCGCGCTGCATGATCTACATGACTGCGTCCAGCGGCTCGCAATTTCACACCGGGGGCGGTGGAACGTGGAACGCCTGCATCTACGGCCCCAACACCGCCTTCAATCTCGATAGCGGCGGCACCTTCAACGGCTCCGTCATCATGAAATCGTGCACGCTCCGCGGTGGCGTAAAATTCCACTACGACGAGTCCCTGGGGAGCCTCGGCAGCGGCAGCGGCGTGGCCGTGGCTCGCTGGAAGGAGCTGCAGTCGGCCGACGAGCGCGCCGTCTACTCTGCGCCGCTGAATTTCTGAGCGCGGTCGGTCTCCCCCGGGCCACGAGAGGTGTGCTCCCCCGCGGACCGCACATGTTCGGCGGAGAATAAGAGAACTCTAACGCCAGCCGCGCCCGTTTTTAATGCGCCGTAGGCTAGACTCCAGACCAACCCAACGGCCCCACCATGAAATCCATTCTCGTCTACGACGTCTCGCTCCGAATTTTTCACGCGGCGTTTGCGGCATCGCTGACGGTGGCACTCGTCCTGGCGCTGGCGGTCGACAAACACAGCGCGTGGTTCGCCTGGCACATTCTGTTTGGCCTCGCCGCGGGCTTCCTCCTCCTGCTGCGGATCGCGCTGGGGTTCGTCGGTTCGCGTTACGCCCGGTTCGCCCACCTGCCGGTCGGTCCCACTCCGGTCGTCGCCTATGTGCGCGGACTCCTGAATGGCCAGGCGAAGCGACACGCCGGGCACAACCCAGGCTCGGCCTGGGCCGCACTGGCGATGTTCACTCTGGTGCCGGCGCTACTCGCCACGGGCTGGTGGGCCGGCGGCGAACCGTGGGAGGACGTGCATGGTTTTCTCGCGTATGCCCTGATCGCGGTGATCGGCGTCCATCTGGCCGGCCTCGTTTGGCACACGCTCCAGCACCGCGAAAACATCGCGATGGCGATGCTCACTGGTCGCAAGATCGGCCGGCCCGAGGACGCGATTGCGTCGTCCCAGCCGGCGTGGGCCGTGGTGTTCGTCGTCGCGGCGACGGCGTGGATCGGCGGCCTGTTTGCGAACCACCGCGCGGGCGCATCGAGCATCCGCCTGCCGCTGACGAGCGTCACCGTTCCGCTGGGCGAAGACCACGATGGCGAAAAAACGCGCTCCGACGGCAAGCGGAAGCACCGCGACGACCACTGACCCTTTGATGAAAACGCTCCACACACTCCTGCACCGCCTCACATGGTTCAACTTGCCGGCCGCCCTGTTACTCGGGCTGCTGCAACGCACGCCGGTCCTGCGCCTCGTCGCCGCTGCGGCGGACCGGCTCACCGGAGCGCCGCTCGGTGCGGTCATTCGCGCCGCGACCGTGAGCGCCGCCTCGCTCGGCGCGATGCACACGCTGGTCGGCGCGACCACGCTCATCACCAACCAAGCCAGCCCGCTCGCCGCCAATGTCGGCACCGCGATCGCCACCGTCGCCTTCGGCATCAACGGCCCCGGCGTCGGTCAACCGGGCTCCTGGGTCGTCGGCGGATCGATTCCCCCGGGTCTGAATTTCTCGGGACTCACCGCGCCCGCCACGATCAACCTCGCCAACCTCGTGCTCACCGGCACGCCCACCACGAGCGGTAACTTCACCGTCACGTTGCAGGGCTGGGAAGACAAGAACCGCAAAGGCAACGGGTCGCCGATCTACAACTACGTGATCAACGTGGCGACCGGTGTCGTCGCGACGCCACCTGCCTTCACCGGCCACCCCGCCGCCCAAACGCTCCCGGCCGGCGGCACCGCCACGTTCTCCGCCACCGCAAGTGGGACACCGACGCCGACTTTTCAATGGACGAAAAACGGCACAGCCCTCCCCGGCGCGACCAACGCCACCTACTCGCTGACCGGCGTGCAAAGCCCCGACGCCGGCCTCTACACCGTCGTCGCCACGAACTCCGCCGGCAGCGCCACCAGCAACGCGGCGCAACTCACCGTCACGGCGGTCGTCACTTTGGTGGCACCCACGTTCACCACCCAGCCGGCCGCGCAGTCCGCGCCCGTCGGCACCAGCGTTACGTTTTCCGCCGCCGCGGGGGGCACACCGGCTCCGACGTTTCAATGGTTGAAAGACGGCGGTCCGATCACGGGCGCAACGTCGGCGACTTACGCCCTGGCGAGCGCCGCGCTCACAGACGGCGGTCTCTACACCGTCGTGGCCACCAACTCGTCCGGCTCGGCCACGAGCACCGGCGCCGCCCTCACCGTCACCGCTGTCGGCCCCGCGCCTACGGACTTCGGCCGCCTCATCAACCTCTCGATTCTCACCAACGCCGGCCCGGGCGCCAGCGTTCTCACGATGGGTGCCGTCATCGGCGGCGCAGGTTCGGCCGGCGCCCTGCCGTTGGTCATCCGCGCCGTCGGACCCACCCTCGGCACGGCGTTCGGCATTGGCGGCGTGCTCGCTGATCCGGTGATGACCCTGAACGCCCAGGGCACGGCGGCCCCGATCGCCGTCAACGACAACTGGGACGGCTCCGTGGCGACGCGCGCGGCCTTCTCCTCCGTCGGAGCGTTTGTCCTCCCGACCAACAGTCTGGACTGCGCCTACGTTCCGCCGGTGCCCGGACTGCGGGCCGGCGGTTACACCGTGCAAGTTTCCGGCACGACGAGTGCCACCGGCCTCGTGATCGCCGAGATCTACGATGCCGCCGGCGCCGCGCGCACCACCACCACCCCGCGGCTGATCAATCTCTCCACCCTCGCGCAAATCGATCCCGGCGCGACGCTCGCGGTGGGCTTTGTGATCGGCGGCACCGCGCCGTGCCGCGTGCTCGTGCGCGCGGTCGGCCCGACGCTGGGCACCGCCTTTGGCATCGGCGGCGTGATGGCCGACCCCGGCCTCGTGTTGTTCAGCAACGACACCGGCCTGCAAATCGGGGCCAACGACGATTGGGGTGGCGGCCCTGCCCTCACCAACGCCATGAGCTCCGTCGGTGCCTTTGCCCTCGCCGATCCCGCCTCCCTCGACGCGGGGCTCGTGGTCACCCTAGCCCCGGGCGCCTACTCGGTGCGCGTTTCCGGCAAAAACGCCACCGGCGGCACCGCCATCGTGGAAGTGTATGAAGCTCGATAACGGAACGCCTCCGATCATCTTCATGCCTCCGGTGTCCGCGCTCGCGTCCACCGAAGCCGCGGTCACCCTCGCGGTCATGCGGATCCTGATCGCCGAAGACGAAGCCAAAGTCGCCACCCACATCCGCAAGGGACTGACGGAGGCCGGTTACGCGGTCGACGTCGCGGCCGACGGCCACGAGGCGCTGTGGCTCGCCGAATCCAACCCCTACGACGCGCTCGTGTTCGACGTCATGATGCCGGGCACCGATGGCATCACCGTGGTCCGGCAACTTCGCCGCAAGGGCATCCACGCGCCCGTGATTCTCCTCACGGCGCGGCACGACGTGGAGGACCGCATCCGCGGCCTCGACGCCGGGGCCGACGACTACCTGGCCAAACCCTTTTCGATGAGCGAACTGCTCGCGCGCCTCCGCGCCGTGCTGCGTCGGCAACGCGCCGAGCCCGTGGACCGCCTCCGGATCGCCGACCTCGAACTCGATCTGCTGACGCGCACGGCCCACCGCGGCGGCGAAAAAATCGCGCTGACGAACCGCGAGTTTGCCCTGCTCGAAGTGTTGATGCTGTCCGCGCCAAAACCCGTGAGCAAAACCGCCATCGTCGAACACGTCTGGGACCAACACTTCGACTCCGGCACCAACGTCGTGAACGTCTACGTGAACTACCTGCGGGAAAAAATCGACCGCCCCGGCTGGGCACCGCTCATCCACACGGTGCGGGGCGTGGGTTTCGCCGTGAGGGAGCCAGCCGCATGAAATCGCTCCGCTGGCGCATCGCGCTCTGGTTCGCGCTCAGTGTCATGGCCGTGCTCGCCGTCTTCGTCGGCATTACGCATTTCCATTTGCGCCACGAATTGCAGGTGGAAAAATGGGAGCGATCGCACCCGGGACAGCCCGGATTTCTGCTCCACGGCACCTACTCCGATCCCGAGATCGATGACATCTCCGGCGAACTCATGCAGCTCTCCCTGCTCTACGCGCTCCCCGTCGCGCTGCTCGCCGTCGGCATCGGCTATGTGCTGGCGCGACGGGCCTTCGAACCGGTGGCCGATATGAACCGCCAGCTCCGCGCCATCGGGGCCCACAGCCTCGAGCAACGCGTGCAGTTGCACGATGCCGACGCGGAGTTCCGCAGCATCGAAGACAATCTCAACGCCCTGCTCGCGCGTCTCGACGCTAGTTTCCGCCAGCTGACGGAGTTTTCCGCTCAGGTCGCGCATGAACTCCGCACGCCGCTCACGCTCATCCGCCTCCAATTAGAAGAGGCTGCCGGCCGCATCGAGCCCGGGCTTGCCGAATCGTTGCAGGACGAGTTGAGCCGCCTCTCCGACTACGTCGACCAATGCCTCCTGCTCGCCACCGCCGAACAGGGCCGCCTCACACTGCACGTGGAAAGTGTGCCTTTGCGCACGCTCGTGCTTGAAATGATCGAGACCTACGAACTCCTCGCCCGCGAGAGCGCGCGTCACCTCAGCGTCCTGACCGGCGAGGACGTCCTCGTGCAGGCTGATCCACGCTACCTGCGTCAAGTCCTGCACAACCTCCTCACCAACGCCCTGCGCCACGGTAAAGGGGCGGTCGAGGTGGCCGTTGGCGGCGACGCCGCAGGCGCATTTTGCCGGGTGAGCAACGTCCCGGCCGATCACCCGGCCGCCCGCGCGGCCGGCACGGGCCTCGGCTTGCGCATTGTGCGTGCACTGGCCGGCCTGCATCCGGGCCTGACGTTCACCGGCGAAACCGCCGGAGGAAAATTTGTCGCAGAACTCCGCTGGCGCTGAACGCCGGCGTTCGGCTCCGCTGCATTTTTCGCCTCTCGCCCTCCCGCCTTCGCGCGCGGGCGCCAGTGCGCGCGCCCGCCATCGAGCGACCAAATTTGCCCGGCAACCCAATCGGCCTCCTCCGTCAGCAGCCACGCGATCAGACGCAGAATATCGGCGTGTGGCCGGAGCAGGCTTGAGTGCGGTCGGTTTTTGCCGATCGTTCGTCTGGCCCCGAAATCCACCGCCTCCACGACCCATTTACCCTCATGAAGAACATCACCCTCACCCTCGTTGTCCTCGCCGCCGCCTCGGCTGCATGGGCCGCCGCGACACCCAAAAAGCCCATCGTCTATCCGCTCGGCTACGATGACACGCCGCTCATTTTCTCCGGCAGCAAATGGAAGGTCCACGACATCGCCCGCCCGGCTCCGACCGCAGTCAAGCCCGGCGACAAACCCGGCACCGCGCCCGCCGACGCCATCGTCCTTTTCGACGGCAAGAGCACCGATGCGTTCGTTGCGAAGGATGGCGTCCCGTGCAAATGGAAGATTGAGAACGGCGAACTGATCGTCGATGGCGGCGACTCGTGGACGAAGCAGACCTTCGGCAGTTGCCAGCTCCACGTCGAGTGGAAGAGCCATCCCAACACCGAGGGCAACTCGCAGAAGAAGGGCAACGGCGGCGTCTTCCTCATGGATCGCTACGAAATCCAGATGGTCGACAACTCGCCCAACAACCCGACCTACGCCGACGGCGTGTCGGGCGCCGTCTACGGCCAGACGCCTCCGCTCGTGAACGCCACGCGCTCCGCGGGCGAGTGGCAGACTTACGACATCATCTTCACCGCACCGAAAGTCGTGGCCGGCAAGGTCACCGAGCCGGCGCATGTCACCGTGTTCGTCAACGGCGTCGTCGTGCAGAACCACACGAAGCTCCTCGGGCCGACCTTGCACAAAAAGGCGACGAGTTGGGAAGGCACGTTCCCGGCGTCCGCGCCGTTCCGTTTTCAGGATCACAAGAACTCGATTCCGAATCGCATGCGGAATATCTGGGTGCGAGCTCTGTGAAGCCGCACGATTGATGGGGTCGGGGTTGGGCCGGCGACCAAGCCGGCCTTTTTTGTGCGCGGCGCCGTCACCCGGGTTTCCTGCCGCACATTTTTACGCCAACGTCATTTGATTTTTCGACGGCGGGTAGCTGCGAGCGTGAGCGAGGGGTGTTTCGACTATCGTCCAAATATCACGAGACGTCGGTCTTATACCAACGTCCTTTGAACGCTGGACTTTTCGGTCGCCGCGAGCGCCAGCGAGTGGACGGATCACCACTCGCTGGCGCTCGCGGCTACCCGGCAAAGCAAAGTCTGACTCTTTTGGGCGATTGATCTTACGCCTTCGCCCGCGGGCGCAAGTGGGCGAGACCGCCGTCGACCGACCAGATTTGTCCGGTGACCCAATCGGCCTCCTCCGTGAGGAGCCACGCGATCAGGCTCGCGATGAGCACAATCGAACCACGGCTCTGCGTTTGCATCGGACCCACGGCCGCGCGCAGTCCGTAGAAAGCGGAATGGAGGTTGAGGTCGATCACGCGGTGCCACTCGTCGAGCTTGGTGAGGTGCGCGGCCTTCAACAAAATCGAACCGACGCAGTGGACGTAAGCATCGAGGCGACCGAACTGCGCGACGGTGGCGGCGACGACGGCTTCGACCTGAGCGGACTGCGTCGCGTCGCACGCGTGCGTGACGAGCGCGGGAAGTTCCGCGCGCAAGGCCGCGAGTCTGTCGGCGGAACGGGCGTAGCCGGCGACCTGCCAGCCCGTGGACGTCAGCCGACGCGCAAGATCCGAACCAATACCGCCGGTGACACCGGCAATGAGCACAACGGGAGAAGACGACATGCCGTTGAAACGCGCGAAACACCTCGGCGGGTGCGTATATCCGGCCAGGCGGCGAGCGGGGCCCCGCAGACCCGCGAAGCGCCTACTTTTCCAACCAGACGTCCTTGTAATTGCGAAAACCGAGCGGGGATTTTTTCCAGCCGCGCACCGCGGTCGCGACGAGCGTCGTGCGCGAGCCCCAGTAGAGCGGAGCGATGGGCATTTGCGCGAGAAGGTAGGTTTCGGCGCGTTGGAGTGCGGCGAGACGCGCGGCGGGCATCGACTCGCGCGCGGCGGACTCGATCAGCGCGTCGTAGGTCGCATCGGCGAAGCCCGTTCCGTTGACGCCGTTGCCCGTCGTAAAAATCGAGAGGTAGGTGAGCGGGTCGGGGTATTCGCCGATCCACCGACCGCGGGCGATCGTGTAGTCGAGCGTGTCGAAGGTATCGAGCAGCACCTTAAATTCTTTCTGCGTGATCGTGACGTCGATACCGAGGTCGCGGCGCCACATTTGCTGCACAGCCTCGGCGAGGCGTTGGTTGATCTCGGAGGAAATCGTGGTGAGTTCGAGCGGCGGCAAGCCCTTGCCGTCAGGGTAACCGGCCTCGGCGAGGAGTTTTTTCGCAGCGGCCAGATCGCGCGTGACGACGACCGGCGGCGTGTAGCCGGCGAGTCCTGGCGGCGTGAGCCCGGTGGCGGCGACTTGGCCGCCGCGCAGGACGTTTTTCACGATGGCCTCGCGGTCGATGGCGAGGGAGAGCGCGCGGCGGAGGCGCACATCGGAAAAGAGGCGGTGCTTCGTGTTGAACCGGAAAAAATAGCTCTCGATGTAGGGCTCAACGCGCAGGAGGGCGGGCGAGTCTTTTTTGTAGGCGTCGATCTTGCTGAGCGGAACGTCCCACGTCGTGTGGAGCTGGCCGGCGCGGAAGGCGAGTTCCTGGTTCTGCGTCGATTCGCTCGGGTAGAAATAGATTTCCTTGAGGCGAACGTTGGCGGCGTCCCAATAGTGCGGATTTTTCTCCACGAGGATGTGCTGATGGTCCTTCCACTCGCGGAAACGAAACGGCCCGTTCCCGACGAGCGGCGCACCACGCGTCCACTTCGCGGTGCGGTCATCAAACCGCGCTCCGCCGCGCTCCACCGATGCCGTGTGAACCGGGAAGCAGACATTGGCGCGCAGCACCGTGAGAAAATACGCGGTCGGGCGCTCGAGCGTGATCTCAAGCGTGAAGTCATCCGGTGCGCGAAAACCGACCGCCGCGAAATCCGTGATTTTTCCGCGCACAAACGCCTCGGCGTTTTTCACCGGATACAACGCGTCCTTGTATTCGGAGCCGAGCGCCGGAGTGAGCGCGCGGCGGAACGAATAGAGAAAGTCGCGCGCCGTGAGCGGATCGCCGTTGGACCATTTCCCGTTTCGGTGGAGGTGAAAGGTGTAAACGAGTCCATCCGGAGAAATCGCCCACCGCTCGGCGGCACCGGGACGCGGTTGAAGCGTTTCCTCGTCGAGCGTGATCAGCCCCTCGAAGACCGCGCAGAGAACATTGTGGTCGACCGCGCCGCCCGCGAGATGCGGATCGAGCGACTGCACCTCGGCCCCATTACCGACGTGCAGCACGCCGGCGCGATTGCCGAGCACGACCGTGGTCTCGCGTTTGGTGCAGGCCGACGATGCCAGGACGACCAAGACCAAACCGGCGCGGAGAAAAAATTGAAACAGACGCAAGAACACGGATCCGAGCGTTGCAGGGCTTGTGCCCAATGCGCAACGTGGACTCGCATGAAAATCCACCCCGCGCGTTTGCTCCTCGCCACCCTCGCACTCGCCCTCTGCTCGCCCACCCGCGCTGCCGAAGGCTGGCGCGAGCTCTTCAACGGCAAGGACCTCACCGGCTGGAAAGCGAACGCCTACCCGGATTCGTGGATGATCGTCGATGGCACGATCCGCGCGCACGCCACCAAGGAAAGTTCGCATCTGTTTTTCGTCGCCGACGGGAAGATGGATTTCGTGCGTTTCAAGAATTTCGAGCTCGAAATCGTCACACGCGGCGAGCCCGAGGCGAACAGCGGCGTTTTTATCCACACGGACTTGGCCGCCGGCGGCGCGGCGCTCCGACTCTCCAACGGCTACGAGATCCAGCTCAACAGCACCGCGAAGGAGAAACGCAAGACCGGCAGCCTCTACGCCGTCGTCGATCTCGACAAATCTCCCGTCGACGAAACGAAATGGTTCACCACGAAGATCACCGTGCAGGACCGCCGCATCATGATTCAGGTCAACGGTCAGACGACGGTGGACTACACCGAGCCCGA
>CAMBVX010000081.1 GCA_945871085.1 Opitutus sp. GAS368 | reverse complement strand
CCGCGTCATTCTAGCCAATTGCGGGTATGGAGTGGTGCTCACTCCGCGAGCTTCGCGTCCTCCGCGTTTCAAGACTGGGCTGAAAAACGGTGGCCGAAAGTTTAGTACTGCCTCTCCGGTCTGAGCCAAACCAGGGCAGGATTATGGGTGTAGCGCGTCGCGATATTCCCGGAAGATTGTTTCTTGATAAATCCGGCGAGACGGAAGGGGTCAACCCGCTGGTCGCTGGCAGTCCCCGCACGTCAAACCTCTTGGAACCCCAATTTTGGGTAGATGGAGGCTTGGTGTTCGGGAAAGTGCGAAGGTTGTGTCGGAGTCATGGCACGACGAATTCGCATTCAGTTTCCAGGTGCGCGGTGTCACATCATCAACCGAGGTAACTACCGCCACGACGTGTTTACGAGCGAGGGTGCGTGGCAGTCATTCATTCGAACGCTCAGTGAAGCGGCCGAGCTGTTCCGCTGGCCGCACCTTATTCGTGGATCGCCAAGACCCCCAGGATGGGCGCCGCATCGTCGGTTCGAGCCGCGCTCTCGCGCCGACTGCAGCAACCAGCGGGTTGACCCCATCGGGCCGCCTTGACAATTCAGGCCATAGATTCTAGCTAGAATCCATGAAAACAAACACGCTCACGATTGGGACGTTCGAGGCGAAGAATCGGTTTTCGGAGTTGATTGACCGGGTGAGCCGCGGCGGGGAAGTGACGATTACGCGGCATGACAAGCCGGTGGCGAGGCTCGTGGCCGCCGCCGGAAAAGCGGAGCACCGGCAACGCGCGGTCGATGACTGGCTCACGATGCGGAAAGGCTATCGGCTGAAAGGCCTGAGCGTTCGGGAGCTGGTCGACGAAGGCCGGCCATGATCGGTCTAGTGTTGGATAGTTCCGCGGTGCTGAGCTGGGGCTTTGCCGACGAGGCCACCTCCGCGGGCGACGCACTGCTGCGCGAGGTGCAAAGCGGTCGTCGGGCCTGGGTGCCCGCGCTCTGGCACCTGGAAGTTGCCAACGCCATGCTCTACGCGAAAAAACGCGGGAGAATTGATCAAGCGGGGGTCGAAAAGTTTTTAGCCACGTTGCAGGGGTTGGGTATCGAAGTGGACGACCAGACGATGGCGCTGGCCTGGAGCAAGACGCTCAACCAGGGCGAAAATTATGATCTGAGCGTTTTCGATGCGGCCTATCTGGAATTGGCGCTGCGACTGGGATTGCCGCTGGCGACGCTTGACCGGCCGCTGCGGGCGGCGTGCGCGAAGGCCGGGGTGAAAGTGTTGCTGTGAAAACGACCGCCAAAGCGAAACCCACGCCTGCCGACCACAAGCGCGAGCGCGAACGTCGCGGCCCGCAGACCGCCGTTAAACCCCTCCCCGATGCGACCCCATGAAATCCAGTTTCCTCACAGTTTCGTGCGGTTGCAAGAGATCGACGCGACTATAGGCCAAGCCACGGCCGCCGGGCAAAAAGGAGATGGAAAGGGGTCAACCCGCTGGTCGCTGGTAGTCCCCGCACGTCAAACCTCTTGGAACCCCAATTTTGGGTAGATGGAGGCTTGGTGTTCGGGAAGGCGCAAAGGATGCGTCGGGGTCATCGCCCGACGAATTCGCATTCAGTTTCCAGGTGCGCGGTATCACATCATCAACCGAGGTAACTACCGCCACGACGTGTTTGTGAGCGCGAAGGGGCGTGGTAGCCATTCATTCGAACGTTCGGTGAAGCGGCCGAGCTGTTCCGCTGGCCGCACCTTATTCATGGATGGCAAGACGCTCAGGATGGGCGCCGCATCGTCGGTTCGAGCCGCGCTCGCGCGACGACTGCCGCAACCAGCGGGTTGACCCCATCGGGCCGCCCCCGCGTGCGATTTACGCCACCTCCGGGCCACGGCGGAAAATGACTTGCCCGGTTCCGCCAGTGGCGTAGTTAACTCTCATGGAGTTCATCGAGGTGCCCGCATTCACGTCCCGCGTGTTGCGCTACCTCGGCGAAGACCGGTATGCCGAAATGCAGCTTCACCTTGCCCATCATCCGGACGCGGGAGCCGTCATTCCCGGCAGCAAGGGTCTGCGCAAACTACGCTGGTCCGCTCCCGGCCGGGGCAAGCGCGGCGGCATGCGGGTTATCTGCAACTGGCACGTTGCTCCCGAGATTATCACTCTCCTCGACATCTATCCGAAAAACGAAAAGGACGACCTGTCCAAGCACGAGCTGCGGCTCCTCAATCTCCAGTTGGAGGACTGATCCATGAACTCCCCTCAATTCAACCGTCTCATGAAAGCCGTGCGGCAAATGAAAGCGATCGAACGCGGCCAACTCGCGCCCGGGCGTGTCACCGTGGTGGCCCCGGGCGGCGGCACCAAGCCGGCCCGCCGATCGATCGATCCTGAGGCTTATCGCCGCCGCCAGACCGGGTCGCACGCCGCCAATGTCGCGGACATCCGCGGGCGCCTGGGCCTGTCGCAGCAGGAACTTGCCGACCTGTTGGGCATCTCGTGCCGCACGCTTGAAAATTGGGAACAGGGCCGCCGCGCCCCCACCGGCGCGGCGAAAGTGCTCCTGCTGGTCGCCGGGCGCCATCCGGAGGTGGTGCTGGAGGCGGTGGCCTGAGAGAAAGCCATAAGGGGTCGAGGCGTTGCCTGTTAGCGAGTGGGCAGGCTTTGACGCGGCCACAGCGCCCAAGACCATTAGCTGGAAGCTGGAACTGGCCGATCGACTGCGGCAAGTCTCGGCCGCACCGTATTCCTGGATCGCCGAGACGCCCAGGATGGGCGCCGCCTCGTCGGTTCGAGCCGCGCTCTCGCGACGACTGCAGCAACCAGCGGGTTGACCCCATCGGGCCGCTATCGTCATCGAGGCGTCGTCGTGCTCCACGACCTTGGTGAGGCAGGCGAAACCCGTGCCACCGGTGTGGGCGCGCGCGAGGAGATGAAACGTGCGGCCGCGCGGATCGAACCAGATGTGGTTCGGGTCGAGGATCTGCACGACGCCGGGCTCGACCCAGCCGATCGGCGGCATGGTGCGGCGCGGCGACTTTGCGATCTCGGCGCGCTCCGGATACGCCTGCGGGAAAAACGGCACGCCAAAGTAGTCGAGGCCGATGGCGTTTTCGCGCACGCCGGGCACCACGTCGGCAAACACGAGTTCGCTCGAAAACGTCCAGGCCTCGTGGCGCGTGAGGTCGCCGCCCACCTTCGCGCGCAGGAGCACGAGCGCCTTTTCGCTCGGGCCCCAGGCGTTGATCACGCGGTTGCGCCGCTCGAACGCGAGGTAGACGTGGTCGCGCGCGTACCAGACATTGGCCGGCGTCTGCTGCCAGACGAGTTCCGGCGCGGTGAGGCGTACGGGCGCGGTCCAGGATGCGCCCTGGTCGTCGGAGCGGCTGGCCGGCAGGCCTGCGCCGGGCGAGAGATAATAGAGACTGCGGCCCGCGACGAACACCCGGCCCTGCAACGCCGGCAGTTCGGCGCGTTTCTGCCACGTGGCGCCGCGGTCGTCGGAGGTCAGCAGCACCTCGGCGGCCGGACCGTGCGGGCCGCCGGCCGGGCTGGCGCGGGTGTAGCCGGCGACAAGCCGGCCGGAATCGAGCCGCAGGATCGTCGGCGAATAGAGAGGCACCACGCCCGGCGCCGGCGATTCGCCCACGACGACGTGCTCCTGGGCGAGCGGACGGATCGGGGCGGCGGAGCCGACAGTGGCCAGCGCGAGCGCGAAGAATCCCGCGAGGCTTGGTCTTACTTTGTTGCGTCGTTTCATTTCGTCGTGGCGTGACCCGTGCGCACGTCCGCCGATGCCATCGCTTCGTTCCGGTACCGCCTCCGATATTCGCTGGGCGTCGCTCCGGCGTATTTCCGGAACACCTTGCAGAAATACTGGCTCGACGAAAACCCGGCGGCCAGCGCGAGTTCCGTGATGCTGGCGTTCGATTTCAGCATCGCCTCGCTCAATTTGTTCACCCGCAGGCGCTGGACGTAGTCCGTCGGGGTCATGCCGGTGCTTTGCTTGAAAACTTGAAACAGCCGGGAACGGCTGCACCCGGCCGCGCGCGCAAGATCCCCGGCGCGAATCGGCTCGTCGTAATGCGCCTCGACGTATGCCAGGACCGTTTTCGAGAATCGCCCCGCGTCGTCCGGCTCGCCGTGCGCGAGCTGACTGGCCGCCTGCAGGACCACGGCACACGTCGCCAGGCGGAAGGAGGCGACCGTTCCCCCCATGCCACACTTAACCGCAAACTCGTCGCGCTGCCGGCTGAGCGCCGTCGTCAGCCGTCGCAACTCCGTCCCCATCGGCCGCACCGAAAGCGAGTGCTGCTCAAATTGTCGCCCGAGCCACTTCAAATCGGAGGTGGTGAACGGCGTGTTTTTTCGCGCCTCGCGCGCGCCCGGGTCAAACGCGATTCCGCACACGTTGCTCGGGGTGCGCAAATTCTGGATGCCCCGGTGCGGCACGCCCGGCGGCACCACGAAAAACTGCCCGCCCACCAGATCCAGCCTCCGGCGGTCGGCGATTTCATAGGCCGTTCCTCCTTCGAGGACAAACAGCAGCTCGAAGTAGGCGTGCGAGTGCCAGGGAATCCTCACCGTTTTTTTCCCGTTCACCCCGGCGACCACATGCACCAGCGGCAGCCGAATCTGCCGGCCCGTGACGGCGTTTTCGCTGATATGGGGGCGCCCGAACATGGTGGTGCATTATCGTCCACGCGATGAAAGTGAAAGACGATTTTCGCCGATTCGGTTAGAGTGGCTGCCATGAATCGCGAACTTTCGCTTTACCCCGGCGGCCAGACAGTCCGGGAGGTTGCCCGGCTTGCGCTCATGCCACTGCTCCTGTGCGGCGCGGGCGCCGCAACGCCAGAGCGGGCATCGCCGACCGCGACCGCAGCGATCAAGGCGCCGATGCTGTCGGTGAACAAGGAGCACCTGACCGTTTTCCAGGAACCCGGACTCTACGGTGGCTGGCCGGCAAATCACGGGATGTGGCAATGGGGCGACGAGGTGGTCGTGGGCTTCACGGTGGCCACCTTCATGCATCAGGAAAACGCTCACGCCGTCGACCGCAGCCGCCCCTTCGAGGAACAGCAGGCCCGCAGCCTCGATGGCGGACTGACGTGGAAAATCGAAAAGCAGCTTCCTTTCACCGTGCCGGCCAGGGCGCCCAAGCCCGTGCGGCTGACATCTCCGCTGGATTTCACCGCGCCGGATTTCGCGCTGATGTTCCGTTTTGCAAGCATTCACGTGGGGCCCTCCTGGTTCCATACCTCGACGGATCGCTGCAAAACGTGGCGCGGGCCTTATACGTTTGCCGTCGAAGGTATCGACCAGATCAGCACGCGCACCGATCTGATTGTAATCGGGCCCCGCGACTGCCTGATGTTCGGGAGCGCCGCGAAGTCAAACGGCAAGGAGGGTCGCGTGTTTTGCGCGCGCACCACCGACGGCGGCCTCACGTGGAAGCTGGTTTCGTACATCGGACCCGAGCCCGCCGGCTTCGCGATCATGCCCTCGTCGCTGCGCCTCAAGGACGGCACGCTCCTGACCACCATCCGTCGCTCGGATCCCGGTGTGTCCGGGTTTATCGAGGCCTGGCGCAGCATCGATCAAGGCGCCCACTGGAACCTCACGGGGAAGGCTGCGCTGGATATTGGCGGCAGTCCGCCCTCATTGGTGCAGTTGCCGGACAGTCGCGTCGCGCTGACCTACGGTTATCGCGCCAAACCCCACGGCGTGCGGGCGCGGATCAGTCCCGATGGGGGCTATAAGTGGGGCTCGGAAATCATTCTGCGCGATGACGGGTTGAGCGGCGATCTGGGCTACCCGCGCAGCGTCGTACGGCCGGATGGCAGGGTGCTGACGGCTTATTACTTCAACGGACCGCGCGATGAAGACCGGACGATTGAAGCGACGCTCTGGACGCCGCCCGATGCCGCCGCCGAGGCCAGCCGGCACCGCCCCGCCCTCACCCCCCTCACAAACGGTACGGAATGGAAAGGCGATCGTCCGGTGGCGTTGAAGAATCCGCAGCGCCCAAAGGTCGAGACCGCATTTCTCTACCAGCCCGAGACGGAGTGGACCTACTCCCACCACCCGAGCATCACATTTTTCAAAGGCCGGTTCCACGCGATCTGGTCCAACGGCCGGCACAGTGAGGACGAGCCGGGTCAACGCGTGCTCACGTCCAGCTCGGCGGATTTTCGGACCTGGACTCCCGCCCGGCCGCTGGTCGACTCCGTCGTCGACGCCAACGGCATCGAGCGGGTGCGCACTGCGGCGGGCTTCCATCAGTACCACGGCACCCTCGTCGCCTATTTTTCCAACTACGGTCCGAACAAGGAAACGACGCACCTCCAGGCCGTCACGACAACCGACGGAGAGCAGTGGAGCGCCGTGCGGGAGATCGGCATCCCGATCTGCCCCAATCACGGTCCGCAACGGACGTCGTCCGGCCGGCTGGTCATCGCCGGCAACACGGCTTTCCCCTACACCGACGATCCCTCGGGCCTGACCGGCTGGCGCATGACCGGCATCTATCCGCCGGAGATGGGCCCGAATTTCGAAGATGATCCGATGACGTTCAAAGAGGTAGCCATGCGTCTGGATTGGCCTTCCGCGCTCTGTGAGGGCTCGTTTTTTGAAACCGACGACGGCGTCCTCCACATGCAGCTGCGCAATGTCAGCCGCATCTTCGCTGGCCGGCTGTGGACGACGGAAAGCCGCGACCGGGGCGCCACCTGGTCCAAGCCCGCTCTGACCACGTTCAGCGATTCGAACACAAAATTCCATTTCGGCCGGCTGCCCGATGGTCGGTTCTACTGCGTGGGCAGCCCGATCGCCGGCAACCGAACGCCCCTGGCGCTCTTGCTTTCGCGCGACGGAGTGAATTTCGATCGCCATTTCATCCTCGGCGATACGCCCTACCCGATGCGAAAACCCGGAGGCGCGAAGGCGGGTCAATATGGCTACCCGCACACGCTCGTGCACGACGGCTATCTCTACACCATCGTCTCGCGCCAGAAGGAAGCGGTCCAGGTGCTGCGCGTCGCCTTGAGCGAACTGCGCGAGTGACGCCGTGTTGTCTTCCCTGATCCAGCCTTCCTGCGCAACGACTGTCACTTCGAAGATCTTCCGACCATGAAAACGCCTCCCCATCGAACCTTTCCCGCCCGCCGGCTCCCACCTTCATCCAGACCTATGATTCATCCCGACCCGTTCAATAATCCTCTGGCCTCTGCCGGGCCGCGCGCGCAGGTCCGGGCGCTCGTTCCGCTCTGGACGATCCTGCTGCTGTTCGCGTGCGTCGCCACCACGCCGGCCCAGCCGGCGAGCACCGGCCCGGGCGAGATCGCCGGGCAGGTGAGCAACGCCGTCACGCGCGCCTCGCTCCAGGGCGCCTCCGTCGAACTCGTCGGCACGGGCCGGACCACGTACACGGACGCTTCGGGCCAATTCTCGTTCCGTAATCTTCCCGCCGGTTCGTACACGGTGGCGGTGGCCTACGCCGGCCTCGATCGCGGGACCGAAACCGTCGCCCTCGCGTCGGGCGGACGCGCCTCGCTGAACGTCGCGCTCACCTCCGCCGTGTATCAGCTCGACGCGTTCACGGTCACCGCCGACCGCGAAGGGCAGGCCGCGTCGATCACGCGCCAGCGCACCGCCAGCAACATCATCAACGTCGTCTCGCTCGATGCGTACGGTGATGTCGCGGACGGCAACCTCGGCAACTTCCTCGAAAAACTGCCGGGCGTGGCGATCCACTACGGCGACGGAGATCCCGTCGGCGTCATGCTCCGGGGTGCGCCGCCCAGCATGAGCATGATCACGCTCGATGGCACCCAGCTCACCGCCGCGGCCTCGGGCAACACCGGCAGCATGGGAGACCGCGCCCCGGTGATCGACCGCACGCCGGCCGAGTTCATCAAGGAAGTGGAGATCACCAAGGCGTCGACTCCGGACATGGACGCCACGGGGCTCGGCGGGGCGGCCAAGCTGATCACCAAGTCGGCGTTCGATTTCAAGCAGACGCAGGTGCTCTCGTTCCAGGGCTCCTACAATCTGAATGCCTACCGAACTTCGAATCCGTGGACACCTTCCGCGGCCGTCACGTACCTGCGCAAGTTTGGTCCGGAAAACCGGTTCGCGGTCACCTTGTCGGGCAGTTACACGAAAGTGTTCGGGGCGCGCGATCGCGTGCAGCCAGCCTACACCGCGACGTCGGACATGATGAGCGGACTGCGTTTTCTGGATGATACGCACCACACGATCCGGCAGGGCGGCGGCGCGAAGTTCGAGTATCGTCCCGACGCCACGCTTTCACTCTATGCCGATGTCTTGCTGTCGGATTTCTCCAAGGACCTGACGCGCTACAATCATCAGATCCAATCGGCGGGCGCCCTGCGGGTCGCCGACTACAGCCGCGTCAGCCGCGCGCAGATCGAGGCGGGCACCGCCCCGCGCGATGCGACGAACCAGACCGCCGGCATCGCGCCGGGCGGCACGAACGACCTGGTCGAGTGGCTGCACACGAATTGGATCAACCAGGTGGCGATCGAGCCGCGGCGCAATGACCAGATCATGCTCGCGGCGGGCGGCACCAAACGGCTGGCGGATTGGGAGCTGACCGGACGCGTCACGAAGAGTTACGACGACTATGAGCGGGCCTTCGAGCAGATGACCGGCCGCCGACTCGGTGGCATCGGCTTTCTGATCGACGCGACCCGTTCGCGCGAGACGCCAGCGCTGCGCCCGACCTATGGCGACGCCGATGCGCTCAATCAATATACGGCCAACCAGTGGGTGTATAACAAATCCATCTACAATGCCGACGAGGAGATCACCACCGGCAGTCTCGACGTGAAACGCGCGTTCGAGTCGGCCCGGACACCGTTTCAGCTCCAGGGCGGGATCAAGTACCAGAAGCAGGATCGCGAGACCGAGACCTGGCTGCCGTCGTGGACCTATGTGGGCACGGGCGGCGTGCTGAACGTGGCGCACTTCGGGCAGGCCCAGCGCGGCTATGGCATGCGGCACGGCTTCTATCCGGCGTTTCAATTGCTGGATTTCCGCCCGGCCAACGCGCTCCTCAACTCGCAGCCCGGACAATTCACGCCCGTGGGCACCTCCGTCGCCGTGCGCAATCCGCCGAGCGTGGCAACGGAGGAGATCTCGTCCGCCTACGTGATGGGCAAGGTGGACGTCCGACCATTCACCCTGCTGGGCGGCGTGCGGGCCGAGCGCACGGAAATCGCGGCGCGGGGCACATTCACCCGGGCCGGCGTCGTCTCGACGACGTCACGCGCGGGCGAATACACGAAGTATTTTCCGAGCGTGCATGTCCGCTACGCCGCGACGCCCAACCTGGCGTTTCGCGCCTCGTATTCGACGACGATGGCACGGCCGGGCATCGCCGACATCGTGCCTACGACCACCGTGACGACCTCGGCCACGACCGGCCTGGGCGCGGTGACGCAAAACAACACCAACCTCGGCCCGCAGTATGCGAAGAATGTGGACGTGATGGTCGAGTATGCGCTCGCGCCGGTCGGGCTGTTGTCGGCCGGGGTGTTCCGGAAGGACATTTCCGGCTTCATCCTGACGCAGCGCGACTTCGTCGGCAGCGGACGCGACAACGGCTTCGACGGCCAGTTCGAGGGATACGACCTGATCACCAGGCAGAACCTCAACAACGCGATCATCAAAGGCTACGAGGTGAGCTATGAGCAGCAGCTGCGGATGCTGCCGAAGCCGTTCAACACGCTCGGACTGTACGCCAACTATACCGACATCCGAACCGAGGGCACGTATGACGAGGGGGCGGGCGCGCTCGCCGGTTTCGTGCCCAAGACCTACAACGGCGGTTTGACCTACTCGCTCTGGCGCTTGCAGCTGCGCGTGAACTTCAATCACACGAGCGGCTATTTGCGGGCGTACAATGCGGCACCGGCGTCGGCCGCCTGGCTGACCAGCGTCGAGCGCGTTGGTTTCAACCTGCAGTACCGGATCAACGGGTGGCTCACGGCGACGGCGAACCTGGAGAACGCGTTCAACCAGGCACCGGATGAATATTCGCTGAATACGAATCGGATCACGGTGTCGGAGATTTTCGGTTCGCGGCTGACGCTGGGCGTTCGCGGGCGCTTCTGATCGCAACCACCCCCCAGCGCCAATTGACCCCTCCGGGATTCAATCCACCTGAATGTGCATAATCGTCCACGCGCTGAAAGTGGAAGTCGATTGTTCCACACTCGTATAAGCTGAGGCATGCACCCCGCACGACCCGCACTGTCCCACGTGTACTCTGTGGCCGGCACCCAAATCCCATGAAACACCCCACCGCTCGTTTGGTTTTCGGCCCGCTCCGGGCCGGAATCACCGCTGCGCTCGTGGCAAGTTCCGCGGCGGCGCAATCCAAGGCCCCCGAGTCCCGGACGGCCGAGGGGGCGGCCGAGACCGTCCTTCTGCCGGAGTTTCGCGTCAATACCGACACGGAGAATGCCTATCTCGCGACGGAATCGATCTCGGGGACGCGCACGGCGGCGAAGTTGATCGAGCTGCCGCTCTCGGTGCAGTGGATCCCGAGCGAGTTGATCAACGACTTCATGCTTTTTGATTTCGACGAGCTGAACGCCTTTGTCAGCAACGTGAAGCCGGCCGATGCGGCGGGCGCGGGCAACGGGGGAACGACGCTGCGGGGGTTCGGCATCTCGCAATTTCGCAACGGGTTCTCGCTCACCCAGCAGCCGGACTCGAACAACGTCGATCGCGTGGAAATCGTGAAGGGGCCGTCCTCCAGCGTCTACGGCGCGACGGGACCGGGCGGCATCGTCAATTTCATCACCAAGAAGCCGCAGACGCAGCCGGCGTATTCGTTGGATGTGATCGCGGGGGACAACGACTATTGGCGGGTGAACGGCAGCGCGACCGGGCCGCTGTCCCGCCGTCTGCTTTACCGGGTCGATGCAACCTATTATGACTTCAAGCGGCCGACGGACTTCTGGTTCAACCGCACACTCGATCTGAGCGGAGGATTGGTGTTCAAATTCACGCCGCATACTTCGCTGCAGGCCGAGTTCCAGTTCACCCAACGGGTTGCCAATCCGTTTCCCTCCTTCGCGCGTTACATCGACCGCAACAACCGCACGCAGGGGCTGCTCTACACCATTCCCGAGGATCTGTATCCAGGTCTTGGCGACCGCCTGAGCCGCTTCAACCAGCTCGGGCCCTACAACCGCTACGAACGTTACAACAACTCCTCCTACCTCACCTTCCAGCACCGCTTCACCCCGGGCGTGAGTTTCCAGGTGAGCCTCTCGCACAGCAACCGGCACTTCCGCCGGTCCAGCCCCACGAGCACCGGCAACTGGAGCCTGATCACCAACACGTGGACCGGTAACCGCGCGGCGTTTCACCAGCGGATCAATTACGAGCAGGACGGAGTGCAGGCGGACCTGGCCGTGAAGCGGACCACCGGCGCCGCCGAGCATCAGGCGCACGTTGGGTTCGACTGGAAATACAGCGGGCAGAAGTCCAGGCAGTGGCAACTCAGCAACGGCCCCGCCATCCTGGCCGGGCTCGCCCCCGGCGTCAGCCTCGTTGCCTGGCAGAAGCCGAATCCGTTCGATCTCGATTTCCTGCTGCGCGCCGGGCAGCCCGTGTTCAACGACTCCTGGCCCCTGGTTGCCGCCTCCGTGACGAACGAGTACGTGGAGGACTTCGGGGCCTTCTACAATCATATGACCACGTTCAACGAACGCCGGGTGGCGGTGATGGGAACGGTGCGGGGCGACCTGTATCGATCGCAGATCCAACAGCCCCTTTCCCCCCGGACGACGTTGCGCGATGGTGAAGCGCGCAAGCGCTACGCGACCTATACCGTCGGCTTCACCTACAAGATCGTGGCCGAGAAACTCGTGGCTTATGGCAGCTATGGGCATTCGTTCAACCCGAGTCCGAGCGTCGACAGCAATACGGGTGAGACCTATGGCAATCGCGAGTCGACCGGTGGGGAAGCCGGCTTCAAAGGGCTCCTTTTCAATAGTGTCTTCTCCTACACGGCTTCCGTGTTCGATGTGCGTCAGAAGAACGAAACGGTGGCGAACCCCAACAATCCCACCGGCCTGGATCCCTCGTTGCCCGCGCTCGCGCCCGGCGGAAGCACCCGCTCGCAAGGCATCGGAGTCGATGTCAGCGGCCGGCTCGCGAAAAACATCTCCTTGATCGCGAACATGGGCTGGCTCGATTGCCGCACCGTGCAAAATCTCGCTGACCCCGCGAGCGTCGGCCGTCGGGTCACGAACAGCGGCCCGGTGCGCAAAGGCAGCGTCGCCGCGACCTACGCCTTTCCCCAACGCCGGATCAAGGGACTCCGCGCCGGCTTCACGTACTACTATTCAACGGAGAACATTCGTTTCTACCGGACCGCGACGACCTCGGACGTCTATTTGCCCGGCAACAGCTACTGGGGCGGGATGATGAGCTACTCGTGGAAACTGAAATCACGCGTCACGGCCAATCTGCACCTCGCGGTGACGGACATCTTCAGCCAGCAGGTGCTCACGGACAATGCGTTTGCTCCGACGGGCGCCCAATGGAAGATCAGGACGGGCCTGCGCTTCTAATGCCCGATCGCATGGACATTCAGCCACGCGGACGTTCCAAAGGCATCGCACCAGCGGCGCCGGCCGGGGTGTTCACGATAAAACCCCGCTCGAACTTCCCGATCCCAATCGCGTTGATGTTCGGTGCCCTGGTGGCCACGGCGGCGCCCGCGCTGATTACGAATTCCGTCGGCCTGAAACTGGTGCGGATCGATCCGGGCAGTTTCGAAATGGGCCACAACGGGCCGCCGTCGGACTATGTCATGACGCGGCATCCGACGAAGGTGGATGCCGCCGAATGGGACGAAAAGCCCGTTCATCGGGTGACGATCTCGCAGCCGTTCCATCTGGGGGCCACCGAAGTTACTTTGGCGGCTTACCGCCAGTTTCGACCCAACCATCGCCCGGGTGATGCGCCGGACGCCGCGGCGGTCCAGGTCAGCTGGCACGACGCGGTGGAGTTCTGCGCCTGGCTTTCGGCCCGCGAGGGCAGGACATATCGGCTGCCGACCGAAGCCGAGTGGGAGTATGCCTGCCGCGCGGGCACCACCACCGTGTTCAATACCGGTGACGCGTTGCCGGCCGGTTTTCAGAAGTGGTATCGCGACCTCGCGTCGCGTGCGCTGTATTTTCCCAAAGGGGAGATGCCGCCGGAGGTGTCCTGGAGCGCGGGCGAGGTTTCGCTGCGGGTGGCCGGAACGCCGCCGAATGCGTGGGGACTGTACGACATGCACGGCAATGTGGCCGAGTGGTGCCATGATTGGTATGGGCCGTATGAACACGGGGAAAAAATCGATCCGTCCGGTCGGTCCGCGGGAGACTTCCGGGTGATTCGCGGCGGCTCGCATTCGTCGCTCCCGGCGTCGCTGCGGTCGGCGAATCGCGCGGGGTGGATCCCGCAAGCGCGCAACGAGGTCACCGGCTTTCGCGTGGTGCTGGGGCCCCTGCCGCAAGGGAAGACTCTTCCACCGCCACCGCCCGGGCGGCACGCCCGGGACGTCGATCAGTCCACGGCGAAAATCGTGCGGCCAGCGGGAGGCCAACCGTTCTTCTCCGGGCCGCTCCAATATGTGAAAATTCCACCCGGCTCCCTCGGCCCGCTCTTTTCCTCGCACAACCACAGCGTGGGGCTGACGGAGTGTCCCAACGGAGATCTCCTCGCGGTTTGGTTTTCCTGTGTGCAGGAATCGGGAGCCGAATTGGCCAATGCGGCGAGCCGGCTCCGGCACGGTGCGCAGGAGTGGGAGGACGCGTCCGTATTCTGGGATGCGCCCGACGTGAACGACCACGCCCCCAAGCTCTGGTGGGATGGCGGGCGCAAGCTCTATCATTTTGCCCGCGGATTCACGGAGAACATCGTGCGCGAATCGATCGACAATGGAGCCACCTGGAGCGGGCCGATGGTCTTTTACCCGCACGGTGAGCTCGGCAGCCATCCCATCCGCACCCGCGAAGGGCTCTATGTCGTCGCCCACGATTCCAGCGCGGTGAGTCTGACGGCGAGCCTCGACCAGGGTCTGACCTGGACCACGCTGGATGCGACGCGCGGGCCGAGCGACGTGCGGGCCGGCGGCCAGGGACTGCGTCAGGCGGGGATCCACACGCCCTTGGTGGAACTGGCCGACGGCCGGCTGATGGCGGTCGGCCGGCTGCACTTCCCGCAAGAGCAAGCTGCCTTTGGCGGGATGATGCCCATCAGTTATACGGCGGATCTTGGGCGGACGTGGACCTACGTCGCTTCCGAGTTTCCCGTCGTGAGCCAGCGACAGCGACCGATTCTTCTGCGGATGGAGGAAGGGCCCTTGCTGTTGATTTCGTTCACGGATCAGTGGCGGGAGTGGAAAGAACGCAAAGGCCTCGATTTCTTCGCGGCGGATGGAACCGTGTTTCGCGGCTACGGCATGTTTGCCGCACTTTCCGAGGACGAGGGAAAAACGTGGCCTGTCCGGCGGCTGCTCGCTCCAGGCGGTCCGGCGCGCGTGATCGAAACGATCAACAAGGTCGAATGCACCCTCACCGACACCCTCGCGGAGCCGACGGGCTACCTGGCGGCGATTCAGTCACGCGATGGCCTTGTTCACCTGCTCACCAGCAAAAACCACTACCGCTTCAATCTCACATGGCTTCGCCAACGTCCGGTTCCACCGCGCAACTGACCTCGACCGCTCCTTCCGCTTCGGACGGTGCCACCAACTCCCGCGCGACGTGGCGGCCGGGCCGCCTGGTCCGGTGCGCCGGCCTCGCTGCCGCGCTGTTCGGCGGACTGCACGCCGCCAATCCACCGCAAGCCACCTTCGGGATCACGACGCTCACTCCGCCCCGGCTCGATCTAAATCCGCATCCCGGATACTGGCCGCGCCATCGCCTGTGGCAGGGCATACCGGGCATCGAGCGCGCTCCAGGTGGGCGCCTGTGGGCGACGTGGTATGCCGGGCCATTGCAGGAAGGAAGGGGCCAGAACTATCAGTTGCTCGTGACCAGCGACAACGACGGGCGCACGTGGTCCAAGCCGGTGGCCGTATTCGATCCGACGCGACAACTGCTGGGCGGCGATGGAAGCGATCCGCACCTTTGGCTGGATCCGAACGGACGGCTCTGGTGGTTCGTGCACCGGGTCATGCCGTCACCCGGGTTGCATCCCCGGAGTTGTTGGGGGTTTTTTACCGACGAGCCGGATGCGGTGCGACCGCAGTGGCGCGGCCCGGTGTTCGCCGGTCACGGCAACTCGCTCAACAAGGAGACCGTGCTGGCGGATGGCACGTGGCTGCACATGGGCGACCCGCTCGGACGCGGGGAAAAACCGGCCGCACCTGAGGTGGCCACGGGAGCGCACCTCTATCGATTCGAGGGCTATGACAAGCCGTGGGTTCATCACGGCCACGCAACCTTCAAGGACTCTCCGGGTCCCGGCACAGAGCACATGGTGGTGGAGCGTCGCGACGGCTCATTGTGGATGCTCGCACGGATTCCCAAGGGGATCGCCCAGGCTTTCTCCACGGACAAAGGGCGCACCTGGCGGGAGATCGAACCGTTCACCCACGCCTTCGGCCTGGGCACCCGTTTTTTCTTCCGCCGGTTGTTGTCGGGCAGCCTGCTGCTTGTCGTCAACGATCACCCGAAGGCCCGCGCGAACATGACGGCGATGCTCTCGCCCGACGAGGGGCGGACCTGGCCGTTCAAGCTCGTGATCGATGAGCGTCAGGCGGTGAGTTATCCGGACGGCACGCAGGACCCGGCCGGGGCCATTTACATCACGTATGACCGGGGTCGATACAACTTCGATGAGCAGGAAATCCTGTTCGCGAAAATCACCGAGGCGGACATCCGGGCCGGCAAACTCGTGAGCCCGCAAAGCCGGCTGAAACAGGTGATCAACAAACTCAGGGACGACGGCGGTGGGGTGCGCTTCACCGGCGAGGCGGCGGAGATGGTCAAGGAGTTCCAGCGCCTTTCCACCGGGAATGCGGCGGCCTCCCGCCCCACCCCATGAAGCCCGTTCGAATTCCGCCGCCGCATCCGCCAGCCCCAACTTCCATGCCGACTTCCCTCCTGTCGCGTCCCCTTCGCGGAATCATTCCGCCCATGATCACGCCGCTGCTCGATGCCGCGACGCTCGACGACCAGGGCCTCGCGAGATTAATCGAACACATCCTGGCCGGCGGAGTGCACGGACTTTTCGTGCTGGGGACAACGGGCGAGGGGCCCAGCCTGCCTTACGCTCTCCGCCGCACGCTGGTTTCCGAGGTTTGCGCGTTGGTCCGGCGGCGCGTGCCGGTGCTGGTCGGCATCACCGACACCGCGCAGGGCGAGCTCATTGCGATGGCGCGGCACGCCGCAGACGCCGGAGCGAACGCGGTGGTCGTGGCGCCGCCCCCGTATTTCACCACGACGCAGAGCGAGTTGCTCGGCTATTTGCAACGGCTCGCCGCCGCGTTGCCGCTACCGGTGATCCTGTACAACATGCCTTCGCACACGAAGGTGTTCATCGAGGCCGAGACCGTCTGCCGCGCCGCCGATTCTCCGAACGTCATCGGCCTGAAGGACAGCTCGGGCAATCTGGCGCATTTTCATCAAGTGCAGTTGCTGCTGTCGGATCGGCCTGACTTCACCCTGCTCGTCGGGCCGGAGGAATTGCTGGCGGCATCCGTGCTGCTGGGTGGCCACGGTGGCGTGAATGGCGGCGCCAATGTGGTGCCGGAACTCTATGTCAGCCTGTTCAACGCCGCGGCTGCCGGCGACCTCAGGCGGGTCCGGGCGTTGCATCAGCGGGTGATGCAGCTCAGCTCCCAGCTCTATTCAGTCGGCCGGTCCGGCGCGCGTGTTCTGCAGGGGATCAAATGCGCGCTCGCGCTCCGCGGCCTCTGCCACGACGCCATGGCGGAGCCGTTAACGCCATTTGGATCCGAGGAACGGGCGCTGCTCGCGCACCGCATGGAGGCGCTCGCGCTGGTGCGCGAAGCGGCATCCGCATGATTGATCCCGCGGTCGGCCCGGGACGATCCGTCCGCCGACGGTGGACGCCGGCAGGCCATGCCACGGACACGGTTGCGCCCGCCCCACGATGAGGGACCACTCTGCATCCGGGGTTTCGCCGGGCTACAAATGGCAGCTCGTGGCGATGCTGTGGTTCGTCTGCTTTTTCAACTACGCAGACCGGCAGGCCATCTACGCCGTTTTTCCCAAGCTCAAGGAGGAGTTTGGTTTCGACGCGGTGCAACTCGGCCTGATCGGCTCGGCGTTCATGTGGGTCTATGCGTTTGGTTCACCAGTGGCGGGGTACATCGCCGATCGCGTTTCGCGCAAACATCTGATTCTTGGCGGCTGTCTCTTTTGGAGCGCAGTGACCGTGATGACCGGCTGGTGCACCAAGCTCTGGCATTTCGTCACCGTGCGCGCGCTCGAAGGCGTGGGCGAGACGTTTTATTTTCCCGCCTCGATGTCGCTGATGGGCGACTATCACGGTCCGCGCACGCGTTCCAAGGCCTTCGCCCTGCATCAATCGGCCGTTTACGGCGGCACGATCGGCGGAAGCTGGCTCGGCGCGTGGTTCGCCGAGCACCATGGCTGGCGCTGGGGATTCTACTTCTTCGGCGGCATTGGGATGGTCCTCGCGTTGATCCTCTACCGGCATGTTCGCGACCGGCCGCGCGGCGCCGCAGAGCACGAGGGGACGCCGTCACCGAGCGCCGGCGAGCCAGCGGTGCTGCCTCCTTTGCCGGTGGGCGCGACGCTGCGGCTCATCCTGCGGAAACCTACCGCGTGGCTCCTGCTCGGCGGGTTCATGTGTGCCAATTTCGTGGCGACGGTCTTCCTTACGTGGACGCCGTATTTTCTCGTGACCAAGTTCGGATTCAAACTCACCAGCGCCGGATTGTCGGGGAGCGTGTTCATCCACCTGGCGAGCGCCCTGAGCGTCCCCGTGGCCGGATTCCTGGCGGATCGTTGGGCGGCCCGTCACCCGGGAGGACGCATGCTCGTGCAGGCGCTTGGACTGGTGGGTGGCACGGTGTTTGTTTCAACCGTCGGGCTGACGCACGATGTCTTCACGCTGCTCGCCGCCATGACCTGCTTCGGCGTGTGCAAGGGGTTTTACGATTCGAACACGTTCGCGTCGCTTTATGACATCGTCGAACCGCACGCGCGTGCAAGCGCGACGGGCCTGATGAACATGATCGGCTGGGGCGGTGGCGCACTCGGACCCCTGGCGGTCGGCCTCGCCACGAAATACGGCCGGCATGCGAGCGAGGTTGAAAACATGAGCGAGGCGATCGCCTGGGGCGGCGCGGTCTACGTCGCAGGGGCCGTGCTGCTGCTGCTGGCAGGGCTGAAGTTTTCGCGCCGCGATGCGGTCGCATCTCCCCTGCGCGAGTCGGCGCCCCGAACCCACTGAACGCATGGATGCACCACGCCACCCTTGGGCACGGACCATGCCTTTATACACATCTTTTTTCACTTTTTTCTGAACACGTTCCGGTGAATCGCAGAGGAATGAGGTGTGAGGCAAGAACTGCACGGCGCCGCGCCGCCGATTCCGCCGCGATTGCTGGGCCGACGCTTTGGCGCGGAGGAACTCGGCCGCGTGCGCGAACAATTGCGTCTGGCGGATCCGGCGAGCCGCGCGGAGGTGGCCCGGCGGGTTTGCGTGGCCCTGCAGTGGCGCTCGCCGGGCGGAGCCTACGCCCTGATGAGCGCGCGGGTGGCCTTGTTGCGACTGGATCGGCTGGGACTTATCGCTCTGCCCGCGCCGCGCAGCTGCCGTAACAATGAAAACCGTCGTTTGGGGCCGCGGCCCTCTGCCGCGCCGAGGCCGCCGCCGGTGCAGGGTCGGGTGGACCGACTCGCTGGGCTCAGGTTGGAATGCGTGCGCAGCCGTGAACAGGCGCGGCAGTACCGGACGTTGCTGCAGCAGTACCATTATCTTGGTTACAGCGCGACCGCCGGTGCGCAGGTGCGCTATCTGATCGTCGCGGAGCAGGGCGTGCTCGGGGCGATGGGTTTCGGCGCCGCAGCTTGGAAGGTGCGGGCGCGCGACGCGTGGCTCGGCTGGGACCAGGCGCAACGCCGCGCCCACCTGCACCTGGTGGCCAACCACACGCGCTTTCTGCTGGGACCCTGGGTGCGCTGCCCGAACCTCGGCTCGAAGGTCCTCGCGCTGGCCGCCCGCCGCCTCGGCCGCGATTTCCGGGAGCGCTACGGTTACGCGCCCGTCCTGCTGGAGACCTTCGTGCAGTGCGATCGCTTCACCGGCGGGGTTTACCGGGCGGCCAACTGGCGGTGCGTCGGTGCCACGCAGGGCCGCGGCCGCAACAGTCGCAGCCACTCCGCGGCGCTGCCGGTGAAGACCGTCTGGCTGTATCCGTTGATCTCGAACTTCCGGGCCGCACTCTGCGGCGGGCCGCCCCCATGAACGACTGGATCGAGGACGAGTTTGGCTCCGTCAGCCTCGGCGATCAGCGGCTCAACCAGCGCCTGCGCCTGCTGCTCGCGCGCAAGTGGGAAAAACCCGGGGCGAGCTTCAGTGCCGCCAGTCAGGGCCACAAGGAAGTCGTGGCCGCCAGCCGGTTCTTCAATAACGAGAAGACGACCCAGGCGAAAATCCTCAGCCCGCACCGCGCCGGCACGCTCGAGCGGATCCGCACGGGCGAGTATCGCCGGGTTTTGCTCGTGCAGGACACCACCGAGTGCGACTACACCAGCCACGAAAAACTCCCGGGCACCGGCCCGCTCTCCAGCCAGGACCGCCGCGGTTTCTTCGCGCACAATCAGTTGGTCATCACGCCCGAACGCGTGCCGCTCGGCTTGTGGGACACGGCGATTGAGGCCCGGGACGATGCCGAACACGGCAAGAGCGCGGCACGCAAGCACCGGCCCATTGAAGACAAAGAAAGTTTCCGCTGGCTGGAGGGCTACCGCCACGCCTGCGCCCTCGCCGCCGCAGTGCCCGGCTGTCAGGTGGTCTCCCTGGGCGACCGGGAAAACGACATCTACGAGGTGTTCGTCGAATCCTGGCAGCGCCGCGCGGAAGGCCGGCCGACCGCCGAGTTGCTCATCCGCAGCAAGGAAGACCGTTGCCTGGAGCCCTTCGATCCCGCGGCGGAGACCGCCGGACCGCCCGCCGGGCATAAGATGCGCTCCCGACTCGCCGCCGCGGCGCCGCTCGGGACCGTGCAGTTCCACGTGCCCGCCGCCACGCACGACCGAAAGGTCAAGGGCAGCACCCGGCAGATCACTCGCGCGGCGCGCGACGTCGTGCAGGAAGTAAGGGCGATCCGGGTTTGCCTGCAACCGCCCTTCCGCAGCGTGGCCACCGGCGGCCCCCTGCCGGCCGGCGAACTCACCGTGGTGGAAGCGCGCGAAATCAACCCGCCGGCGGGCGAGGAACCGTTGGTCTGGGTGTTGCTCACCACGCTGCCGGTGGCCAGCTTCGAGCCAGCGTGCGAGATGCTCGAGCTGTATTTGTGCCGCTGGGAAATCGAACTGTTCCATCGGGTCCTTAAAAGCGGCTGCCGGCTCGAGGAAATCCAACAACGCCACGACTTCAGCCTCAAGCCGGCCATCGTCCTGTACATGATCATCGCCTGGCGACTGCTCTACGTCATGCGTCTGGGCCGTGCCTGTCCCGAACTGCCGTGTGATCGCGTGTTCGACGAAAGCGAATGGAAGTCGGTGGTGGTGGCGCTCAAAGGCCGCGCCGCGCTCCAGCACAAGCCCAGCGTGGGCGAAATGGTCCGGATGATCGCGCAGTTGGGTGGTCATCTGGGACGCAAAAACGATTCGCCGCCTGGCATGAAGAGCATGTGGATTGGCATGGCGCGTCTGGCCGACTTTGCGTTTTGCTGGGAACGCTTCGGCGCGCACGCCGCCGATCCCGGCTGAACCGGGGCACCGCGCTGGATTTGTCCGTCCTCTCGCCCCGCCGTTGGCCGGCGCTCGGCCGATGTGCCGCTCCAACTACTCCGGCAGCGCGTACCTGAACAGAACACGTGCTAACACGGCTGCCGGGGACCGCGCCCGCTCTGCGACGGCAAGCGAACGCGGATGATGGCCTCCCACGGCTGACCGTCGCCGCGCTTAGTCCTCACCGATCATCGCTTCAACAGGACTCCATCAGATGTGTATAAAGGTATGGGCGCCGCCACAGGCGACCAGGGCCTCGGGGCATCCTGGCCAAGCGATCGCTACGCGGATCGGGCTCGTGGAAGCGCAGGAAGGATCGTGGCAAGCTTGTCCGCCTTTGGCGGGTTTACCCGCCGGCGGCGGGCCACGGGGAAAGGACCCGCCTGAGATTTAAGATGAACATTGCAGTTGCTCGCTCGCCCGAGCATCCAGTTTCCCCCGGTGATATGAACCCCGCGCACTCCCTCCCGGCTCTCCTGCTACTCGTCTGCGGCGCCGCTCCAGAAGCTCGCCGAACAACTCCGCTCCGGCCGGGGAGTCCGGCGTCCCGCCCCCTGAAGACGGCAGCAGACAGGGTAGCCTGAAAATCACATTTCCCCTCGGAAAAACAGCATGAATCAAAATCCAATCAAGGCGCACGTTCGCATTTCGTTGGTGGTTTCCCTGGCGCTGGGAATTTGCCCCGCGCCGGCGCAATCACCTCACGAGGCATCGTGGCAAAAGGAAACCGAAGCGCGCCTGCAGGCGATTTACACTCGCGGAGAATTTCGTCCGCAGAAGTTCCAGCCGACATGGCTGCCCGACAGTTCAGG
>CAMBVX010000080.1 GCA_945871085.1 Opitutus sp. GAS368 | reverse complement strand
AACTTCGCTCGCAAAAATCGCTCCCGCGGCGACTTCACACCGGCCGATCTCCTCGCCACACGCGCCCCTCACCTCAGCCCCAAAATCCTCCTCCTGCCCCCCATTCTCCTCGACGCCCATGTGGGTCAGGATCTGTCTGGAGCTCCCGATAGATTTAGAGATGATTTTATGGAACTACGGATGAAGTCCCGGCCGAATAGACTGTAGTGGTATGACCGAGAAACACATAAAAAAGCCGCCCAACTAAATTGGTCGGCTTGAAAATTGCCACTAACCCCGGAAATTACGGGGCGTAGGTGACCGTGCGGGCGCCAGCAATACCGGAGACCGTGATCGCGATACCTTGAGTGTAAGCCGCCGGATAGGTTTCGTTAGCAACGAGGTTGAGTGCCTTCACGTAATTCGTAGATCCGACCAGATTTCCCTGCGTAACGGACGATACCCCGTTCTCGAGGAAATATTGATCCGCTGCCGCTGCCAATTGGCGGGCATTATTGAGCACCGCTTTGTCTTGTGAGGACGTGCGGACCTTTTGGAACGCAGGAATCGCCATTGCGGCAAGGAGGCCGATGATGACGACGACGATCATGATTTCGACGAGGGTAAAACCCTGGGATGATTTATTCTTTTTCATGGGATCAACTGATTATTATCTATGTATGGATGATATACGCTCAAATGCGAGCAGTGTGGGAAATGAACACGAGGTGGTCGCTTGGTTCAAGGTCAAAATCCTGTAAACACGGTGCAGTAACCGTGGTAGTAGTATCACTTAGCGGAGTAAAATCCCCCGCGGATATTTGATCGCTCAACCCTGAACGATCGCATTCTTTCGCCGCACTACCGCACTCTTCTTCACCGTCTTTGGCTTTGCCACGGCCAAAAGTTTCGCAACGGAAACCTCGACTGCATCCTTCCAGAGATTTTCCAATCCATACTGAGCACGTCGGTCAGCCGAGAAAAGATGCACCATAAGGTCGAACACGTCGACCACCGTCCAACCGCTTTCTAGCGACGTTTCGATACCAACAATTCGCGTCTGCGTGGCATCGATTACTTTCTCCAGTTCGACACGCAAGGCCCGCAAGTGTGGATCCGAAGTGGCCGTAGCTATGATCAAATAATCTGTAATCGACGATTGGCCACTAACATCCAGCACGCGTAAATCCCCCGCTTTCTTATCGTCGAGCGCGCGACAGCAAAGTTTTACCAGCTCAAGCGTCGCGTGTTTTTTCGATTTCGATTTCATGGAGTCACCGGATACAATCCCTTTTCCTTAATGTAAACAATGGCCTTGTGTGGCACAAAATAATCCAAGGCCAACCCTTGGCGCGTTCGCTCCCTCAGCTCGGTGGAGTTGATCGCCAAGAGATGCCCATCGCACCGATGTAAGCGCAGGCCGGGAATCTCCGGATGGGCCCGCACCTGAAAGCCCGGGCGCTCCAGAAAGATAAACTCCACCAAGCCGACGAGCTCATTGATATCCTTCCAGAGATGTAATTTAGGCAACTGATCGCCACCGATGATCCAATAGAGCTCATCATGGGGATACAGCGCTCGAAAGTAACGAGCCGAGTCGATCGTGTAGCTTACGCCACCACGCCGAAGTTCGACATCAGAAATCTCAAACCTCCGGTCCCACTCCACGGCCGCGCGCAGCATCGCCAGCCTTGCCTCGGTCGACGACTGTACGTCGTTGGGCTTGAGCGGTGCCTGAGCGGCGGGCACGAGAATGAGCCGGTCCAGCTTGCGCTGCTCGTAGGCGTCTTGTGCGGCCATCAGGTGGCCAAAATGGACAGGATCGAAACTCCCGCCGAGAAAACCAATTTTCACTAACGTGCAACGTGGGCACACGCTAGGCCACCGAGCAAGGCTCAATTCCCCGCGAAATCACCCGCCGTAACACTGCGCCACCAAGCGCAAAAAAATCTCCGAATCCGCCAGAACTCCGCGCTCGCATCAGACCCCACGTCCGGGACGAATCGCGGGCGGGCGAATCGCAGTTCGAACCATAACCACGGGGCTGGACTCGCTCTCCATTTCACCCCACCGGCGAAGGCTCAACGTCGAACTCCGTTTGGTTTGGCTCGCATTTCTCGAACGTGGATCTCAGGTTCCTTGCGGTGTTGCCCGGGTGGCGAAATGGCAGACGCTTCTGACTTAAAATCAGATTTCCGAAAGGAAGTGCCGGTTCGAGTCCGGTCCCGGGCACCACCTTTTAACGAGACGGCGCACACGCCTTCAATCTCACAACCGCTCCTAAAATCCCCTTGTGCAAACCGGTTTATTGATAACTGCTTGGTTACTCGATGACCGTTTCTTCTTCGCTCCAGTCCGGCCCAGCGCGATTGCCGTGCACCTCGGAGTCGGTCGACGACTTCCTCACCGCGCCCACGTCTCTCGTCGTTGCGGTGTTGGACCGCACCCCCGGTCCATTTCTTGTGCTCGGCGCTGCCGGGAAGATTGGTCTCCACCTCGCGCTCATGCTCCGGCGCGGGCTCGACCAACTTGGACGCCACGACCGTGTCATAGCCGTCTCCCGTTTCAACACTCTCCGTGACCGCGCCGCGTTCGATTCGCGCGGTATCGAGTCCCTCGCGTGTGATCTCACCGATCCCGCTGGCCTCGCAGCGCTGCCCGATGCTCCCACCGTATTTTTCCTCGCCGGAGTAAAATTTGGCACCGCTTCGGCCCCCGATTTGCTACGCACTATGAACGTCGAAGTGCCCCGGCGCGTTGCCGCCCGCTTCCATCGCGCTCGCATCGTCGCGTTTTCCTCTGGTTGTGTTTACCCATTCGTGACCGCCGCATCAGGCGGCGCCACCGAGCAGACACCACCCGCGCCGATCGGGGACTACGCCGCCTCCTGCCTTTCCCGCGAGCAAACCTTCGCTGCCGCTGGGGCCGAGCAGGGCAACCCCGTCGCACTGATCCGCCTCAATTACGCCGTCGAGTTCCGCTATGGACTCCTAGTCGACATTGCTCAACGCGTTCTCGCTCACCAACCCGTCGACGTCACCATGGGCCACGTTAACGTCATCTGGCAGACAGACGCCGTCGCGCACAGCATCCAAGCCCTGGAACTCGCCGCTTCGCCCGCCGCACCCATCAATATCACTGGCTCCGAGATTCTTTCCGTGCGCGATCTCGTCCACCGCTTGAGCGCCATCGCAGGGGTGGTCGGGAGCGTGACCGGCACCGAAGCCGACACCGCTTGGCTGAACAACGCCGCCCTTTCCCACCGGCTCTTCGGGGCACCCGTCACCTCCGTCGACACGATGATGCGCTGGATCGTCGAGTGGCTCCGCGTCGGCGGCGAGACGTGGGGCAAACCCACGGGATTCGAACGCCGGGACGGCCGCTACTGATTTCCGACCCCGCCCCTCCATCTCCCCTCCCCTGTCTCCGCCCCCATCGACCACGTGGTCCCCCCCTCCCTCCACTCCCACCTCCGCGCGGGCCAAGTCATCCCGGCCCTTCCGCTCGCGCTCAAACGCAGCCGCCGCTGGGACGAGCCTCACCAACGCGCCCTCGTCCGCTACTATCTCGACGCCGGTGCCGGCGGACTGGCCGTCGGCGTTCACTCCACCCAATTCGCCATCCGCGATCCGCACATCTCACTTTACACCCCCATCCTCCGCCTCGCCGCTGAAACCGCCACAGCATGGCTTTCGGCGACACCACGGACTCTCACCCCCACTCGCGCCCAGCGTCAGCCCCGCCCGTTCGCACTCATCGCCGGTCTCTGCGGCCGCACCCCGCAAGCCCTCGACGAAGCCCGCACCGCCCGCTCCCTCGGCTACCATGCCGGCCTCCTCAGCCTTGGCACCTGGAGTGCCCTCGCCGACACCGAGAAAAAAATCCTCGCACACTGTTGCGCTATCGCCCGCGAGATTCCGCTCATTGGTTTCTATCTGCAACCCGCCGTCGGCGGCCGCGTTTTCAGTTACAAATTTTGGCGCGCCTTCGTCGACATTCCAGAACTCGTCGCCGTCAAAATCGCTCCCTTCAACCGCTACCGCACCCTCGATGTCGTTCGCGCCGTGCTCACCTCCGGCCGCGACGACGTCGCCCTCTACACCGGCAACGACGACAACATCCTCGCCGACCTCCTCACCCCGTTCACCTTCGCCGGACGCACGCGTCACATCGACGGCGGCCTCCTCGGCCAATGGGGCGTCTGGACCCACGCCGCCGTCCGCCTCTTCGCCGACCTCAAACGCGCCCGCCGCCGCCCTCGCCTCGACGCCACCTGGCTCGACCGCAACGCCGCCCTGACCGACGCCAACTCTGCGGTCTTCGACGCCGGCCATAATTTTGCCGGCTGTCTCCCTGGCATCCACGAAACGCTCCGCCGCCAAGGCCTCCTCACCACGATCGCGTGCCTCGACCCGCGCGAAAAACTCTCCCCCGGCCAATCCGCCGAAATCACCCGCGTCGCCCGCGCGTATCCGTGGCTCGTTGACGATACCTTTGTCGCCGCCAATCTCGCGCGCTGGCTCGCCTAAACTCTCCGCCTCACGCTCTCGCTCCCCGCCATCCCCCCCCCTCCTCCCGACTTCCCGCATGACTCCCGTCGGCCTCTTCGATTTTCAAGTTAACGGCTTCGGCGGCGTCGATTTTCAGCGCGACGACCTAACCCTCGCGCAATTCGACCACGCCGTCGCCACGCTCCGCCGCCACCACACCGCCGGCATCTTCGCCACCCTCATCACCGACGAAATCGACGCCCTCGCGCGCCGTTTCGCCGCCTTCGAAAAACTCTGCGCCTCCTCACCGGCCTCCGCCACCGCGATTCTCGGCTACCACCTCGAAGGTCCGTGGCTCAGTCCCGAGCCCGGCTACCGCGGTGCCCACCCCGCCGCGCCGATGCACGCGCCGTCGCTCGCCGAATTCGCGCGCCTCCAAGCCGCCGCCAACGGTCGCATCCGCCTCGTCACCCTCGCCCCCGAGTGGCCCGGCAGCGCCGAGTTCATCGCCGCCCTGTCGCGCGCGGGCGTCCACATTTCGCTGGGACACACCAACGCCAGCGAAGCCCAGATCGACGAAGCCATCCGCGCCGGCGCCCGCTTCGCCACCCACGTCGGTAACGGTTGCCCACTCCAACTCCACCGCCACGACAACATCGTCCAACGCCTCCTCGCCCGCGACGAGCTCACCGCCTGCTTCATTCCCGACGGAGTTCACTTGCCCCCGTTCGCGCTCCGCAATTTTTTCCGCGCCAAACCCGCCGGCCGCATCCTTTTCACCACCGACGCCATGGCCGGCGCGGGCGCCGGTCCCGGCCGCTACACCATCGGCCCTCACGAAATCGACGTCGGCCCCGACCGCATCGCCCGCCAACCCGGCGGCCAAGGCTTCGCCGGCTCGACGCTCACCCCCGACGAAGGTGTCCGCCACGTATCCGCATGGCTCGGACTCACCCCCGCCGCCGCCCAAGCCCGCTGGTCCACCGCCCCCGCCACCGCCTTCGGCCTGATCCTCCCGCCTCTCTAATTCTTTGCCCTTGGTCCATGGTCATGAGACCTTGGTCCTTTCGGAACTCCACCACCATGCCCGTCACCGCTCCACCCTATCTCACCTCCGGCCGTCTCGCCGTCGAAGTCCACGCCGACCGTCCCGCCCTCGGTCGCGCCGCCGCTCGCGCCGTCGCCGCCCACCTCCACGGCGTCATCGCGCGCCAGGGCGAAGCCCGCGTCATCTTCGCCTGCGCTCCGTCGCAGGACCAATTCCTCGCCGCCCTCATCGATCCCGCCCAATGCGGCATCGCCCTCGACTGGTCGCGCCTCACCGCGTTTCACATGGACGACTACGTCGGCCTCACCGCCGCCCACCCGCAAAGTTTTCGCCACTACCTGCAACAACACCTCCTGCGCCACGTCTCCGTCGCACGCTTCCACCCGCTTCCCGCTGAACAACCCGACGCCACCACCGTCGCCGCCCGCTACACCGCCCTCCTCCGCGAAAAACCCATCGATCTCATCTGCATGGGCATTGGCGAAAACGGCCACATCGCCTTCAACGACCCCCCCGTGGCGGACTTCGAAGATCCACACCTCGTTAAAGTCGTCGAACTCGACCTCACCTGCCGCCAGCAACAGGTCAACGACGGCTGCTTCCCGACTCTCGCCGACGTTCCTCTCCATGCTTTCACCCTCACAATTCCCGTTTTCCGCCAAGCGAAACGCCTCAGCATTCACGTCCCCGGCCCTCGCAAAGCCGACGCCGTGCGCGCCACCGTGCACGGCCTGATCACAACCGCGTGCCCCGCGTCGATCCTCCGCCTCCACGCCGACGCCACCCTCTACCTCGACACCGCCGCCGCCACCCTCCTCACCTAATTCCCCCAGATCCAATTCCCCAAACCCAGATCCTAAATCCCATGCGCTCCCACCTCCTCACCTCCGTCCTCCTCGCCCTCGTCCTCGCCCCTCTCTGCGCCGCCGCACCGGCCCAGCTCCGCCTCGGTATCATAGGCCTAGATACGTCACACGTCATCGCGTTTACCAAAACCTATAACGACCCCGCCGCCCCCAACCACGTTCCCGGCGGCAAAGTCGTCGCGGCCTTCAAAGGGGGCAGCCCCGACATCGAGTCCAGCGCGTCACGCGTCGAAGGATACACCAAGGAGCTCGTCGAAAAATACGGGGTCAAAATCTACGCCACCATTGAGGAACTCGGAAAAAACGTCGATGCCATCCTCCTTGAAAGCGTCGACGGTCGCCCCCACCTCGATCAATTCCGCCAAACCCTCTCCGCGAAAAAACCCGTCTTCATCGACAAGCCCCTCGCCGGTTCCCTCAAAGACGCCGTCGAAATCGTCCGGCTCGCCCGCGAACACAAAATCCCGATCTTCAGTTCCTCGTCCCTCCGCTACCCACCCGAATCCTTCGCCTCCAAGTTCGCCAAGATCGGCGACATCACCTCCGTCTACTCCATCGGCCCCGCCGAGTTCGAGCCGCACCATCCCGATTTTTTCTGGTATGGCATCCACTGCGTCGAAGCCCTCTTCACCGTCCTCGGGCCCGGCTGCGTTTCCGTCCAACGCACCCACGCGGAAAACACCGACATCATCACCGGCCTCTGGTCCGACGGCCGCGTCGGCATTGCGCAGGGCAACCGCAAAACGTTTAAAGGCTACAACGTGACCGCCGTCGGCACCAAGGGGGTCGCCACCGCCGGCGAAAAGCAAAACTACTACGGCCTCACCGCCGAAATCATGAAGTTTCTTCAAACTGGGATCTCGCCGGTCGCCCCCGAAACCACCCTCGAACTCATCGCCTTCATGGAGGCCGCCGACGAAAGCAAACGCCGCGGCGGCACCCCCGTCACCCTCGCCGAGGTCCTCAAAAAAGCCGGCGCCAAATAAATTTTCCACCCGGCTGCCTTGGTGGTGGGGCAACGTTTACCCCTGCCATCCGCGCGTTCGTTTCCTGGGTTTCACCCCATTGGCGAAACCCCACGCGGAAAAAACCCCTTCCTCCGGCCTAGACTCCAGACCCCAAAACCCAGAACCTCCGTCCCGGTCTTCCGCCTCCGCCCACCGTCCATGAAATTTCCCGACAACATCACGATCATCTCCGACGAAGTCTCCCAAGACCTTCCCGTCATCTCCGCCTTCATCCGCGAATTCCGCCTCCCCGGCATCGAACTCCGCAGCCTCAATGGCCGCGCCTTCAAAGACCTCACCCGGGCCGACGTCGCCGCGGTCAGCACCGCCTCGCGCGCCGAAGGCTGGCGCGTGGTCGGCTGCGCGACGCCCGTCTTCAAATGCGATCTCGACGACACCGCCGCGATCGCCGCCCACCGCGACATTTTTCAACGCAGCCTCGAGGTCGCTCACGAACTCAACGCCGACCTTCTCCGCGTCTTCACGTTTCTCCGCACGCCCAATCCCGCCGAGCCCGCGAAACAAGCTCGCGTCATCGCGCACCTCTCCGGCCTCGTCGCCCTCGCCGCCGGCTCTGGCATTCGCCTCGGCGTGGAAAACGAACACTCGTGCCTGGCCGCGACCGCCGACGAAACCCTCGCCCTCCTCGCCCCACTCCCCGCCGATCGCGTCGGCGCCATCTGGGACCCGTGCAACGTTCTCTACGTCCCCGGTGCCGCCCCCGCCACGCCCGCCGACCTCGTCCGCCTCGCCCCGCGCCTCTTCCACCTCCACGTCAAAGACGCCATCCGCCACACGACCCACCCGTCCGGCTCCGCGCACATCGCCGCCGGCACGCCCGTCGGCGTCGGCGAAGTCGATTGGCGCGCCCACCTCCACGCCCTCGCCGCGACCGGCTACGGCGGCCTGCTCTCGCTCGAGACTCACTGGCGCCTCGAAAAAATCGACGAGAAGCTCCTTCACCTCCCCGCCGGCCACGCCTTCTCCCACGGCGGCGAAGTCGCCAGCCGCACCTGTCTCCACAATCTGAAGTCGCTCCTCGAAACCCTCTGACCCCGTTCCGCTGCGGGGTGGGCTTTAGGCCCCGCCACGGCCTTGTCGTGTGTTGCGCGGTGAAACAACCACCGCGCGCCCTACCGCTTCGCAATCCCCGCAAACACCAGCGCGAGCACGTGCCGCAAGCCCTGCTGCTTCACCTCCCCGTTGCCGAGGTCCAGATTCAGACTCTGTGACAACGAGAAGCGGTTTGAGTGATAGATGAAGCAGAGGCCGATGAAGTGGATCAGCAGGTGCGCCACATTTAGGTCCGCGCGAAATTCACCCGCGGCGATGCCCTCCTGCACGATTGCCTGAAACCGCTCAAAAAACGGATTCTTCGTCAGCAGGTGATTCTCCTTCGTCAGGTGACGCCCCTTTTCCAGATTCTCCCACTGGAGCAGGCGCGTGAATTCCGGCTCATCGTCGAGGAACGTGAAGTAGCTCTCCAGCAGCCGCGCCAATTTCTCCGTCGGACTGCGCCCCAATTCCACCGCGTGAAACTCGATCGACTCGATCCGCCCATACACCTCGACGAGCGCCGCCTCGAACAGCGCATCCTTACTCCCGAAATAATGGTAAACCATCCGCTTGTTCACCTTGGCGAGATCGACAATTTCGTCGACCGACACCGCGTGAAATCCCTGCTTCGCGAACAACTTGATGGCCGCCTGCAATAGACGGCGGCGCGTGCGGTCAGGGTTGCGCGAAACAGACGAAGTCGGGGCCATGAGACGGCGGACCGTGGCAGAAAAAAATTGTGACGGAAGCGCAAACCGCGTCCTCACGCCCGCGTGAGGCGCATTTCCGAGTTGACCGTTTCGCAGAGCAAGTGGCGGGGACTTCCGTCCCGGCAAAAACAGCAGGGGACCTGCAGTCCGTCCCCTTTTTTCCCCGGCATACTCGTGTCTAACGTCAACCGGGAGATGCGCCCCGCTCGCAGGCAAATCTACCCGACCCCGCCACCCCGCATAAACGCCCCGAACGCCGCGGTCCCCGCCCGCAATTCCCGCTCCTCGATGTATTCATCCTTCGTATGCGCCTGCCGGATGCTCCCCGGCCCAAATGCGACCGCCGGCGTCCCGTGCGCCGCGAAAATATTCGCATCACAAAACCAGTCCGCCGCCGCCCACCCGCGTCCCGCTGACCGCAACCGCCGCGCCCACGGCTCCGTTTTCTCCGTCACAAACGCGGGGCCCTCCCGGTGCAAACTCACCTGGGCCCGCGGTGCGTGCCGCGCGACCAACGCCTTAATTCGTCGCCGCACTTCCGCTGCCGAGCACCCCGGATGCACCCGGATATCCAATCCGATCCTACACAGCGCCGGCACCAGATTCAACTCACCCCCACCGTGCAAAATCCCCAGATTCAGGCTGCACCCACCCAACACCGGATGCCGTTGCGCCGCGAGCCACGGCGCCAGTTCGTCCTTCAGCGCCTGCACGAGTGGCAGCGCGCGATAGACCGCATTGTCACCCCGCTCCGGCCTCGCCCCGTGCGCCGCGCGCCCGGGCACCGCGATCCACACGCGCAACACGCCTTTCGCCGCAGAGACCACCTTCAAATCCGTCGGCTCCAGCGCCACGGCAAAGTCCGCGCGAAAACCCGCCTTCACCAGCGCCTGTGCGCCCAAACTCCCCTGCTCTTCCCCCGCCGTCGCCGCGACCACCCAGCGAATATCCGCCGTCCGCCGCTCCGCCGAATTCAACCACGCCCCCACCGCCGCGAGCATCGCCGCCGTCGGTCCCTTCGTATCGCACGCCCCCCGCCCGTGCAGCCGTCCGTTTTTCTCCGTCAGCTTAAACGCCGGCACCGTCATCCCGCGCACGCCCACCGTATCGAGATGCGGCGCAAACACCACTGTCGCCCGCGCCTTCCTCGCCGGCGCAAACACCCCCACCACACTCGGCCGCCCCGGCGCAATCAGCGAGATCTTCACCGCCGCCCCAAGCTTCCGTAGATGATCAGCCATCCACGCCGCCATCGCCGCTTCCCCCGGCACCGTCCCCTCCGCGTCCGCCTCCGGATGCACACTCGGCAAGGCCACGAGCTCGCGCAGGATTTTTTTGGGATCGGTGGTGGACGCACTCATCGGAATCCCCAGCCTAGCCACGCTCTGGTCCTGCGGTCACGCCACATCTCCACACCTCCGGTATCTTCATGCTCGCCCCGCGCCGCGCGCCCGTGCCACGTTCTCCCCGTTCTCGTTCGTTCAGGTCTCCTTTCGCCCGCTCTCGCCACCCTCCGCCCGCCTCGTTTACCTCTATGTCCTCCCCCGAATCCTCCCCCAAAGGCCGCCTCTTCTTTATGATGGTGCTCGAGTTTTTCATCTGGGGCGCATGGCTCCCGCTGATCTTCGGCTACCTCCCCAGCCTCGGTTTCACGCCCGGACAACAGTCCCTGATTCTGAACGCCTTTCCCGTCGCGTCGATCGTCGGCATGTTCTTCAGCAACCAGTGGGCCGACCGCAAATTCAACCCTGAGAAATTTCTCGCCTTCTCCCACCTCATCGGCGGCCTCGCGATTCTCGGCTGCGGTTTCACCAAGGAGTTCCTCCCCTTTTTCCTCCTGATGCTCGTGCACTGCCTGCTCTACGTGCCGACGATCTCGATCACCAATTCGATCGCCTTCGCCAACATGAAGAACCCCGAGAAGGAATTCGGCATCGTGCGCATGGGCGGTACCATCGGCTGGATTCTGGCCGCGTGGCCCTTCACTTTTATCTTCGTCAACTGGGCCGCCGTCGACGCCGCGCACCCCGCCGGTCTCGTCGACTGGCTCGGCAAGGCCCTCGCGAATCCACTCACCGGTGACGCCGCGAAAGCCGCCACCAAGTGGACCTTTATCGTCGCAGGCCTCGCCTCGCTCGCACTCGCCGCCTTCAGCCTCACCCTCCCGCGCACCGTGAAGAAGGCCGCCGCAGCCGCGGGCACCGTCGAGAAACTCGCCTGGCTCGAAGCCCTCAAACTCCTCAAGCATCCCTTCATTCTCGTTCTCTGGCTCGTCACTCTGGCCGATTCGTTCGTGCACAACTGCTACTTCAGTTGGACGGGCGTCTTCCTCGGCACGGCCAAGTCCGCCGGTGGCGTCGGCATCGCCTCCAACTGGATCGCACCCATCATGAGCATCGGCCAAGTCGCCGAAATCCTCACCATGTTCGTCCTCGGTGCGACTCTGAAGAAGTTTGGTTGGCGCACCACGATGATCGTGGGCATCTTGGGCCACGCCGCCCGCTTCGCCGTCTACGCGTTTATGCCCGATAGCGCCACTGCGATCATTCTCATCCAGGTCCTCCATGGCGTCTGCTACGCGTTCTTCTTCGCGACGGTCTATATCTTCGTCGACGCGTATTTCCCGAAGGACATTCGCTCCAGCGCCCAAGGTCTTTTCAACCTCCAGATCCTGGGCCTCGGAGCGCTGCTCGCCTTCTCGATCTGCCCGTGGCTCATGCAGGATATCTACACCAAAGTTGGCGTCATCGATTTCAAAGGCCTCTTCCTCGTGCCGTTCGCGACCGCCTCCCTCGCCGCCATCGGCCTCGCCCTCTTCTTCCGCCCGCCTTCCTCCGGCCCCGGCGCAGCCATCCCCGCTGGCTCCGCGCCGCACTGAGTCAAACCACAGAAATTTTAACCACGGATGGACCCGGATAAACACGGATGTCCGCAGCCCACCTACCGCGGATTTTTTCAGTATCCGGGTCCATCCGTGGTTAATTTCTAATCCGTAGTTTCGTTTCACCATGTCTCAAAAAATTCGCATTCTCGTCGTCGGCTGCGGCCACATGGGCGTTTCCCACGCCCGCGCCTACCACAAAATGTCCGACGATTTCGAGATCGTCGGCCTCGTCTCCCGCGGTCCGGCCTCGCGCCAAAAACTCAACGCCGAGTTCGCCGGCCGCTATGCCGAATTCTCCGACTACGCCGCCGCCCTCGCGCGCACCAAACCTGACGCCGTCTGCATCAGCACCTACGCCGAGACGCACGCCGACTATGCGATCGCCGCGATGGAAGCCGGCGCGCACGTCTTCCTCGAAAAACCCGTCGCCGACACCCTTGCGGATTGTGAGCGCGTCATCGCCACCGCCCGTCGCCTCAACCGCGCGCTCGTCGTCGGCTACATCCTCCACGTCCACCCGTCGTGGAAAAAATTCACCGAGCTCGCTCAGACGCTTGGCAAGCCCCTCGTCATGCGGATGAACCTCAACCAGCAAAGCTCCGGCCCCAACTGGGAGACGCACAAAAACCTCCTCCGCACCACTTCGCCCATCGTTGATTGCGGCGTCCACTACGTCGACGTCATGTGCCGCATGACCGGCTCCCGCCCTGTCAGTGTCAACGGCATCGGCGCCCGCCTCTCCGAGGAAGTCGTCCCCGGCCAAATCAATTACGGCCACCTCCAGGTCACGTTCGCCGACGGCTCCGTCGGCTGGTATGAAGCCGGCTGGGGCCCGATGATGAGCGAGACCGCCTTCTTCGTGAAAGACGTCATCGGCCCGCGCGGTTGCGTCAGTATCGTCGCCAACACCGCCGCCGCCGCCGGCAAGTCCGCCGATGTCGATTCGCACTCAAAGACCGAGTCGATTCGCCTCCATCATTCGCTCCGCCGCCCCGACGGCCAGTTCGCCCAGGCCGACGAAATCATCGACGTCACCGACGAACCCAACCACGACGAGCTCTGCCGCCGCGAACAGGAAGTCTTCCTCCGCGCCATCCGCGAAAACACAGATCTCAGCGCGCACTGGCAAAGCGCCATCGACAGCCTCCGCATCGTGCTTGCGGCCGATCTCTCCTTCCGCGAGGGCCGCACCGTGAAGCTTTAGTCCGGCTCCGCTTACCCGTCCGTTCCCCTGCCCCGCCCCGAAAGTTTCGCTCAGACCCACCGCGCGATCGGCAATGCTTTTCTGCGCGCTCCCTGACCAAATAATCCTCGCGGGCGCCCATCGCGCGGGGCATAAATCACGCAACCAGACCGTCTCACTCCCGATTAGCTTAACCCTCGTCAGTCTTCCCCCAAACCCTATGCTATCCCGCAACTCCGTGAAGTTTGCCGCCGCCGCGCTGGCGGTATCCGTCTCCTCCACCCTCCGCGCCAGCGAAGCCGACATCCACATCCCTGACCTCACCAAGGTCGTGTTCTTCGGCGGATCGCTCACCGGCATGAACGTGCTGATGCTCGGCCTCGTCGTCTGCTCCCTCGGTGTCGTCTACGGCTGGGTCCAATACCTCCAGACCAAAAATCTGCAGGTGCACCCATCGATGGCCGACGTTTCCCAGATCATCTGGGAAACCTGCAAGACCTACCTGTGGCAGCAGGGCAAGTTCCTCGCCGTCCTCTGGGTCCTCATCGCCATCTGCATGACCTACTATTTCGGCGTCCTCTCCGGCAATTCCGTCGGCCATGTCATCATCATCTTGCTCGCCTCCGTCCTCGGCATCCTCGGCAGCTACGGCGTCGCTTGGTTTGGCATTCGCATCAACACCGTCGCCAATTCCCGCGCCGCGTTTTCTGCGCTCAAGGGCAATCCCCTCGCGACCCTCCTCATCCCGCTCAAGTCCGGCATGAGCGTCGGCCTCCTCCTCGTCGCCACCGAACTGTTCTTCATGATTTGCATCTTGGCGTTCCTCCCGAAGGACCTCGCCGGCCCGTGCTTCATCGGCTTCGCCATCGGTGAATCCCTCGGCGCCTCCGCACTCCGCATCTGCGGCGGTATCTTCACGAAGATCGCCGATATCGGCGCCGATCTCATGAAGATCGTCTTCAACCTGCCCGAGGACGATCCCCGCAATCCCGGCGTAATCGCCGATTGCACCGGGGACAACGCCGGCGATTCCGTCGGCCCCACCGCCGACGGCTTCGAGACCTACGGCGTGACCGGCGTCGCGCTCATCGCCTTCCTCGCCCTCGCCCTCGCCGCGAGCCCCGCCCTCTGCGCCACGCTCATCGTCTGGCTCTTCGCCATGCGTATCCTGATGGTCATCACGTCCCTCGTTAGCTACTGGGTCAACGACGCCATCAGCAAAGCCGTCTGGGGTAACGCGAAGACCTTCAACCTCGAGCACCCGCTCACCAATCTCGTTTGGATCACCTCGATCATCTGCATCCTCGTCACCTACGCGGCGAGCTACCTCCTCCTCGCCGGCATCAAAAACGACGCCGGTCTCGCCCTGCCCGACCTCTGGTGGGTCCTCTCCACGATCATCTCGCTCGGCACCATCGCCGGCGCGCTGATCCCCGAGTTCACGAAAATCTTCACCTCCACCGAGAGCCGCCACGTCAAAGAAGTCGTCACCTCCTCGCGCCAAGGCGGGGCCTCCCTGAATATCCTGTCCGGTCTCGTCGCCGGTAACTTCTCCGCCTTCTGGACCGGTCTCTGCATTCTTTCACTGATGTTCGGAGCCTACTACTTCTCCGGCTTCGACGCCGTGAAGGCCATGATGCCCGCCCAGTTCGCGTTCGCCGCGCCGATCTTCGCCTTCGGTCTCGTCGCCTTCGGTTTCCTCGGCATGGGCCCGGTGACCATCGCCGTCGACTCTTTCGGCCCCGTGACCGACAACGCCCAATCCGTTTACGAACTGTCCCAGATCGAGGGCAAGGCCGGCATCTCCGCCGAAATCGAAAGAGATTTCGGTTTCAAACCCGACTTCGAAGGCGCCAAACACCAGCTCGAAAAAGGCGACGGCGCGGGCAACACCTTCAAGGCCACCGCCAAGCCCGTCCTCATCGGCACCGCCGTCGTCGGCGCGACGACGATGGTCTTCGGCATTATCATGATGCTCCAGGATCACTACCAAAAGCTGGACGCCAAGTTCAGCGTCCTGGAGCGCCTTTCCCTCGTTCACCCGGAGGCCCTCATGGGACTCCTCATGGGTGGCGCCGTGATCTACTGGTTCACCGGCGCGTCCATGCAGGCCGTCGTCACCGGCGCATATAGCGCGGTCGTTTATATCAAAAACAACATGAAGCTCGACGCGGCGACCGCCTCCACGGAAGCCTCCAAAGAGGTCGTGAAGATCTGCACCCAGTATGCGCAAAAAGGAATGATCAACATCTTCATGGTCATCTTCTGTCTCTCGCTCGCCCTCGCGTTTTTTGACCCGTTTTTCTTCATCGGCTATCTGATCGGCATGGCCTTCTTCGGCCTCTTCCAAGCCATCTTCATGGCCAACGCCGGCGGCGCCTGGGACAACGCCAAAAAAATCGTCGAGGTCGATCTCAAGATGAAGAACACCCCCCTGCACGCCGCCACGGTCGTCGGCGACACCGTGGGCGATCCCTTCAAAGACACGTCCTCCGTCTCGCTCAATCCCGTGATCAAGTTCACCACGCTCTTCGGCCTCCTCGCCGTCGAGATCGCGGTCAACATGCCCGCCAATCTCAAGCATACCCTCGGCGGGGCCATCTTCATCGTCGCCCTCGTCTTCGTCTATCGCAGCTTTTACGGGATGCGCATCCCCGTCGATGAACGCAACGCCGACGTCGTGCAGCATCAGATGAAAAAAGGCTGAGCGCGCGGCTCTGCTCGCTCCCGCTATTTTTTATTTTCCAAAGGCGGGCCGATCCGGCCCGCCTTTTTTCGTGCCCACCCAAGAATTGCCGTTGTGCGTTCGCGCGCCCGGGGCATACGTTCCGTCCGCACGTTTCATGGCGACGCTCCCTTCATCTCCCAGTCCCTCTCCGTCCGGTCGCGACGCGCCTTTTCGGGTCACGACCCGCGAGGTTTCCTTGGATTTCTCTGCCGTGGGGCCCGACCAGTCGCCCCAGGACCTCGGCGCCCTCGACCCAGGTGCCTTCCGAACCCTCATCGAGAAATTCGCGGCGATCGCGCCGGTCAAACTCATCGACGGCGATCCCCAGCTCGTCGTCACGGCGAAACGCGGCCGCTTTTTCGTCCTCCCGTCCAACGGCAAACTCCTCCTCCGCCCGGCCCACGCGCCCGAGCAACCCTATCTAAAATTTGAACCCGCCGAGCTCCCCGCTTTTTTGGATACGCTCGACCAGTCGGCCCAATCGCCGATCCCCGCTAAGAATTTTCAAACGCTCATCGGCTCTGCCGCCGCCGTGGTCGCCGATCGTGGCGCCACGATCCCGCCCACGCGCGCCGCCCCAATCTACGCCACGATCCCACCCACACCCGCCGCCCCGATCTACGGCTTGTTCCCTGACCGCCCCGCCGCCACCGTTACACCGTCCCCGCCACGCGTCCCGCCCACCGCCACGCTGCCGGTCGGCTCGCCGCGCCGCCCACTCAATCGCCGCCTCGCACTTGCTGGGGGCCTGCTCTTGGCCCTCACGGCCACCGCCTCGCTCTGGCTGCTTTTCGGCCCCGCCCGGGCGCCCCGGCCACTGCCACCCGCCCCACCGACGGAGTTTGAACCCGTCCGCTCCCCCGAACAACTCGCCAAACTCAGAAAACGCACCGTCGGCACCTACGCCACCAGCGGCGACGCCGGTGAACGCGTCTTGGAGATTCGCGAAGACGGCACGATCCACTACCAAGTCTTCGGCTCCAGCCTCGCCCGCACGACCAACCGCAAAGGCACCTACACGTTTGCTCTGCGCCACGCCAATGACGATGTCGTGCTCCGCACGAACGGTCTGGGCACCATCGAAATCCGCGATGAAAAACACCTGTCCTTCCAACAGGTCGTCTTCACTCGCTTGCCGTAAACTGGCTAGTCGTCCCCCTCTCGCACTCACTCTATCGACCCGCCATGCCTCGGACCGGGCAGCCTTCACCTTGGTCCAGATGATGATCGTCCGCGGGATTATCGCGCTCCTCGCGGCCGCCGCCCTGCCCGCGATGCGCCGGGTGCAGGGCTCCGCGCCCGCCTCGACCGCCGCGAATGATCTCCGCGTCTTCGCGGCTGCTCCCCATCTTCCGAAACAGCCCCGGCGTCCGCACGCCGTCGTCGATCGTGCGGTCAATCTCAAGCCGCGCCGCGTCAGACGCCGTGAAGAGACAGACCGAAATCGAAGCGGTAGAACCCTCCTGCTGGTAGTCCCAATCCCACCCACCACCCAGCGGCGTCCTGGTCGCATTCAAAAGCGTGTGCGGAATGTAGCCTTGCAGACTCGCATTCAGTCCACCGCCGCCGTTCGGCGGACGATTTCCATTCTCCATCGCATACCGCTCCGCGCCGTCGCGCACCTGTGCCGCATCATCGTTGTAGCGCTTACTCACCTCACTCCACTTCACCCGCTGAAACGCCGGCCACGCCATCGTCGCAAGCATCCCGATGATCACGACGACCGCCCTGATTTGCACGAGGGTGAACCCACTCCGGGAAGACGGGACAGGGTGAGCCATGCTACCCGTTGAAAACGAATCCGCGCCCAACGATTACACAAAATCGCCGCCCCCAGGCACCCGCAGCCGCGCACGGGCAGCTGCCTTGCGTTTCATCCCGACTTTCCGAAATTCCCCGCATGTCCGCGCCCACGCCCGACCTCGACGCCTACTTCGCTCGCCTCGCCTATACCGGTCCGCGCAACGCGACCCTCCCGACTCTGATCGCGATCCATCAACACCACGCCCGCGCCATCCCCTACGAAAATCTCGACGTCCTCCTCGGTCGCCCCATCAGCCTCGACCTCGCGGCGATCGAACAGAAACTCGTTCACGGCCGCCGGGGCGGCTACTGCTTCGAGCAAAACGCCCTCCTCCGCGATGTGCTCCGCGCCCTCGGCTTCCACGTGACGCCACTCATCGCCCGTGTGCGTTGGCAGGTCCCCGCCGACGTCACCACCGCGCTCATTCACATGGTGCTCCGCGTGGACCTCGCCGACCGCGCGATGATTGCCGACGTCGGTTTCGGCAGCCGCTCCCTCATTGCTCCGCTCGCCCTCGAATTCGACCGCGAGCAAGCCGGCTCCATCGAACCGCGCCGCCTCATTCAACGCGACGCGCTCATCGTCCACCAAACCCTGCACGACGGTGCCTGGGTCGATGTCTACCAATTCGCCAACGATCCCATTCCCGCGGTCGATTTCGAACTGGGCAACTGGTTCACGAGTACGCACCCCCAGTCTCGTTTCCGTCTGAACCTCGCCGCCGCCCGCGCCGGTACCGACTGCCGCTACGCGATCCTCAACCGAGAATTCGCCATCCGCCACACCGACGGCCGCGCCGAGAAACGCACGCTGACCACGCCCGACGAACTCCTCGGCGTCCTCGCCGAATACTTCGGCCTCCACTTCCCGCCCGGCACCCGCTTCGGCCCGCCCGGATCTCCCTGGCCGTCGTGAAAATAGGGCCGAATCTTTTAACCTGACGTTGCGTCTCTCGCGACGCCCCTTTTCCTCCCCACTTATTCCCATGCGCCCCTCCTCCCTCCTCTATTTCGCCGCGGCGTTCACGCCGCTCTCCTTGGCCATCGCCCAAAACGTGCGCACCACGGGCAAAATCACCGAAATCTACGCCCAAAACTGCGCCAACTGCCACGGCCCGAAACTCGAGGGCGGCATGACGCCAGCCAACAACAAGGTGCCGTCCCTGCTCGGCGAGCAGTATCTCCACGGCAATGACGATGAGAGCATCGCGAAGAGCATCAAGACCGGATACCCCGAAAAAGAAATGCCGCCGTGGGGTGCCGCGCTCAGCGAAAAGGACATCCGCTCAATGGTGATCTATATCCGCGAGCAGCAGTTCCTCTTCAAACGCGGCCAGATCAAAATCGAGAAACTACCCGATGCGTTCGACGGCAAGAGTCAGCTCCACAATTTCCACGTCGCGACATGGGTCGCCGATCTCGTCGAGCCGTGGTCGCTCGCGTTTCTCGGCGCCGACAAGGCCATCGTCACGGAAAAGCTCGGCTACGCCTACCTGATCGATAAGGGCAAACGCGCCGCGCGGCCGCTCATCGGCTTTCCTGCGGTCGACACCGGCGGCCAGGCCGGGCTGCTCGACGTCGTGCCGCATCCCGACTACGCGAAAAACGGCTGGCTGTATTTCGCCTTCAGCGATCCGCAGACCCGCGACGGCAAGCCGGTCAGCCTCACGCGCATCATCCGCGGAAAAATCAAGGGTAACGCACTGGTGGAGCAGCAGACGATTTTTCAGGCGCCCGTGGAAATGTATCCCAGCGGCGGCAACCACTTCGGCGGTCGGATCGTGTTTGACGGTCAGGGCCACATTTTCTTCACCATCGGCGAGCGCGGCGTCGGGCCGAATGCGCAGAACCTCGGCGTCGTGATGGGCAAGGTTCACCGCCTGATGGACGACGGTAAGGTGCCCGCGGACAATCCGTTCGTGAAAGGCGACAAGGGATTCGCCTCCATCTGGAGCTACGGCCACCGCAATCCCCAGGGCCTCGCGATGCATCCCGCCTCCGGCGACCTTTACGACCTTGAGCACGGACCCCGCGGCGGCGACGAAGTGAACCTCGTCCTGCCCGGCCGCAATTACGGCTGGCCCGTGATCACCTGGGGCATGGATTACGCGGGCGCTCCCATGCCGGGCAGCGAGGGCACCACCAAGGAAGGTATGGAGCAGCCCGTCACGTATTGGCTGCCGTCGATCGCGCCGTGCGGCGCGAGTTTCTATTCGGGCGATCTTTTCCCCCAGTGGAAAAACAGCCTGTTCGTCGCCTCACTCGCCGCAAAAGAGCTGCGCCGTCTCGAACTCAAGGGCAACAAACTCGTGAGCCAGGAAGTTATCTTTAAGGGCGAGACCGACAGCAACCGCATCCGCCACGTGATCGGCGGACCGGACGGGGCGTTGTATGTGCTCTTCCGCGAGCGGATCGCGCGCCTCACGCCAGCGCAGTGACCCGGGACAGCGCGGTCAACCTAACCGCGCTCCGAACGGAGCGGCGGTTTCCCAACCGCCGTATGGCCCCCGCGAAGCAGCTCGCATCGACGTGTCGCAACCTGCGCCGCTCCAGTCTCACGTCGGCCCACGCCCACTGCGCAGGACTTGAATTTAGCCTTCCCACCACTACGTTCCGCGCATGGAAGGCACCCAAGTCCTCCCCCTCTCCGTCGCCGACTACCTCGCCTTCGAGGAGACGAGCGACGTGAAGAACGAATATATCGGCGGCGCGATCCACGCGATGAGCGGCGGAACGACGACGCACAATCGGATCGCGCTCAGTATCGCCTCCCACCTCCGCACCAAACTCCGCGGCGGCCCGTGCAAGGTCTTCATCGAAAACGTCAAGGTCCGCCTCGAAGCCTCCCGCGAGGATATTTTTTACTATCCCGACGTCGTGGTTTCCTGCCACCCGACAGGCGTCCAGCGCCAGTTTGTGCAGCTCCCCACCCTCATCGTCGAAGTCCTCTCGCCCTCCACTGAGACCATCGACCGCCGCGAGAAAAAGATGAACTACCTCCAAGTGCAGACGCTGGAAGAATACGTCCTCGTCGCCCAGGAGCGCCGCGAAGTGACCCTCTTCCGCTGCGCCACCGGCTAGATCGGCGAGATTTTCACCGCCCCCGAATCACTTGTCGAATTCCGCTCGGTCCAGCAGGCGATGACGCTCGCCGAGATCTACGAAGACGTGTCGCTCTGAGCGCCGCTGAACGCCGCCGCGCGGCACCGTCCGATTCAGCCCGACGGTGGTTGCGACCTCGCGTCGCAACTCCGCCCACTGGCCGGTTTCGCGTCTTCGATTGTCATGCCCGCAGCGGCGCTCACCGGTGCCCCCACCCTGTCCTATACCCCCCTCTCGTCCCCGCCCCATCGCTTTCATTCTCATTCTCGTCCTCGCTCTGCTCCGTCACTCCGCCACCGTCACCTCGGCTCAAACGCCCCCGCTCACCCGGATCGCCGCGACCACGCTGCGGATGCCCGCCGAGGGCACCACCCGCGCCTACAAAACCGTCCCAGCGTTCGGCGGCGCATTCTTTGATCAGAGGAATGAGTGGCAGGGGAATAAATTCCTTGGCCACCCATTCCTCTGCCACCCATTCCTCTGCCAAAAATCCACGACGCCTGCTAAATCCGCGATGGCAGCTGCTCACAGCACTCGGAAAAGACTTGAGCGCCATTCGGCCTAAAGCCCGCCTCCATCCTTGCGGGAAACCGCGCTGCGCTCCTCGGACACTCTGACCAAGTTCGCAGAAAAAACGCGGAGCCTTGTGGGCTCCGCGCTTCGCGTAAAATTCGTCATCCACCCAGCACTCAGCCGATTTTCTCCGGCCGTGTCAGGTCAACTTAGCTTCACTTAGCTCAGAACTTGTAGCTCACCTTCGTGTAGTAGAACGCGCCGTTGAATCCATACGGCGTCGGATTCAACAAATACGGCAGGCTGCCTTGGTTGTCATTGCCGGCAAAGACCGTGCCACCGGAAACGACCGTGCCAATCGTCTTATGCGGCAACGTATTCATCACGTTGTTCGCACCCACGGAAAACGTCAGCTGCTTCGAGTAACGATAGGTCGCGTCGAGATCGGTGATCCACTTCGCACCCAAGCGCTGCACGAGTTGGCTGTTCGCTCCCACCGGATCGGTCGGCATGAGATAGGTCGAGTAACCGGGCGTAATCGCGGCAATCTGCGCCGCCGACGCGCCCGCCAGCTGCACCGATTGCACTTCGCCGTAGCGCACCGTGCGCGCGAGGAACGACCACTTCCTTAAATCATAGCCGGCCGAGAGATTGATGATGTCCTTCGGCTGACCCTTTTCCATCCGGATGCGCTCCGTCAGATCAAAGAGCGGCGTGGTGATCCCGACCGCCGCCAGTTGCGAGGGCGTCGCCTTGGTGCGGGTCACCTCCGTCTTGTTGAAATTGGCACCGGCCGTCAGCGTGACCTTGGCTCCGTGGTTCAAACGCAGCGCATAACGCGTATTGAGATCCACGCCCGACGTGCGCGTATCCACCGCGTTCGTGAAATAGCGCCCGCCAGTCGTGCCAAACAAGCCCTGCGCCGAGAGGTAGTTCAGAAAGGCACTGCCGACGCCACCCGTGAAATT
>CAMBVX010000079.1 GCA_945871085.1 Opitutus sp. GAS368 | reverse complement strand
AGTGAAACCGGACAATCCGAGCTGAGCGGATGAGCCATCTTCCATCGGTCTTAACCATCACGTAAAAGGCATGCCCGACGGGGTTGCCGCCTGGACCAGAGCCGTAAAGCGTATCGACGAGTGCGATGTCCGGCTTGAGGGAATTGATTTGGATTGGCTCATTCTTGACGACGCGAGGTGGAGTGGACGGATTCGGGGAACCAGCCAGGGGTTTCGCGATGGCCTCGCGACCGCGCACCATCTCTAGAGCGAATGATGGCCACTCATCAGCGTCTTCGGTGTAGAACTGTGCCTGCGCTGGACCATCTCCCTTCTGGCGCGCGGCGGCATAGCCCTCGATTTGCGATCGGATGCCAGCTTCATCTTTGCTCGACGACTCAGCTTCAGCCGCAACAGCAGCGAAGATCGTGCCGAAGCTGACAATCCAGCCGACAGAATGGAGTGCAGCGGAGAGATATCTATTGCTAGGAAACTGGACTTGCGGGAGGTAGGGGTTCAAGGGGAGGGCATGGTGGGACTTGGATGACGTAGGGCTAAAAGAGTCGATTTTGAGAGGGTGGCGGGTTCGGGTGAGGCGGGATCTTTGGAGCGGCGACGGAAAGGGGAATTGCGGGCGCGAATCGAGGCGCGGCTTGCCGTTGGGGGGCAATCATCGCAGGAGTTACGATGCGCCGAGGCAGGCCTCCGGATCGCTCGGGTCAACGAGCAAGGTTTTTTAAATTTTCCCCTCTCCAACTCGTCATCGCGACGCGTGGCTTCGGCGAGAATCTCATCCGCTTCAGACGCATTTTGCATTGGCAAGCACGGCCCGCGCGGCCAAATTTCCCACATGAGTCCGAGCTTTGAAACTTTGGTGGAGGAAGTGCGAAACCGTTCCGTCGAGGAAAAGGAAGAACTCAGGTTCTTGCTCGAACGCGCACTCATCGAGGAGCGGCGCGGCGAAATCCAGTCGAACCATCGCCGTAGTCTCGACGAGGTGAAGCGGGGCAAGCTCAAGTTTTCCAGTTCCATCGGCGACTTAAAAAAATCATTGCCCGCGTGATGACGCAGGTCGCTTTCAGTTCTTCCTTTAAGCGCGCCTTCAAGAAGCGAATCGAGAGAAGGAAGGATTTGGAACAGAAGTTCTGGCGGCGGGTGGAAATCTTCACCGTTAACCCGCACGATTCCCGGCTCCGAACCCACAAGCTGTCTGGCGAGTTGCGCGAACAGTGGAGTTTCACGGTCGAGTATGATGTGCGCGTGGTGTTTTCGTTTTTGCCGAACAACCGCGCGGTGTTCGAAGACATCGGCAGCCACGACGAAGTTTATTGACCGGGTGGAATTTTGTCGCAGCCGCGCGTGGCGCGGCGAAGCGTCACGAAGGGCCGATCCGATGGAGTCACTCCGCTGGTCGCGAGTTTCTGAACTCCAGAGTTCGGGCGCGGCCAAGAGGCCATCCGGGGGCAGCCTGAAACGTGCGACAATGTTGTCCGGTTTGATGAACACGTTGCGGGTTTTGGCCCGACCCTGTCCGAACGGTCCACCACGTCGCGAACTTACCGACGGCCGTGCCGAGTCGGCGGCTGTGCCGTTGGATCCTTTTTGTCGATCCGCTATTTCTCGATCGCTTTCTGGATCGCCTTCACCGTTCCTTCGGCGGAGTACTCGACGACCTTCCTGCCCCACTCGACGATCTTGGCGAGATCGGCGATATCGACGCCGTTGATGGTCGACTTCTTGGCGGCCACGCGCTGCTTGTGGCGGACCAAAAGCGGGTCGACGGTCATCATGATGCTGGTGATGGCGAAGTTGTCGTGAAGGCCTTCATCGACTTGCTTGCCCCCCCGGTCTTCCAGCCACTTAGCCACGGCCGGGTAGTTGTAGAACTCGGGGATGAAGTGGACGCGGACCTTGCCGTCGGTCCATTTGGCGTTGAGGGCGGCGGCTACGTCCTTCATCCCCTTCTGGTTGCCGCCCGAATCGCCGAGCAAGACGATGTTCTGGAACCCGGTGGCTCGGAAGCTGGCGCAGATGTCGGTAAGCAACCGGGCGAAGGTGTCGGCGGACAGGCTGATCGTGCCGGGATACTTCATGTGCAGGGAGGGCGGGTCGATGTTTCCCTCGGGCACGAACGCGACAATCGGCGCCACCAGGGCGTTGCCGAGCTTGCGGGCGATCACCTCGCCGCACGCCTTGAGAACGATGTTGTGCTTGCCGGTGACCAGATAGGGACTGTTCTGCTCGACGCCGCCGGTCAGGATTATGACCGTCGTCTTGCCAGCCTTCAGGACGTCGCGGACATCCATCCATGTCAGGTCCTCGATCCAGACGGAATCGACGGCATCGACCGGCCGGGGCCCCTTGGGGTCTGGGTTGACGGGATCGAGTTTCAGGGTTTGTGCCAGGAGCAGCCCGGTCGTGAGGACACTGGCGAGGATTAAACTGACAGGAGACTGATTTTTCATGGGGGGATCGGGAGGGATTGAGGGGGGGGCCTCGTGCAGCACGGCGACTGGCTCTACTGTCTCGGCGGGGAGGATCGCAAAAAACACCGCACCACCACCGCGTATCGCATCCGCTGGCGCGAACTCCTGGCTGCCGCGCGTTGAGTTTCCGTCCGCGTTCAGCGACCACCAACCACGAGCCGGTTCGGCGTCGACCACCGGATGCGCGCCAGGTACGCCGGGCCGGTCTTGACCGTGCTGGCCGTGGTGATCCACGTCTCGTTCTCGTTGATGGTCGCCGCGTCGAAGTTGCCGATGTCCACTCCCCGTTCCGGCACCGCAATCCGCTCGGTGCTCCGGATCACATGCAGTTTCTCCGGGTCGACCCGCGCGATGAACAGCGGCGCGCGGTGCCGCGGGATGTGGTCGTTGTTTGCCCCCCGGCGTGTATAGACGAGAAACAAGCCGTCGCTGTGCGTCACCCATTTTTGGTGGGTGTTGTAGCTGCCCAAATCGCTGCCGTCATCAAAGGTCCAGGCTTTGATCGGACCGAAGTTCATCCCGTCTTCACTCACCGTGACGTAGCCCTTCTGGTCGTTGCGAATCGTCAGGTAATACCGCCCCTGGAAGCGCGTGATCGATTTCTCATAAAGGCCGCGCGGCACGTCATGGGTCAGCTCCCGGCCCGCGGCCACAAACGTAAGCTCACCGTCTTCGAACCGCATTCGTGCGATCGCCCCGCCGAAGGAGAAATTCCACTTCGGATTCGCGAGGTTTGCCGCCAGCGCATAAAAGGGTACCAGCAGCGAGCCATCCGGCTCAACCAGCCATTGGCCGTGCACACCGTTGATGAAGTAGCGGTTGTCCGGAGAGTCGGGCAGCGCGAGGATTTTCCAGGGCGTCCAGGCATCCGTGCGAGGATCGTAGGTGATCCAAGCCGTGTCGCGACGGTCGCCGAGGCCGCCGAAACCCTTCTTTGTATAGCGAACCGTGTGTCCGATTCCGATCACCCGGCCGGACGGCGCATGCCAGCCCAACGTGATGTCGCAAACACCCATGTTGGCGTCCTGCTCCAGCGGGCGCCAGCCGAGCCCCGGATCCTCCTGCGGCGGCGACCAGGTCCGGCCGAGATCGTCACTGCGCAGGGTACTCAGGCCGGAAAAGAAATCGCTGCCGATCGCCTTTTGAATGGTCATGACCACGCGTGGCGCACCCTGCGGCGAAGGGATCGCCGCGGCCCGCGGTTGAAACCAACTGCCGCCTTCGGTTGACGCCGATAGCAGTTCGCTCAGCGCCAGCGTATAGTCGGGCGGTGGCGGCGTCTCGCCCCGCAGTTCGGCCAACGTCAGGTTGACCACTCCCATGTGGTAGCGTTGGTGCGCGGGAACTCCATCCGAGTAGTAAACGACCATCAGGCGCCGTCCTGGCAGCTCCACTGCATCGGGGTAGCCACAGTCGGGTGCATTCAAACCCACCAGACGCTGTGGGGGCGACCAAGTCCGGCCACCGTCCGCAGTCGTGCGCGCATCAATGCCATGATCGCCCGCCGTGCGGTTGCCATACGTGAGCAGCACGCGGCCATCGCTGAGCTTGAGCAGATGCGCCGCCGAAACGGGCTTCACGTCGAGCGTCGTCACCGGCCGCCAGGTAAACGCATCGTCGTCGGAGGCGAAGATCTCGAGGTCGAGATATTCGAAACGGCGGCTCGCCGCCAGCCAGCGACCGCCGCCCAGATGCAGCATCGCCGCCTCCACATGCCGGTCCTGCGCGATCGCCGCGAAATGATTCCATGTGCGGCCGCCGTCCCGGCTCCGCGCCGCGTAAACGTTTCCCGTCTTCGGCCGCGTAAACGCATAGGTGCCGGCCACCAGATCACCGTTCGCCGCCGACTGGATGTCCCCAAACGGCGCGTGCCAGCTCAGGCCCTCGACCGCCGGCATCACCGGGCCCAGTCGCTCCCACGACTTCCCGCCATCCCGGGAGATCGCCCCGACGGTCTGGATGGGCCGGCTCGCCGCATTGCGGCGGGGCGCGATTTTGTCCCAGCCGTTGCACAGCACCACGAGGTGGCCGTCGGCATTAAGTCCGACACCGTGGTTCATGCGCACCGTCTCGGGGACGTGCTCCGTTACAGTGCTCAGGTATTTCCAAAATCGTCCGTCCGCACTGCCCCAACACTCCACGTCACCCTCGGTGAAGCCGTGGTTCGGCTGATTGAACACGATCGCAACCAGCGTTCCGTCCCGGAGCCGGGTGACATTCGGCCAGGCGCAGAGGTTGTCGATCGCGACCACGCGGCGCGGCATCCCCGCCGCCTGCAGACCATCCGGCACCTTCTCCGCCAATCCCGGCGGCAAGCCCGCCGTCAGCGCCGTGCAACACAGCAGTGCCAGGCCACCGCGCCCGATCCATCGGAGGGAAAGCGGGCTCATGTCAGAATTCCCCCCGCACGCCGAAGACATACTCGACGCCGTTGTCGCGATACTGCGTCGGCCGCACGTAGTCGGGCGCACCCGGCGAGTAGGTCATGTTTCGATACAGCGCATTCGACAGGTTCTGACCCGACAGGTGCACGGTGAGCCGCTTGGTGAGGCGGTATTCGAGCGAGCCACCGACGAGCGTGCGCGGCGCGAGGCTCGTATAGGTGCCCGCCGGGGTCGTGGCATTGGCCGCGACCACGGCGTTGCGCGGACCATTGGAACTCGTGACGTTCACCTTCAACGCCAGGTTCGCCCGGGTAAAGGCCACACCCCAGTTGATGATGCGTGTCGAGTAACCGGCGAAATTGTCCGCCCCGGGGCCGCCGAGACGCAGGTGCGTACCGTTGACGAACACTCCGAACGACCGCGCCCAGGCCGGCAGGCTGGGAAACGGCCGGAGCGACTGCCGCCAACTCCACTCCAGACCGTCGATGGCGGCGTCGTTTGCCGAATTTTCGCGACTGATGATCTCGTAATCACCCGTGAGCAAATCCGCCGGCAAACCGTACTGGTCGAGCAGCGCCTGCGTGGCCGGCACGCGGACTGCGGTGAAAAACTTTTTGATCTCCTTGCGAAACGCGCTGACCGCCACGGTCGCCCCCTTGTACTCGTATGATTCCACGGTCAGATCGAAATTATCCGCCGTCCAGGGCTGCAGCCCCGTGTTCACCACCGTGACCGTGCGGGGAGCCACCGAAGGATCGGAGATCGATGTTCCTGGCGTGATGAAGCTGAGGTCCGGCCGGCCAATCGTCCCGGCGTAGGCCGCCCGGAGGATGAAATTGTTTCCCACCGCGTAGCTCGCATTGATGCTCGGATAATAGCCCTGGTAGTCCTTCTCACTCCGCGCGGCGCGTTCCTTGAACTGTAATTTTGCCAGCGCCAGCGCATCGGTGGTCACCGGCGTGGGACGGCCGTTGGCCCCCAGCACCACCTGACCGGCGGCGTTCTTCACATAGGTGTTGCGGATGTCGTTGAGCGGCCCGAGGCCCTCGTCCGCCGTGCGTTCGAAGCGCACCCCGGCCACGACCCACAGCCGATTGTCGAACGCCTTGACGTCGGTCCGGACATAGGAGGCGGCGATCGTCTCCTCCAGTTTCTTGGAGTTGTTGACGCGATTCGTGTAGGCCACGGTGTCGTTGAACTGAAACCAGTCGGGATGCTGTTTGTACAACTCGTAGAGCTTGCCCGCGCTCAGCCAGTTGATCTTGAGCCCTCCGTTGTAGGAGCGCCGCGCCGAGTAGGCGTCGGCCAGCAGATCGTGGGCGCCGACGAGCTGACCGCCCGCGGCGGCCGGGGGCCGAAAATTCCAGGTGGCGGTCTCCGTCCAGTTGCCGCGCATCGTCTGCTCAACCGATACGCCGACCTTGAGCGTAGTCGGAATCGCGGTCGCAAACGGGCGGGACGCATTCACCGACGCCACCCCGACGGTGTTCTTGAAAAACATCCGCCCGGTGCCCGCAGTATTGAGCGTGTATTGCCCGGCGTCGTACGGGTCAATGGCCGCGCCGGTGCGCGATTTCACGGTGAGCCGCGGCATCGTCATCGACTCAATCCCGTCGAGCCCCTGGCCGGACACCACCACGTTGGACAGCGTCGCCGCCATTGTGCTGAACACACCGTCTTCCATGTCGCTAAACAGGCGGCGCGCTTCGGAGTACGAGGCGCTCCAGTCGAATTTCCACTGCTCGCCCGTGTAGACGTGGCTCACCCGCCCGTTGATCAGCCGCCGATACTGGTTGATGTTCTGCCCGGCCTGCAGCCCCAGGTTGCCCACGCCGGTCGCGGCGCCATCGGTCGACTTCGCGCCACCGGTGGCGCCGGCACCGAAATTGTAGGTGAAAATATTCTGCCGGGTGAACGCGTCCTGCCGGGTGAAATCCACCCGCGCCCGCAGCACGCTCCGGCCGATCTTCCAATCGGCACCGGCCGCCGCAAGGTCCTTGGTGAAGATGTTGATCACCGAGTTCAACGTGCCCGAGGTCTCGACGAGGCGGACGCGGTCCCACGTCGGCGTGATGTATTCACGGTCCTGATAGCGGGCGTTGCGGCCGGCGTTGAAGGTGAAGGCCACCGCCTGGTTCAGCGGCAGGCTGTAACTCACGTCGAAGCCCGGCTGCACGGGTCGCATCGTGGTCTTCCCGTCGGTGCCGGCATACGGGGCGATGCCGTGCGGCAGGTTCCCCTGGCCGCCCTTGGCCTGCAGCGTGCCAAACACATTGTAGCGGAACAGCGGCGTGTTCCGGTTGAAACCGCTCTTCGAGACCATGTTGATCGAACCGCCCACCGCGTTGGCCGGCAGGTCGGGCGTTGGCACCTTGGTCACCTCGATGCGGTCGAGGTTGGCCGTGCTGGTGCCGCTGAAATTGTAAGAACGCGACGCCGGGTCGTTGCTGGCCGCCTGCGCCCCGTCAAACATGACCAGCGTCCCGCTGGAGGCCATGCCCCGCAGGCCGATACCCTCCACCTCGCCGGTCGTGTTGTAGACGTTGGAAACGCCGGGCACGTACGTCAGGAAATGCCCGGGATTGGTGATGCCGAGGTCGCCAAACTCCTCGATCGAAACCACGTTCTTGATGTTAGCGGCGCTGCGCTGCTCGTGCAGGGCCGCCCCCTGCGCCGTGAGTTCGCGCTCCTCCACTGTGAAGGCGGACAACGTGACGACCCCGCCGGCATCCGTGCCCGCCAGGACCAGATCGAAATCGAGCCGGACCGAACCGCCCGGCGCCACCTGCACACTCTTGCTCTGCGGCGCCAGCCCGGTGTAGCCCACGCTTAGGTTCGCCAGGCCGGCCGGCACCGCGCTGAAACGGTATTCACCATTTTCATTCGTGGTCGCCTCCAGCGCCGTGTCCTTCAGCACGACCCGGACGTTGTGCAGATAGTTGCCGCTGGTCGCATTGAGCACGCGGCCCTCGATCGTGCCCGTGGCGGACGCCTGGGCCCGGACAGTGGTGAGGCCAACGCTGAACAGAATCACGCCAAGCAGCGGACTCCGGAATCGGAACAGGAACGGTGTGGAGGTGGGCATGGTGTCGTTTCGCAAGGGGGAAGCCGGCGGGGAACCCGGGCGGGGCCACGTCACCGCACGCCAGTCGGTTCTGGGAGGCACGGTTTTCTTTTTTGTATACAATTTATCATTTGGCGGGCAGAGGTCTGTCAAACCATTTCCGGTGACTACAGGTGGAGCGCCTCGCGGTCAGGCGGTGTAGAGCAGGTCGTCCGCGCTCAGCGCACGCCCTGCTTCGCTGATGGCGAACGATCGGAGGCTGTGCTCGATTAGTTCATGGATGTGCTGCTCCATCGCCGTCTTCGCCGCCGCCCCGTCCCGTCGGGCGATCGCCTCGTAAATCTCCGCGTGACTTTCCAGCACTTGCCGGCGGCGGGCATCCGCCTGCGGCTTGGTCGGCGCCCCTTTTCGTCCCGGCACCGATTCGAGCGTCCCGGCCACCACCCGGTTGATCAGATGCAGACGGAGGATTTCCCGCCGCATCAGGTTGTTCTTGGCCGCGTTCATGATGGCGATATGGAAACGGACATCCTCCCGCGCCAGCTCTGCCACCAGCGGCTCCTCCTTTTTCGCGGCCGCAATCACGCCGACCAGCCGTTGCATCTCCGTCAGCGGAAGGTGAATTTCCGCCAGTTCCGACTCGCTCCGGTTCATCGCCGCCAGCCAGGCCGCATGGCCCTCCAGCGCCAGTCGCATCTCGCACATCTCCCGAAGTTCGTTCAGATCCACCTGTTTCACATTGGCCCCGAGCCGCGGCCGGATGCAGACCAGCCCATCCGATTCCAGCTGCCGCAGCGCATCCCGCACGGGGGTGCGGCTCACGCCAATCTCCGCCGCCAGTTGCTCGGTCATCAACGCTTCCCCCGGGGCGTAGCCACCGTCCAGGATCCTTTTGCGAATGAAGTCGTAGGCCTTATCCGAATTGACATTCCGCATGGCCCGAGGATATACGCGTGTATCCAATTTTGACAAGCCCGAAGCCCGCTGCCGACGAAAGTTCGCGGCCGTCGCCGCCATCGCCCACTTATTTCTCCATGTCTCACGCCCACTCCATCCTCGTCATCGGCTGCGGCAGCATCGGCGAACGGCATCTGCGGTGCTTCCGGCAGACCGGCCGCTGCCGGGTCACCGCCGGCGAGACCGACCCGGCGCTGCGCCAACGGATGGCCGACACCTACGGCGTTCCCGTCGTGGACGCCGCGGCGGCGGCGATTGCGGCGGATGCACTTCACGCCGTCGTCATCTGCACTCCGGCTCCCCTGCATGTGCCGCTGGCAATCCGGGCGCTGGACGCCGGCAAACACGTGCTGATCGAGAAACCGCTGTCGCACTCGCTCGCCGGCCTCGACGAGCTCTTCGCCGCGCGTGAACGCTCCGGCCGCGAGGTCGCCGTGTCCTACGTTTTTCACGTCTCTCCCTTTCTCCTCGGCGCCCGTGAATTCCTCGCCCGCGGTGATTTCGGGCCGGTGCTGCACGCCACGGCGACCAGCGGTCAACCGTTCCATCTCTTGCGGCCGGCGTATGCCCGAATCTACTACCGGGACCGCGCCACGGGCGGCGGCGGAATTCAGGATGCGATCACTCATGTCGCCAACTGGATGGAAATCATCATCGGCCCGACGGACAGCCTGCTTTGCGATTGCGCCCATCTCGCGCTGCCCGGGGTCGAGGTGGAGGACACCGTCCACATCAGCGCCCGCAACGGCGGCGTGCTCGTCAACTACACGCTCAGCCAGTTTCGGCACCCCAACGAAATCACACTCCAGTTCAACGCCGCCGGGGGCAGCGTGAAAATCGAGGTGCACCGCCAGCGGTGGGGCACCTTTGCCGCCGGGGCAGCCGACTGGACGTGGCACGAGGCCGCCGTGCCGGAACGCAACAGCCACTTCATCAATCAGGCCAATGCGTTCCTGGACCAAATCGAGGGCAAGCCCGCCGGGCTCTGTTCTCTGGAGGCCGCCGCCCAGACGCTGCGCTTCAACCTCGCGGCGCTTGCTGCCGATCCCCCTGAAAATCCAGTCCGCTATCAGTCACCGCCGACATGGAGCCTACGTCAGCGCGCGCAAGCACATCGCGTCCACCGGGCTTCCGCTGCACGTGTGCGCTGAGCTGTTCGACCCGGCTCATACAAAGCTCGGCGGCCGCCCCTCGCTCGATGCCGTCGAGTTCTCCGTGGACTACCCTCTTTCAACCCGCCACCCTCCCCTCTACCCCTCCCGGATTCGATCCCCCTGAAAATCCGGCATCCTATCAGTGACACCCAAATGCCTGCTAAATCCCAAAATCCCCTTGCTCTCATGCTCGGCTGGATCGCCCTCTCGTTGACCTCGGCACAGCCCATGAATAGCGCCGAAGTCGCTGGCGCTGGCGTCATCGAAGGTCGCGTTCTCAACGCCTCGACCGGTAACTACCTGAACAACGCGCGAGTGGCGTTAGAAGGGTCCAGTGCCGAGGCCTTGACCAATAACAACGGCGAATACCGCCTCGCAAACGTGCCGGTCGGCGACGTGCGGCTGCGGGTTTCGTACTCGGGCTTCGAGGGCAAGTCCGTGGGGCTTCAGGTGAAGTCCGATGCGGTCGCTCGCCAGGACTTCGAACTTCGGTTGCCGCAAGGGCAGGCTGCATCGGAAAGAGATGTTGTTAAACTGGAGCGCTTTTTGGTCGAAGCGACGACCCTCAGCGCGCAAGCGGCGGCGATCAACGAGCAGAAGAATGCACCTAATATTAAGAATGTGGTCGTTCTCGACGAAGTCGGCGATCTGGGCGATGGCAACATCGGAGAGTATCTCAAATATACGCCCGGCATCGCGGTGACCTTTGGTCCCCAGACGGCCGGCTCATTGTCGATTCGTGGGATGCCGGCGAGCGGGGTGGTCTTCATGATGGACGGGGCCGAAATTTCCTCCCCAGCCGCCGATCGCGAATTCGATCTCGCGGCGAGCTTCGCGGGCAGCATCGATCGCATCGAGGTGACCAAGGTGCCAACTCCGGACCGACCCGCCAATGCGGTTGGGGGTACAATCAATATCATCGGCAAGAGCGGCTTCAGCCTTCCCTTTCGCAGTTTGAAAATCAGCACCTACTTGGGCTACAATTCACCGGCCGGACTCAAACCGCCGGGCATCAGCGAACGGGTCGGGACCGATGACAAGACTCACGTGCGCGCCATTCAGCCTGGTCTCGATATTTCGTATTCCCATCCAGTGAATAAATCCTTCGCGTTTACGGTCAACGGCAGCACCTCGAAGCGCGTTTACGACATGGATGCGGATACTTCCGTGTGGGATTTGGTCCGTGGGGTGGAAACGACGCCGACGCTGCAACACGCCTTGCAGGTTACTGAGCGGCATCTTTTATCGACGACCTTCGACTGGAGACTAAATCGCACCAACTCGATCCGGTTGAACCTCGATCACGTTCAGATCAACACGCCCTCACGGCAGGATGTGGTGACGGCGATTTTTGGCGCCAATGCGACCGGAAATGCTTCATTCACGCAGGGCGCGGCGGCGGGCAACGACACAATCCGACAGAGTGTCACATGGGGCGATCGCACGCGAGGAACGTCGTCGGCGAAGCTTAACTATATCCACGACGGTTATGTATATAGAATTGATGGCAGCGTGAGTTTCTCCCGCAGTTGGGACCAACGCAAAGACATCGATCATGGATTCTTTAATTCGATCGGCTCGACGCAGCTAGGACAGTTGGTGCTGCGCGCGGACGGTTTGGAGGGCGTTTATTCACGGCGGGCACCGTTGTTTTCGGCCGTGGACCGCACTGGAAAACGGGTCGATCCGTATGATTCCGGTGAATTCACGGTTGGGGCGCCGACCAGCAGTCCCAATAAAATCAAGTCCACGATGCGCCAGGTCGCGATGAATCTCAGTCGTGATTTACCCCTGCCCATGCGCACCTCGATCAAGACCGGCTTTAGTGTGAATCAACAGGAAAAGGATAATACGGCGCAGATAAAAACGTGGACGTTCACGCCGCCCGGCGGAGCCAGCGCCCGTCTGGTGAAGAACCTCGATCTCGTTAACGAACTCGAGTCTTCCCAGGCACTCTTCAGCGGCACGCTCAACGCGAAGTGGGTAAGCCCGGCTAAATTCTACGACCTCTATAAAAAGAATCCCGAGTATTTTGTACTAAACGAGGCGGCGGCCTATACATCCGGGGCGACCAACTCCAAGTTTCTGGAGGAAACAATTTCCGCTGCGTACGTCCGCGGCGACATGAAATTTTTTCAGAACCGGTTATGGCTCGTGGGGGGCGTGCGCTTCGAGAAGACGCAGGATCACGGTTTCGGTTTGCTCGACGATGTCCGGGCGACGTATCGGCAGGATGCGGCGGGAAATTTGCTGCGTGCCGCGAATGGCCGGGCGATTCCGGTTTCGACCAATGCGCTTGAATCGGCGAAACTACGCTACACGGCACGTGGAGCGGAGGCGCGCAAGGACTACCAAGGTTATTACCCGAGCTTCAATGCGACGTATTATCTTACGGATACGCTCGTGATGCGGGCGGCCTTCGCCCAGACAATCGGTCGGCCGAGGTTGTCTGAGATTATCCCCGGCATTTCGATCACCGACCCGGAATCGGCCTCGATCGTGCGTACTATTTCGGTGATCAATACAGGGCTGAAACCGTGGACGGCAGATAATTACGACCTTTCATTTGAAGTTTATAATATCAGGGGAGCGGTCGTGTCCTTCGGATTGTTTCGCAAAAACATCAAAGACTTTTTTGGTGCGACCCAGATCGACGCGACGGCTGAACTGCTCGCCGAACTCGGCCTGTCGGACGACTATCTTGACTACGAGATTCTGAGCAAAGCGAACTTCGGAGAGGCGTCGATCGAGGGCTATGAAGCCAGTTGGCGCCAGTCGCTTTTTTTTCTGCCGGATTGGGCGAAGGGCTTTCAGGTTTTCGGTAACGCAACCATCACCCGGCTCAAGGGCGACAGCGCGGCTGATTTTATTCCGTTTGCGCACAAGAATCTCAATTGGGGGGTGAGCTACCTGCGCCAGCGGGTCTCCATCAAATTCAATGTTGCTTACGCCTATAAAGTCACGGGAGCCCGCGTTGCGCCGAGTGCGACCATCCCGCCCGATACTTTTGCGTATGTCGCCCCGCAAATCACCTCGGACCTTTCTTTCGAATATCGTATGATGAAGCGATTGTCCTTCTACGGTAGCGCGCGCAATCTCAGCGGTAACCCCAAGCGCCAGTTGCGCAGCGGACCCGACGTCCCCGAATATGCCAGACCGATTCGGATTCAGAATTTTGGTACCATCGTCACGGTTGGCGTCAGATCGGAGTTTTAAGCGAAGGTCCCATACAGAATTATCCCAGATGAAGCCCTTCCTAGCATCGATCTCGTTCCATCTCGCGGTTTGCAGTCTCTGCTTCATCGGCAGCGAGGTCGGTGCGCGCGCGGCGCAGTCAGAGGACAATTTTGAGGTTCTGGTGAATGGGACGGCCAACTCGGCGACGGCACCGTATTATTCCATTTTTCCGGGACGAGCGAACAACCTTACCGTACACGCAAACCCTCTGCTGGATTTAAAGGAGGAGCTGACGGCAACGCTGATTACGACGCGTCCTGATGGCCGTTCGGACGAAGTGACGGCCACGTTTTCGACGGTGCAACGGAAAGTGGCGTTTGATTTGGGCGCTTTCGCGGTTCCGGCCGAGTACGACTACGAGCACGGCGTCGTTTATCGTCGCGGCTATCGGTTCAAGCTGAAGGTGGCTGGTCGGAGCGACGGAGCTGGAAGCGCGACTACGGTGTTCGATTACTATCAGGGATTGGCGCGAACCGCGGATGCCGAAGCACTGTGGCCTGGAGACGTGGAGCGTTATGTTTACAACGGTGGCTATGAGGCGGGAAAAGGGTGGCAGCCCAATAAGGAAAGCGGCTTGCCCATGGATCCTCCCTTCCTCCTAAAATTGGACTGGGCGGTGCTGTCTGATGCGAATGACGTGCGGGTGCAGTTTAGTCATCAGGCGCGTTTGGGACCAGCGGCCCGGCCGGCGAAACTTGTGGTCGTGCGGTTACGCGACGGCGCCACGTTATTGGAACGGGAAGTGTCGACAACGAACGATTTAAAGAGCGAGCAGCTGGATGTTTCCGATTTTGAAACGGGAGAATATCGCATCGTGTTGTTGCCAGTGGTGACGGGTACCGCCCGTCGCGAAGGACCTCGATTGACCTATCGACGGACGCTGAGCGATCCAGCCGCGGTCAAGATATCGCCATTGGCTCCATGGACGTTGCGGCGCGATCCGACTCGGGCGGAAGTCACGATCACTGATTTTAAATCGGCAATCGAGCAATCGGGAACTGTCCCTGAAACGGAAAAGTGGACGATCGGCCAAGAGCTCCTAGGTAATGGTGATATTTGGGCACAACCGGTAGTGCTGGGGCTGGGATTGAGGGGTAATTACGCTATCTTTGCCCGGTCAGTGGGCACCGCTTACGTGCGGGCGGGACGAGACGGGATCGTTCGCCGACTGGGAGCTGTGACCTCACGCGTTTCGCCGGAAGGAGAAACCTTTCTGGTGGCGACAGACCTGACGGGTGGGGAGGTGAGCATCGCGCAATCGGGGACTAGGGGACAGGGTATCAGGTCGCTCCGCCTTGTTCCCGTGACGGCTGAGTCGGTGGCGGCATTTGAAAAAGAGACATCTCAGCCACCCATGCGGCTGGTGGGGCATTCCGATTGGTTGGATTTCTTTTTGCCCGGGGCGGAATCACGCATGGCGGCGGATCAGTTCGAAGCGATGGTCAAGGGACACGGTGAGCTTGGCCTGCGCGACCTACATTGGGCGGCGGGGCGGAGTGTATTGCTTTACGAAAGCAAGCTCGCGGCAGCGACTCGGTTTCCTGGGACCCCACTGACGCGGGTCGACCTGAATATTCTAAAATCCTCTCTGCATTGGCCGACCTGGGATTATATGAACAACCAGTACTGTGCGCTGACCGAAGCAGAGCAGGCTGCAGAGCGTCACGGCGTTCGCCTCTGGCCCTGGCTGGCGATGCAACGCCACTATGGAAGTGGCGCCGGGGGAATTTTCCGGTCGCAGTGGTTCGCGTCGCACCCTGAATGGCAGGAGTGGCGCAAACACGCGACGAAACCGCGCGGAACGGAGGCGTGTTATTTTTTTCCCGAGGTGCGTCGTGAACGCGTGGACATCTTATGCGAGCTAGCGGAGAGAAAATCAGCGGGCATTGTAGTCGATGCCAACCGACAGCCGCCTTTGCTCGGTTACCATCCGAAAATGGTCGCAGCGTACCGGGAGAAGACGGGCGTTGATCCCCGGACCATCGATGCTTCCGCGGGCAAGGTCTACGAGGAGTGGATCCGCTGGCGCGCGGGTTTTTTTACAGAGACATTGCGCGATTTGAAAACGCGATTGGCGCCCATTCGGCAGCGCAAAGGTGCAGTCATAGCGGTCGTTGTACGGATTCCGTCCGCGGGCCTTTTCTACAGTTTGGCCCAAGGGTTTGATGTAGAGACTTGGATGCGAGAAAAGCTGGTCGACACTCTTCAGCTCGAACCGCTCGAAGATTTAGGCGGCCGTGGCAGTCACGACGTCCGACCGTATGTCGAGCTTGGCCGTCGATACCAGGTTCAGGTGCTTGGCGGCATCAACGCGAACACCTTCAACAATTATTCCGTGGTCATGAAGCGCGCGATTGGGCTGACGGATGCGCAGGTCGATGGAATTTATTTTTTCGAGTCCAATTTATTCTGCGTAAGCGATCATCAACGGTGGTTGGTTCCGCTTTTGGGAAACCCGCGACGTTTAGCCGATTTTCTAAAGTCATCCAATGTGGAGGCGTGTGACCCGGTCCGTGCGACCAACGCCTGTGCAGGTTTTGATAATCATTCGGGGCTTTATCAGTGGAATGTCTATGACGGCAAGGGTGTGGATTCGCTGTAGTCCCCTATCAGCCCCCGCCCCAAAACCGGGTTTTGGCCGTGACAGAAAGAAACAGGGTCAACGTTGCGCCCAAGCGATTAACAAATGTAGTTTCTTAGGAGTAGATCACGGAAACTGATCGAGGTGGACCAGCGCTTGCCGCCACACTGCGTTTTTCCCTCGCGTAGCGGCACGTCAGCAAGCGTCGGCACTCCACCGAATCGTTTGGCTTGGGTTCAATCTGAAAGACGGAGTCAGGGAAGTTTCCAGCCGCCCCGCTGCTGCTCCCCCTCCCCGTTTTTGGGCCTCCTGCGCCTCATCGCGGCCCCTTCCGCGTGCCGGATGCACCCGCAAAAACGGGTTCTTGCCAGCCAAACGCCCAGCCAAACTGTCCCAGCCAAAAGCCGCCCTTGACACCCCCCACCCCGTCCGACACTTCTGACCCTCTTTTTCTACAAAAGTCATGCAACCAACATTTCGTCCACACCGCAAGAAACGCGCCCGCAAGATCGGTTATCGCGCCCGTATGGCCACTCCCGGTGGACGCAAAGTCATCCGCGCCCGCCGCCTCAAAGGCCGCAAGCGTCTAACGGTCGTCTAAGCCCAGCCGGCTTTCGTCCGTCGCCACCCGCCCCAGCGGGTGGGCTCCGTTGACGCGCGCTCGCCGAGCCACGCCCCCATGCGTTTCCGCCCTGAGCAGCACCTGCGCCGCCAGAGCGATATCCGCGTCGTCCGCGAACAGGGTCGTCGCGTCGATTGCCGCGCCTTCACCGTGTGGTGGAAACGCCGCGACACCATCGCGGATCTCGCCGCCGCACCCGACTTGCCCCGCGTCTGCGTCGTTGCGTCGACCGCCGCCGTGGGCAACGCCGTCCGCCGCAACCGCGCCAAACGCCGCCTCCGTGAAACGTTTCGCCACCACCAACACCTCGTGCCGCCGGGCTGTGATTTAATGCTCGTCGCCCGCGCTGCGGCCCAGCACCTGCCGATCACCGAGCTCGCGAAAAAGTTCTCCGACGCCTGCGCGCTCATCGCTCCGCCCCGCCCGCCCGCCTCGCCCTCCGCATGAGCGCGCGTCTGCTTTCCCTCGTCCGCGTCTTCGTACGCTTGCCCACGCACGCGCTGCTCCTCCTCATCAAACTCTACCAGCGTACCCTTTCCCCCGCGCTGCCCGTGCTATTTGGTCCGTCCTTCGGTTGCCGCTTTTCACCGACCTGCTCCCACTACGCCGCCGATGCCGTGCGCGCACGCGGCGCAGTCGTCGGTGCCGCGCTCGCCGTCGTTCGCTTGCTCAAGTGCACCCCGTTGCACCCCGGCGGCCACGATCCCGTCTCACCACGCCGCACTCCCCGCTGCACCCGCGTCACCGCCTGACCCCACCGCCTTCGAACTCTCTCCCGCTCTCCCTCGCTCCTGCACCGCGTCTCCCGCGCTTCCCTCCTTCACCACCTTCTCGTAATGGACAAAAAGAACACAGTCATCGGCGTGGCTCTCATCGCCGCCGCCATCGCCTTCATGTTTTGGATGCAGCAGAATGCTCCACCCCCACCTCCGCGCCCAGCCCCCGCTGCTCAGACCGCGGACGCCACGCCGACCGCGCCCGGCACCGCCCCGACCAGCACCACGGTCAACAATGCGACCACGTCTGCCCCGGCAGCCGCAATCAACACCGCGTTCGCCGCCGCGCGCGCCGACTCGGCCACCGCCAAAGTCACCACGTTGAGCAACAGTTTCATTGAAGTTCGCTTCACCGATTCCGGTGGCGCCATCCGCGACGTAGCACTGAAAAAACGCGACGCGAAGGACCGCCTGATCTACCCCGCCGAGCTAAACGGCTCCGCTCCTTTCATTTTTAACGAGCTGCACTCCGATCCCATGCTCGCCTTCGTGGACTTCCCGGGCCTCGACCGCAGCTCCCGCTTCGAACGCGTCTCCCAAACGTCCTCGGAAGTCGTCTACCGCGCCGTGCTCGACGGCCGCCTCGAAGTCACGCGCCGCTACACTCTCCCTTCTGACGAAAGCGACAAAACCGACCCCTATCAACTCCGCCACGAAACCACGATTCGCAACCTCTCCGACCAGACGGCCGCGCCGATGAAGGTCGCGCTCGCCCTCGGCACCGCCGCCCCAAAAAATCAGAACGACGACGGACTCCAGCTCGCCACCGGCTATTCCACCGGTGAAAGCCAGACCTTCATTCTCCGCTCCGCACTCGAGTCCAGCGGCGGCTTCTTCGGGATCGGCGCCCATGACTCCAAATCCGCCGTCACCAGTCCTGGTCCGCTCGTGTGGGCCGCCGTCAAGAATCAGTTCTTCACCGCCATCCTCACGCCCGACGAACCCGCCGCCGGTCTCGTGACTCGCCGCGTGAAACTCCTCGCCGCCCTGCCTGACGACAACCACTCCGCTTATGGCGTGGCCAGCTCCGCGCAATTCGACGTCAAAGCCCTCGCGCCCAATACCGAGGTGAAACTCGCCTCGAGCCTCTACGTCGGCCCGAAAGAATACGCCCGGCTCGCCCAAGCTTCGATTTTCAAGGCCGACCAAGACAAAGTCATGGATTTCGGCTTCTTCAAATACTTCAGCCAAATCCTCCTGACGCTGATGACGTGGATCCACGGCCTGTCCAACAACTGGGGCATCGCGATCATCCTCACCACCCTCACCCTCAAGATCATCTTTGTTCCGTTCACGCTCGCCGCCTCGAAGTCGGCCAAGCGTATGGCAAAACTGCAACCCGAACTCCAGGCCGTCCGGGAAAAATACAAAGACAACCCCCGAAAGCAGCAAGAAGCCACGATGGCCTTGTTCAAGACCAACAAGGTGAATCCGGTCGGCGGATGTCTGCCGATTCTCATCACGATCCCGTTCTTCATGGGCTTCTTCACGATGCTCCAGAGCACGGCCGAGCTGCGCTTTTCACCTTTTCTCTGGGCCACCGACCTCGCCGCCAGCGACACGATCGGGCACATCTTTGGCCTGCCGATCAACATCATGCCGCTGCTCATGGGCGCCACCATGGTCTTCCAAATGCGGCTCACGCCGACACCTTCGATGGACCCCACCCAAGCCAAGATGATGCAGTTCATGCCGATCATCTTCACGCTGTTTTGCTACACCTTCTCCTGCGCCCTCTCGCTCTACTCGACGGTCAACGGCCTCTTCACCATCCTCCAGCAGCTCGTCATCAACCGCATGAAAGACCCCGAGCCCGTGGCCGCAGTCGCGATCGCCAGCCCCGGCGGCAAGCCGGTGAAAAACGTCACTCCCAAGAAAAAGTAGGGCGCAGTCGCCAACCCGCCCTTCGCGCCCTCGCCACGTCGAGGGCTTATTTTCTGGCTCTCCACTCTTCGCTCTCGACTCCCAGCTCTCCGCTTCCGTCCTGTGGCCAAACACAACAAGTGGTCGAAGGTGAAACGGCTCAAGGCCGTCACCGACTCCCGGCGGGGCAAGGTCTTCTCTCGTATTTCCCGTGATCTCACCCTCGCCGCCAAATCTGGCGGTGGTGATCCCGACGGCAACGCCCGCCTCCGCACGCTCATGTTGAAGGCCCGCGAAGCCAACATGCCCGCCGAAAACGTCGACCGCGCCATCAAGAAGGGCACGGGCGAAATCCCCGGCGTCGTTTACGAAGAAATTACCTACGAAGGCTACGGACCTGGGGGCGTCGCCTTCGTCGTCCAAGCCACCACCGACAACAAAACCCGCGCCGCGAAAGACATCCGCGCCGCCTTCGCCAAACACGACGGCAACCTCGCCAGCTCAGGTGCCGTGTCGTTTCAGTTTCTTCACGCCGGTCAATTCCTCGTCGCGCAGGACAAGATCGCCGAAGACGCCCTCATCGAAATCGCCCTCGCCGCCGGCGCCGACGACATCCTCACCAGTGAGCAAGGCTACGAAATCCGCTGTGGCATCCACGGCTTCGACCGGGTCGCCCACGCTCTGGAGCAAAAAGACCTCCAGCCCGACAGCTCCGAAATCGCCTACATCCCCCTCACGACCGTCCCCGTCACCGACCTCGTCCTCGCGAAATCCCTCGTAAAACTCCACGACGATCTCGACGACATCGACGACGTCCAACACGTCTTCTCGAACGAAGAGATGGACGAGTCTCTCAGCGCCGCCGCGCAGGCGTGAGCACCCTCCTCACGACTCCGCGCCGCGCCCCGCGCCTCCGTCGAGCATTCAGGTAACCGCCGGTTTACCTGCTTTCTCCCCCGCGTCATAACCCCGCTCCACCCCTTGCCTCGACGCCCGGCTGCAGGTTCATTGTCCGCCCCCGATGACCGACGACATCGACACCCTGCCAGCCGCACCCACCGCGGAAACCACGCCGCGTCACCTCGCGCCCGGCGAGGTCGGCCTCGTCTCGCCGCGCGACTTCGTCCACGCGCAACCGTTTTCCTTCCGCAGCGGCCAGACCATCTCCGGCTTCCAGCTGCGCTACGAAACCTACGGCACCCTCAACGCCACGCGCGACAACGCCGTCCTCATTTGCCATGCCCTCAGCGGCGACCACCACTGCGCCGGTTGGCACACCCCCACCGACAAAAAACCCGGCTGGTGGAACAATCTCATCGGCCCCGGCAAAGCCGTCGACACGCGCCGCTTCTTCGTCGTCTGCGCCAACGTCCTCGGCGGCTGCCAAGGCTCCACCGGCCCTTCCTCGTCCAACCCTGAAACCGGCCGCCCCTACGGCATCCTGTTTCCCTTTGTCACCATCGGCGACATGGTGCGCGCGCAAAAACTCCTCCTCGACCACCTCGGTGTCGTCGAACTCCACGGCGTCATCGGCGGCTCGATGGGCGGCATGTTGGCCCTGCGCTTCGCCACCGACTACCCGCGCTTGACGCGCCGCGTCCTCGGCATGGCCACCACCGGCCGCGAAAGCGCTCAAGCCATCGCCTTCAACGAAGTCGGCCGCCAGGCCATCATGCAAGATCCCGCGTGGAACCGCGGCGATTACACGAAAGACGCCGGACCCCGCGTCGGCCTCGCGATCGCACGCATGATGGCCCACATCACCTACGTCTCCGATGCCTCAATGGACCGAAAGTTCGGCCGCCGCAAAAAGGACACCGCCAACGGCGATGCCTACACCTTCGACGTCCAGTTCGAAGTCGAAGGCTACCTGCGCCACCAAGGCCAAAGCTTCATCAACCGCTTCGACGCCAACTCGTATCTCTACATCACGCGCGCCCTCGACCAGTTCGACCTCGCCCACGCGCACGGCACGCTCGAACAAGCCTTCGCCGCTGTCGAAGCCGAGACGTTGATCGTCGGTTTCACCAGCGACTGGCTCTTCCCGCCCGAACAAAACCGCCAGCTCGCCCTCGCCCTCCTTCGCGCTGGCAAACGCGCCAGCTACGCCGAACTCTCCACCGACCTCGGCCACGACTCGTTCCTCCTCGAATCCGAAGAACTCTACGGCCTCGTCCGCGGCTGGATCGAACGCGACCAACCCTACGTTTTCGACTATGCGATCTGACCGCACACCTCCCGCCGTTCTCCGTAGCCGCGAGCGTGAGCGAGTGGTGCTTCGTTGCACTTTTGGTAGCCGCGAGCGCCAGCGAGTGGTCCGCCCTCGTCCCTTTCGCGTTTCCCCCGCCATCTCCGCCATATTTTTTTCCGTGTGTTCCGCGGGCCCCTGCTCCGTCCGGTTTTCCCTGCCATGACCAAGCTCGTCGAAAAACGCACGGTGGACATGGAGATCATCGGAGACTGGGTGGAACCCAACACCCGTGTCCTCGACCTCGGCTGCGGCCCCGGCGTGCTCCTCGACTACCTCGTGCAAACGAAAAAAGTCTCAGCCGTCGGCGTTGACCTCGAGCTTGCCAAAATCACTTCCTGTGTCCGCCGCGGCCTCGCGGCGTATCAGGGCGACATGACAGAATTCATGCGCGCCTTTCCCGACAAACACTTCGACCGCGTGATCTGCTCCCGCACCGTCCACGAACTCGGCGACCCGACGGCCGTCATCACTGAAGCCCTCCGCGTCGGCCGCGCGCTGACGGTCGGCTTCGTGAACCACGGCTTCTGGAAGAACCGCGTCGACATGCTCCTGCGCGGACGAAAATTGCGGAACCCTGTTTACACGACCGAGTGGTTCGAAAGCCGTCCGGCGAATCCGGTGACGATTGCCGACTTCGAGCATTTCTGCGCGACCAAGGAAATCCGGATCGCCCGCCGCGCCCACCTCGCCGGCGACTGGCACTCTCCCTGTCGCGCGCTCCCCAACCTCTTCGCCGGCTACGCGCTCTACGACTTGGCCCGGTGACGGAAACGCCGACCCGTGTCTTGTTTGGCTGTCATGCAGACCGAAATCCACGCCATTCGCGTGTCCAATTCCGAGCGGGCCTCGAACCGGAAATACGCCAAGCAGGAAAAACTCTCGCAGGGTGATCTCGTCCGTCGCGCGCTCCGCGCCTACGGTGTCACGTCGGAACCGACCAAGGCGAAGTCGGGCTACGACGTGATCAAGCACCTGATCGGCTCGTGTAAAGGCGTTTCAACGGATCTGACGACCAACCCCAAACACATGGAGGGCTACGGCCGTTGAAGACCTGGATCGTGGACGCCGGGCCCATTGTCGCCCTGCTCTCGCCCAGCGAGCGACAAAACGGGTGGGCGGCCGAACAGGCGCGCTCCGCTCCGCCCAACGTGCTCACCTGCGACGCCGCGATCTCCGAGGCGTGCTTTCTGCTGAAACGCGACGGACAGGAACCGGAACAGGTTTTTGCCCTCATCGAATCCGGCTTCCTTCGCAGCAACTTCGATCTGCATGCCGAATACCGCTCCGTCCGCGATCTCCTGCGCCGCTACGCCGACACTCCGCTGTCCTTCGCCGATGCCTGCCTCGTGCGCATGTCGGAAATCCACTCCATCAGTGTGGTCTGGACGCTGGATCGCGATTTCCACATCTATCGCCAGCACAGTCGCCAAACGATTCCACTCATCACCCCTCACTAGATCCATCGGTCACCTCAAACCCGCTAACTTCCATGAAACTCCGCCACCTCCTCATCGCCCTGTTGTGGTCCCCACTCTTTGCGCTCGCCGCCGAGGCCCC
>CAMBVX010000078.1 GCA_945871085.1 Opitutus sp. GAS368 | reverse complement strand
GGCATTGACAAGAGTGCGCGCGCCTTTGTTTTCATGCCACTCTATCGGATGGCGAAAGTCACCCGAAGCCACGTTGCCTGGTAGCTCAGTGGCAGAGCAGGTGACTGTTAATCACTTGGTCGTAGGTTCGATCCCTACCCGGGCAGCCAATGAAGGCCAATCACTTACACGTGATTGGCCTTCTCCTTTTATTTTCGTCTGTCCGGTTACTGTCCGGTTTTTCCACTTCTGAATACCACACGAATCAGACCCGTAAATCAGTCCCCGCCGCTGAGAGTTTTTTGATCCGCATCCGCCGCGCACCCCCAGCTTCCCCACTCCGCCTGCGTGGCCAAGGGAACACCCAGCACTTCACACACCCTGATCGTGTGCCCGGTGCCGCCGCCCGTGGGGTCCGCATCGTTCACAAAGAAAATCCCTAGCGCGGCCGGAGCCAGCCCAAGGGCCTCCGAGCCCGTCACCTTCAGAGTGTCGCGCAGCAGGTATGTGGCCTTGCTCGTGGCGGCGCTGCTGGGGCCATTCCGGTGCGCGAGGTAGTAGTCTCCCAGCCGACCTGCATCGCGCCCAGCTTGTCGAGTGACTGCGACCACCCGCGTCAAATCGGCATCCGACATCGCTTTCAACGCGACGCAGCGCGCACCCGGCGGACGTCGCTTTCGGCCCATCCCCTCGTGCGGCAACACCAACTCCAACCTTGCCGGATCACACGCGGCCACGGCATCAGCAAACACGGCATCGGTGCCTTCCGCGTTGCCACTGCGAAAAACCGCGCGGGGAAACTCCGCGCACAACCACGCGGTCAACGCCTGCAATTGCCCGTGCGCCTGGACCGGCAGTTTTCGTGTGCCCTCGAGCAAGATGACAGGCCGATCTTGCGCACTGAGGTGTTGGTGCAACGACGCGTCCATCGAAGTCGAAGCGTGGCTGGTCAACCGGTGTTTGTCTACAGCAGGTACAGAAATTTGGCCGAAAACCTTTCTGCATCTCAAAGCCCGTATTTCTCGGGCCGTCTATGCCGATTCAATTCGGCAGCTGCGCCTCACTCATCACCGTCGCCGCCATCGTACAGCAATTTACCGGTCATTTGATCAAAGATCATGACCGTTCCCCCTCCCACCATCATAGGCTGATAGTCCGCCAACCGATACGGCACGTAGTAGATTTTTCGGCGAAGGAACCCCTGCGAATTGTAGATGCAGAACGAAGAGCGCGCACTGTCGTAAATTTCAAAGCGCAGGAAACCGGCCCAGTGCTCCAGATACGCTTTCACCTTCGGATGCAGCGGCACCGAAGATTCGATTTCCTCCGGCTGGCCGTGCGGATAAATCCGCGTAAGCACGCGGAAATCGGATGGCGCGCTTTTGGGTTCGCCGTAGTTCATTGCTCCTGAAACGTATCGTTTTCGCCATGCGGGTGTCCACGCGGAAGCGTTCGGCGAGTTGGGCGCTTCGCCACTGGCAGGACCGCGCCTGCTCAAGAGTCCCGCCGCTTTACCGTGACCGAGCTGTGCGAACAGTTCGGCATCAGTCGCAAGACCGGCTACAAACATCTGGAGCGCTGCGCCGCACTCGGTTTGGCGGGCTTGCAGCCGCGCAGCTACCGGCCGCACCACTCGCCGCAGCGCACCGACGAAGCGGTCGAGGCACTCATTCTCGCGGAGCGCCGAGCAAGGAGAATTGTTTACCGACGCCTACGGGCAGCCCGCCGCCGCCGCGAGCGAACCGGTCTTCTGGACGGAGCCCACGCCCCGACGACCGGGCCACCCCTCCGCCGACGCACCGGAGTCGGCCTGAGAAATTTTTAAAAAGGCTGGCTCCTTGACTCCGAGCGATCCGGAGGTCCGCATCAACGCATCCCCGCCCCGCGATGATTGCCCCCAAAAACGGCAAGCAGCACCTCGATTCACGCCCGAAATCCCCCTTTCCGCCGCAGCCGTTCCCTCCCAAGTCCCCAGCATCATCCGAACCCGCCGCCATCTCAAAAACGACTCATTTACGGCTCACTCATCCAGCTCCCACCCCAACGGGCGCGCCATGGTCGGCTCTCGCCAACCAACCCGACCGAATGCGGTACAAGCTCCTCCGCTTTGGAATTCACTCCCTCTGACCGCCAACCTGTCCGTTACCTTTTAACCCCATGAACCTCATCCGTCGTATCGTCGTTTTCTTCCTTACGAGCACGCTCGTCCTCACCACCGCCGTGCGCGCCGCTGAAAACACCGGCGCGATTTCCGGGCGCGTGCAAAACGTCGCCACCGGGCAATTCCTCAACAACGCCCGCCTCACCGTCCGCGGAACCGACCGCGTCGTGTTCACCGACGAGTCCGGCACTTACCGCATCCCCGCCCTGCCCCCCGGCGCGACCGTGCTCCAAGTTTTCTTCACCGGGCTCGACCCGCAGGAGGTCACCGTGAACGTGGCGCAGGGCCAGATCGTCGAGCGCAACGTCGATCTCGCGAGCGGCGGACGCACCGCTAGGGCTGACGGCACCATCCAGCTCGATGCCTTCAAGGTCTCGACCGGCCGCGAGACCGATGGCGCCGCCATTGCGATCAACGAACAGCGCTTCGCGCCCAACTTAAAAAATGTGATCGCGGCCGATGCGTTCGGCGAAGTCACCGACGGCAACGTCGGCGAGTTCCTCAAGTTTCTCCCCGGCATCACGGCGGAATACGACGCCGAGTCCGGCAGCTCCGTCTCCTCGGTGGCCGTGCGCGGTTTTCCCACGAGCATGGCAGTCGTCTCGGGCGACGGCATGCAAATGGCGAACACCGGCAATCCCCAGGGCAGCTCGCGCGTTTTCCAGTTCACGCAGGTCTCGATAAACAACCTCGCGCGCCTCGAAGTCACGAAGTCGCCCACCCCCTCGACGCCCGCCGACTCGATGTCCGGCTCGATCAACATGGTCAGCAAAAGTGCGTTTGAGCGGAAAACCGCGCAGCTCCGCTACTCGATCAGCATCTCCGGCAACCAGCATCACCTCGCTCTCGAGGCCCAGCCGCACACGCCCGATAAAAAGGTCCAGATGATCCGCCCGTCCGCAAACTTCGACTACACGCTGCCGGTGTCACGGAACTTCGGACTCGTCGTCACGGGCCAGGTGCAGAACCGCTACATGTGGCAGCAGCTCGCGCTCAAGGCCTACAACGCCACCGCGGCCGGCACCGGCGCGACGTTTGCCCGGCCGTTTCTCCAACAGTTCCAGTTGCCCGCTTCGCCGCGACTCAACAGCCGCAACTCCGCCGGCGTGCGCGCGGACTGGCGCGTCACCCCCGACGGCGTGCTCTCCGCCAATGTCGAGGCCAGCCGCTTTGTCTCCGACCGCTCCTCGACGTCTGCTGCATTCGACACCGGCACGAACGCCACGCCCACCTTGGTCGGCGGCATGGCGATGACCTACGGCGACGGGTTCACGAACGGCGCCACCGGCCGCGCCGGCGTCTCGCTGATGGGCCTGCACGCCTCCGTCCGCCACCAGCTCGATACCCGCGCCGGCAGCACCCGCTACCGTTTCGACAACGGCGATTGGCGCGTCGAGAGCGGCCTCGGTTTTTCCAAGTCCGAGGGCGGTTATCAGGATACGATCCACGGCCGCTTCCGCACGCTCGCCACCGCGTTGCGCAATCCCGGCCGCCTCGTCCTCGCCGACGTCGATCAGGATCGCCCGCGCACCATTCGGCTCTTCGATAACGCCAACCAGGAAGTCGACCTGTACAACCTCGACAACTACCGTCTCAACACCGCCAACTCCACGCCCCGCTACATCCACGACGACATGGTCACCGCCAAACTCGACGTGCGGAAGAGCCTGGGTTTCCTCCCGTTTCCCGCCGCGCTCCAGCTCGGCAGCTCGGAGCGCATCCAAAAACGCGACGTCCGCCGCGAGAGCATCAACTGGACCTACAACGGTCCCGACGGCAACGCCGCCACGATCGATACGCCCACGCCCTACCGCATGACGACTTACGTCGGGCAGGAGGAAAGTTTCGGTTTCCGCAACATGCCGTGGATCTCGGTTTACAAGGCGTGGGAGGCCTTCAAGGCCAACCCCACGCTCTGGTCCAAGACGCCCGCGCAGGTCGTCGCCGAGGAGTTGTTCCGCGTCAACAACTCCGAGCATCTGCAGGAAGGCGTCACCGCTTTCTACCTACAAGCCGAGGCCGGCCTGTTCCGCAATCGCCTAAAAATCCTCACTGGGGTGCGCTTCGAGAAAACCTCCGCCAAGGGCGAAGGCGTCCTCGCCGATCCCAACGCCGTGTGGCAACGCGACGCCGACGGCACCTACGCGCACACCGCCACCGGCGCCCGCATCCGCAAACCCGCTGCCGGCGCCGTTGGCTCCGGCGAGGAGTTGCGTCTCATCCGTTCGGAGCGCGGCGTCCGCGCCGCCCGCACCTACGAAGGTTACTACCCAAGCATTCACCTCACCTACAATATCCGCGAGAATCTCCAGGCGCGCGTGTCCTTCGCCCAAACCTACGGCCGGCCCGACTTCACCAACATCGTCCCCAACTCCACCATCGACGAGGCCGACATGGAGGCCGCGATCAATCCGCAGCAACTTCCCGGCCGCATCACCATCCGCAACACCGGCCTTCGCCCCTGGTCCGCCGACAACGTCGATGTCTCCCTTGAGTACTACACCGATGCCGGGGGCCTCTTCAGCGTCGGCGGCTTCGCCAAGGAAATTCGCGACTTCTTCGGCAGCGCCACGCGCCTCGCCACGGCCGACAGTCTCGCCGCGGTCGGCCTCGGCCCCGAATACGCCGGCTGGGAACTCGTCACGCAGTTCAACCTGCCGGGCGTCGCCCGCGTGCGCGGCCTCGAGTTCAGCGCGCGCCACTCGCTGCGCCCGCTCGGCGAGTGGGGCCGAGCCATCCAGGTTTTTGCCAACGCCACCAAGCTCGAGCTCGTCGGCAGCCGGCAAGCGAACTTCACCGCGTTCATCCCTGAGAGTGGCAGTTGGGGCGCGAGCTACCACCGCGGTCCGCTCTCCTTCCTCGCCAAGTGGAACTACCGCGGCCGCCAGCGCGGTGGCGTCGTGACGGGCGTGAACGGTTTCCAATACAGCCAGCCACGCACCACCGTCGATCTCAACGCCGAGTGGCAGGTCCGGAAAAACATCGGCCTCTATCTCAGCGCGCAAAATATCTTCAACGTCCCCGAAGTCCTCCTCCGCTACGGCCCCGACACGCCCGGCTACGCCCGCCGCTACCAAGTCACGACGTATGGCGTGCAGCTCTCCGCCGGACTCAAGGGCAGCTTCTGAGCGGGCGTCGAAACTGATCCGGTGCGCCAGCTTGGGATTGTGCACCATCGCCACCGTGTCTCCGCCGAGGCTGAACAGCGTCAGGATCCCGCCGGTGGCGACCGCATGACGGCAGAGGATGGTCGGGTCACTCGCGTTACCATGAAAGCGTCGAGCTGAGGAGGAACTGGCGCTCGCCGACGGTCTTCCGTTGTAGGTAGAAAACGGTGCCGTTGTCGTTCACGTCGGCGGACCATGGTTGGGCGGTGCGATCGTTCCAGACGTTCTGGATGCGGAATTGACCGGACCAGCGCACCTTCTTGTTCGCGACCGTGAACGTGCGACCGTAGTCGAGCCACGCGTCGAGGTTGGTCGAGGCGCGGCCGTTAATCGGGCGCGCAGGGTCGAGCACGCCGAGCGGCGTCGTGACCGTCGGCTTGCGGTAGTAGCCGATGATCGGCGCGGCCCGCCAGCGGAAAGCTGTGCCGACCGCGAAGCCTTTCAGGACGGTCTCGTGGTCGAACTGATAACGGGTGATGAGATTCGTCTGCCACTCGTAGACGCGGGTTTGCTTTTGCCCGATGACGAGGAGGTCGTCGCTGGCCTCGGCTTGAATCTTCGGGATGAGGGCGCCGACGGTCGTGCCATCGGACAGGCTGGTCAGCAGTGGCGTGGCCGCCTTGGCCTGCCACACGGGGTAGTTCTGATTGAGGTAGGCGAACACGATCGCGCCGTGGTCGACCAAAGCATTCACGTTGCGACTCGCCGAAAAATACAGGCGGAGATTTTTGCTCGGATTGGCGACGAGTTCGAATTCGGTGCCGCGAGTTTTCTGGTCCTTGAGGTCGGTCCAGTTGGTGATCAGATCCGGGCGCTTACTCGGATCGAGCACTTCCCAGATCGAAGTGATCCACGCCGCTTTCTTACCGCGCAAGGTGTTGTCGAGGCTGTTGGTCTGCGAGGTTTCGAAATAGGTGACCGAGCCGGAGAGCATTCCCCCGAGATTAAATTTGAGGCCCGTGTCGACGCCTTCACCGGCCTGCGTCGGGATCAGCTCCTGGTTGATGGTGCGGTTGGATTGATTGAAGCCGCGGTAGTTGGTCGCGCGGTTATAGAACAAGCCAAAGTTCTTGTGGACGTTGACGACTGCGCCGAAGAGATACGGACGTCCGACGTCGCGGAGGAACGGTGCGGCGCTGCCACCGCGGGCGTTGGGCCAGACGCCGCGCGCATCCTTGACGTAGTTCACCGAGGTGATGAGGAGCTCATCGCGGCGCAGTCCACCCGTGAGAGAAATGAGTTCGTCGAACAACAGGGCCTGCGCGGCGAGGGCGGAGGAATTGGTGCGAGTGACGTTATTGCGCGGGGTGGCGGAGACACGCTCCCAACTGGTGCTGATGCCATTGCCGCTCACCGGATCGAAATTTCCGGCGTAGAAATTTTCCTTGCCCGGAAGGAAATACCACCGGCGCTGCACTAGATTCACGCCGTTGCTGAGATCCCGCTGGGCGCTGAGCGGCGTGGTGTTGGTCTCGGCATATTGCTCAAGGAACTGATGGCTGGCCTCGTTGTTCCAGAGTCCGCCCAGCGAAAACCGGCCCAGGCCGCGGTTGAAGACCTTGAGGTGGCTCAGGGATTTTTCATAGCTGAGCGTCGCCCGCAGCTGGTTCACGTCGGTCGCGATGTGCTGCTCGCTTGGGCGGATATCGACGAAGGCTTTACCCACGTTGGGATTCGGCGTGCCGTCGGGCAATTGGGCGTTCGGGTCCACCTTAATGGCGACGCGATTGCCGTCGGTTTCCCGGTTGAACCGGAAGTTGTGATCGTGCTTGCCGGCGAGTTCCAAGTAGAGGTTGTTCGCGAGGCGCTGCTGGAAGAAGACGGCATAGTTCTCGTTGTGTAACTCCATCAGATCACCGTTGCCCACGATGTTGGTATCGAGCGGAACAATCTGGTTGGGCGAACCCATGCCATAGCTGATCGTGCTGACCCGGGCGGTCCGCACGAGGGGACGCCCACCGTAGGCCATCGCACTCCAATTCGTCACGCCTTGGCCGGGAATATACACGTTGTAACCACCGTTGGTCTCGAACTCCCAGCCGGGGCCGGCGGCGGTATTTTTGGCGATCGCCTTGAGCGGACTGCCGGCGGTCACCCAGCCGTTATACCAGTCGTAGAACTCGAACGGCCGCACGATCTGCGCGCGCTGGTGGTTCGATTCGGCGGTCACGTAGAGCAAGGAATTCTTCGCGGGCTGAAACGTGAGCGTGCCGAAGACGGAATTCCGTTTATTGTAGGACGGCTCGATGTTGCTCCGCCGGTCGTCGCGCAGGACATCGAGGCGCAGCCCCAGTTTCTGGGGCACGATTACCGTATTGGCGTCGAACGCGGTGCGGAAGCTGCCGAAGGAATCGAGCTTGAGATCTAGCTTTTGAAAATTCCGGCGAAGGTCGGCTTTGTTGTTCGTGATGTCGACCGTGCCGCCGGGGTTGCCGATGCCGAACAGGATCGCGTTCGGCCCGCGGGTGAAAGTCATGCGGTCGGTGTTGTAGGAATCGACCGGGAAGTTGGCCGTGAAAAAATTGGTGGAGAGCGAATCGGACCGGTAACCGCGCACGACGAACGGGCTGCCGGTGCGGAGGCCGTTGGCGCTAACGTCACCCTCGTTACTCCCGTAAGAGAACGTGCTCGGGAGGAAGTCCACGACGTCGTAGAAACTCGTCGCGCCCATGTCGCGCATCATCTCGGAGGTGATGACGGACATCGAGGAGGCGACGTTCTTGATGTCGGTGCGCAGGCGCGTGCCGGACAAGGTGTCTTTCGCGGCGTAGCTGTTGTCGACTTCGGCCGTGATGACGAACGGGTTCAATTCGATGGGGGTCTCTCGCCCGGCAGCCGACGCAGGCGGAACCGACGGCGCGACGGATTGCGCGAGCGCAGTGCCGGCGAGGAGCGACAAGGTCAGGGCGAGGCGGGGGAGTGGCATGGTTGGGCAGGTGCTAGGGATGGGTCGCACACGGCGGCTCCGAGGATCGGAGCTGCCAGCGATAACCGGGAATCATGGTCTTTTTCTTGTGCTGCGACCATCCCTTTTTCGGGGAATGGCAATCGCCCCCAAATCGCGGCCGCCAAACCGACGGCGAGGAGGTCCGGGGGCTCTTTGGCGCAAAGAGGTGGGCGGCGGATCGAAGGATCGTGGGCTGGTCCGCTTACTCCAAATAAATCAGTTCGTTCGCGTTCAACAGCGCCCGGCAAAACGCCTTCACGCCGTGCGAGGCGACCAGCGCCGCGCCGGCGGTCCGTTCCGCCACGGACGGTTCACGCTGGAACGTGAGCGCATACGCCCGGGCAATCTGCCGGTTGACCTCGCCGTCCAGACGCGCGGCCAGAGCCTCCGCCAGATCGAGCGTGAAGCTATGGTTGAGGAGCGTCAGCGCCTGCAGTGGCGTCGTGGTGTTCGCGCGGCGCGGCGCGGCAAACGCGATGTCGGGCAGGTCGAAGTCGGTGAGCACGTCGACGATGCTCGCGCGGGCGTTCTGGTGGTAGACCGCGCGGCGATAGGTCTCGGGGCCGTGCCGATCGAGCGGAAAATAGGTGGAGACGTTGTTCTGCGTAAACTTGTAGAGCCGGAAGCCGGGGCCGCCCATCCGCCGGTCGAGTTTCCCAACGACCTCCAGCAGGGTATCCCGCAGCTCCTCCGCGCCCAGGCGACGCGGGGGGAAACGCCAGAGCAGCCGGGCGTCCCGATCGACGAGGGCCGCGTCGGCGCGGAGGGCGGTGCCCTGGCGATAAGTGCGGGAGAGCAGAATTTCGCGGTGCACCGGCTTGAGCCGCCAGCCGTGCCGCAGCAGCCGAGCCGCGAGATGATCGAGGAGTTCCGGATGCGTGGGCCGGCCGCCGAGAAAACCGAAATCGCTCGGTGTATCCACGAGTCCCGTGCCGAAATGATACTGCCACACGCGGTTGGCCAGCACGCGCGGCGTGAGCGGGTTGGCCCCCGTCGTGATCCACCGCGCCAAGGCGAGCCGGCGCTCGCCGTCGGCCGCATCCACGGCCAGCGCGTAGGGCGCGGTGACCCGGTCCAGCACGTTCAGGCTGGCGGGCACCACGGGGTTCGTGGGCTTCATCGGGTCGCCGCCCTGGTGCACAAACGTCGGTCCTGGCGCGGGCGTGTAGTTGCCCGCCCAGACCTGACGCAGTTTCGGGATCGCATTGAGGGCCCGTTGCACCTGTGCGAGGTCCCGCTCCAACACCGCGAGTCGCGCGACCTCATCCGGGGTGATGATCTCCGCGCGGAGGCGCTCGATACCGTGCGCCAGAGTCCACGGTTCGCGATCCGCGCTGGTGGCCACCGTGTGCCACGCCGCGCCGTCGGCCGAGACCCGCACCTCGTAGTCACAAGGCGTCTCGCCGCGCGCGCTCCCCTCGGCCAGATCGCGTCCCTTGGCGTTGGAAAATGTGATCCGGTCAATCGTCTCCATCTGCGCCAGCGTGATGGTCAGTTCGGCCGGCGCGCCGATGAACCATTGTTCGCCCGATTCGCCGTCGATGGTGAGCTGGGGGCCGTAGGCCTCCAAAAAATCGTCCGCGACCGCCGACCGCGCGCCCTCGGCCTTGCCGCCCAGGCGGGCCAGCGCGACATTGCGGCTCTGCGCTCCGGCGGTCCACACCTCGAACTCGACCAGGCGCGCGCCACCCGGGCGCTGCCCCCGCGGATTGCCGGTGTGCGCCTGGATGACGAATTTCACGAAGCGCGCTTTCACCGGGACGAAGCGTTCTTCAGTCGATTGCAGATCAATTTTCGGACGCTGCGAGGGCCGGTTGGCCAGTTCCGCTTTCGCGCGCAGTGCGAGGCCCCGGTTGAGCACGTCAATCTCTGCGACCAATCGGGTCCGCTCCCGGTTGGGCGCCTCCGTGGCGTTCTTGAACGCTGCGCGTTCCGCCGGAGAGGCGATGACGCGGCGCCCGTGCGTGACGCCCTCGAAGGCCGCCCGCAGGCGGTAGTAGTCCTCGGTCGGGATCGGGTCGAATTTGTGGTGGTGACAGCGCGCGCAGTTGAACGTGAGCCCCAGAAACGCCCCACCGGTCGCCGTGATGATATCGTCGAGCGTGGCGGCGCGAATGTTGGCCGAGGCCGCGACGTCCTGGTTCTTCACGTCATCGTAGGGCCCTGCGACCAGGAACGCACTCGCCACCTCGACGGCCGGATTGCCGGGGCCGATCACGTCGCCCGCGAGGTGTTCCGCGATGAACTGATCGAACGGTTTGTCGTCGTTGATGCTTTTGATGACGTAGTCCCGAAACGGCCAAAGATCATCGATGATGACGTTGCGCTCGAAGCCCACGCTCTCGCCGAAACGCGTGACGTCGAGCCAGTGGCGGCCCCAGCGTTCACCATAGTGGGGTGAGGCGAGGAGGCGGTCCGCGAGATCGCGCGTCGCCGTATCCGCATCGCGACCATACGCCGCCGTGAAGGCGGCGACCTCCTCCGGCGAAGGCGGCAGACCGATCACGTCATACGTCATCCGGCGGATGAGCGTGCGCGCATCCGCCGGCGGGCTCAGCGCCAGGCCTTTCTCCGCCAGTTTCCCAACGATAAAATCGTCCACCGTCCGCTCCTGTCCGCCGGTGGCCAGGGGCTGAAGCGACCACCACGTTTTGTCGGCCCGCGTCGCGCCCGCCGCGCCACCTTCCCGAGGATCGGGCGCGCCCATTTTAACCCACGTGACAAAATCCGCGATGACCGCAGCGGGCAGCTTCGGCTTCTTCGGCGGCATCTGCAGGTCGTCGTCGAGATGCTGGATACTGCGGAGGAGCAGGCTGCGGTCGGGATTCCCGGGGACGAGGGCCGGCTCGCCACTGTCGCCGCCTTTTTCCCAGCCCGCCTTGGAATCGAGCAGGAGATTGGCCTTCAGCTTTTTGGCGGACGAGCTGTGGCACTCGTAACACTGCTCGGCCAGCACGGGCCGGATCTTCTGTTCAAAGAACGCGATGCCAGCCGGGTCCACGGCCCCCGCGGTGGTGGCGGCCAGCAGTGGGAGCCAGCGCAATTTCAGGAGGGTCCGGTTCATCATACGCATCAGGTCAAAATATTCCGGAGCACATGACCGTGCACATCGGTCAGACGCCGGTCAGCTCCGTTGTGATAATAGGTCAGTTTTTCGTGATCGAGGCCGAGCAGATGCAGGACCGTCGCGTAGAAATCGTAGACCGTAGTGACATCCTGGACACTACGGCGGCCAAAATCGTCCGTGGCGCCATGGCTGACGCCGCCGCGCACGCCCGCGCCCATCATCCAGGTGGTAAACGCATCGGGGTTGTGGTCGCGCCCCGCCGTCCCGTCTTGGTGCGTCGGCATGCGGCCAAACTCGGTGCACCACAGCACCAGCGTGTCCTGCAAGAGGCCACGCTGTTTCAGGTCCGCCAGCAGCGCTGCGGTGGGTTGGTCAAAGATCGGAGCGTGCCGTTCGTAATCGGCCTTGAGGGTCTTGTGCGCATCCCAGTTGAGCAGACCATCGACGGCGCTCGCCCGCGACGCGCAGTAGAGGCTGACGTAGCGCACGCCCTTTTCCAACAGACGGCGCGCGAGGAGACAATTCCGCGCATAGGCGGCCTTGAGACGGTTGCGGTCATCCGTGCCATACAGGGCGTGCACATGGGCCGGCTCGCGGCCCAGGTCGCAGACTTCGGGTGCCGCCAACTGCATCCGGGCGGCCAGTTCGTAGGAGGCCATGCGGGCGCGGAGTTCGTCGCTGCCGGGATGGGCGGCGGCGTGTGCGGCATTGATCCGCTCGAGATAGTCGCGCGTCGCACGGTCCTCCTCGGCCCCGATGGACGCCGGTCGCGCGAGATTGCGCAGCGGTTGCTGCGCGGCGAGCGAGACCCCCTGATGCTGGGCCGGCAGAAAGCCGTTGCCCCAGTTTGGTTTTCCATTGGGTGGCTCGCCCCGCAAATCTTGGATCGCGATGTAAGTGGGCAGATTTTCATTCTGGCTGCCCAGCGCGTAACTGAGCCAGGCCCCGGCGCTCGGAAAACCCTCGCGGGGAAAGCAGGTGTTCATCGCGATGCAGCCCGGCCCGTGGGTATTTGTCCGGGACGTCATGCTGTGGATAAAGGCCATGTCATCCACGTGCCCCGCCATGTTGGGCAGCAGGGTCGAGATCATCTTGCCGCTCCGGCCGGCCGGGGCGAAGGGCCACGGCGATTTCATCAGGTTTCCGTTTTTCCCCTGAAAAGTGACCTCCGCTTCCGCGCCCGGCAGCGGCGTGCCGTCAAATTTCTCCAACATCGGCTTGTGGTCCCACAGATCGACGTGCGACGCCGCGCCCGGACAGAAAATCTGCAGCACCTGTTTCGCCTTCGGGGCAAAATGGGGCGGCCGCGCCGTGGCGGCGGCGAGTTCACGGACGAGCAGCCGCGACAAGGCGACACCGGTGAGTCCCGACGTCATCTGTCCGAGAAAACTTCGACGAGTGAGGCTGAGAGCGAGGGGGGTATTCCGCACGTCGCCGAGTAACCCGGGTAGGCTCCCCGAAATCAAGCCTGCGGAGTTGTCCACCGAACGAATAAATGGGTTGCCCGATTCGCGGCGGAGGTGACGCACAGGCTCTATTGAGCGATGCGCCATCTCGTGGTCCTCACGCACCGCTTTTTCCCAGGGGACTGCGGATCCCGTGCGCGGGCTCGGTTAACCCCGGTCCGAGTCGAAGCACCGATTAGAATTTCAGGCTGGCCGTGAGTTCATACGTGCGCGGCTGGACATACATCCGCTGCAGGTAGTGCGGGACGCCGTTGCCGAAGTCGACGGCGCTATTGGGAAAGGATTCGTCATGGCCCAGGAGGTTTCGCACCCGGAGCGAAACCAACCAATTTGTATTTTGAACCAGCAGCCGGTTTTTCCAGGCATAACTGACGAAGGCATCCGTCACCAAAGATTCTGCGCCGGTGAACGCGTTCTTCACGTCAAAGGAGCCGGCCACTTCCGGGTAGCCGATGGTGGGCGCGTCACGCCAGCGCGCACTGCCGCCCACGCGCAGGCCTTTCAACGTGCCCTGATCAAAGGCGTAGCTCCCGACGACATTCACCAGCCAATTATTGCCGCGGATCCGGGCGCCGCCGACCTGGGCTTCATGGTAACCCAAGCGGCGTTCGAAACCCGCGATATAGTCGCCGATCGTCCGGGTGGCATTGAATGCGGGGTTGGCGATGAGCGATGTAATGGAAGGATCCGCACGGTGGGGCTTGGCGAACTGCTCATACCACGGCCGGAAGAATTTATAGGTGCTGTTCAGCGTCGCATCGTTGTAAGAGCCGTTGAGCATGAGGCGCAGCTGTTTCGTCGGATTCAGCGTGGCCTCCAGTTCGTAACCTTTCGTCAAATCCGACTCCAGGTCCGTCCAGAGACCATTACCCGGGTAATCGGTGAAGCGGGGGGCCCCGGCTACCTTGCTGCCAAATCCGTTGAGCACCATGCCCTCAAGGAATCTCTCGACATACGCGTTTTGCCGGGCCAGTTCGACGCCGACGGCGGTATCCCGAAGTGGGTTGGAGACCCGGTTCAGGGAGGTGTTGTTGAAATAATTGAGTTTCAGGATCACGCGCTCATCGAAGAAGAAGCCGCGCAATCCTAAATCGTAACCGGTGCCCTCTTGATCGGGCAATGACCGGGCGAAGATGTCATAGTTGCTGCCGCCGGCCGCCACGGTGTTGGTGGACGTGTTGGCGTAGACATCAAACCACTTCGTGACTTTGACGACGGCTCCGAGGTTGCGGTTGGTGACCGTTTTCTTGACCGTTGGGGCGAACGTGCCCTCGCCCTTTCCGCCGAACACGAGGGTGACAGGATTCAGCGTAAAGTCGAAGCGCCGGGAACTGACGTCATCTTGACGTATACCGCCCGTGAGGATCACCCGACGAGAGAACATTTCCCACTGGCCAATCGCGGCATAGGATCGGGTGGTTTCGGGCGCATAGGTGTTGGCCAAGCGCCGCACAAAAGCCGAAGTGATGGCGGGGACGACTGCGCCCGGAATCGCTGGGTTCGCCACCTGGTTGACGCGGGTGATCTCGTTCGGGTTGAAGGCGGGGAAGGTGACCGGTTGCCCGGGCAACAAATAGTAGCGCCGCTTGATCTGATTATCGGTGTTGCCGATGACGCCGGTCGGCAGCACCGAAGTCGTGGTCATTTCTTCCGGTTGCTCAAAAAAGCTGTCCTCATTTCTATAGTAGTGGAAAGCAACGGCGGTAAGCTTGCCGAAATCGAATCCCTTGATGGGCTCAAGGCGACTCAGGTTGACTTCATGGGTCAGGGTTGCGCGCCACTGTTTGGTGGTGGAGTCGCGGTTTTGCAGCGTGGCCACACCCTCAAGATAAGGCACCCCGAAATAGGGATTGAGCGGTTTGGTGGGATCCGGGTTGTTCGCCGCCGACTGGGCGGGGAGATAATAATTGGGATCGATAAAGACCTCGTAGTCTCCCCGTTGAATTGGTTGCCAGTCCTCGTTCTTCGATTTCTCCACGGCTCCGGCCAGTTCGAAATAGGTTTTGGCGAAAACCTTCTGCTGCCACGACGCCGAGTATTTGTTGAAGGTGGTGTTAAAATGCTCCGACGGTCCGGGGACCATGGTGTCCAACGGAAAGTTCACCCCCGGCACGACGGACGCTCCGGAGAGGCTGGTTTGATTTTGGGTCAGTCCGTTGACGACGACCTCCGAACCCCTGGACTTAAATTTCCAGTTCTGCACTCCCAGCTGGGGGGCATTCATAATATACAGGAGATGGTTGTTGGTTGATAATCCTTGAGTGACTCCGGTCAGGATATTGCGGGCGGTATTGCGAGCCGCCGTGGTGCCGGAAGTGACCAAGAGGTTATCAATGAGATTCGCCTTCTGCAACGGGGTCCGGGGATCTCGCAACCAAGCGGAAACGCTATCATACGCGTGGTAGGAACGGGGCAGCGATTCGTCGATGCTACCGGCTTCCGCGTTGACGTTGATCGTCGCGCTTTTGAAGGGCTGAAGGGTCAGATTCAGATAGGCGGAGTTACGCCGCATATACTGCAAATCGCGCGCGGTGCGTTGATCGGTGGACAAGCCGGCGAAGCGCAGCGCCACTTTCTGGGGGAGGAGGATCTGATTGATATCCACGCTGGCGCGCCTCGTGCCCTCCGAGTCGAGGCGAGTTTCCAGGCCATAACTGTTGGCATTAAATTTTCCCATTTTGTTGGTCGCATCGAGCGCTCCACCCACCGAACCCAAACCAAAGAGCAGGGAATTGGGTCCCCGGGATTGGGTCACCGTCTCGGTGTTGTAGTTGTCCACCTTGATGCGACTGGTGAAAAAATTATTGGTCAGCGAATTGGAGCGGAAGCCCCGCACCATGTAAGGAGTGCCGGTGCGCGATGAGACGCCTTCCGTATCTGAGGAATCCCCCGCGAAGGCGCGGGTGCTGGGCAGAAACTCCAGGGCTTCCTCATAGTTCACCGCGCCGATATCTCTCATGAACTCCTCGGTGAGAATCGTGATCGGGTTCGCCAGATCGCGGACCTGGGTCCGGAGTTGGGTCCCCGACAGTGTCTCCGAGGCATAATACCCTTTGTTGGCCTCCGTGCTGACGATAAAGGGGTTTAACACGACCATCGTGTCCTCTGTCGCAGAGGTCACGGCAGGAGCGGGCGGCGCGATCGACTGGGCGAGCGCAGTGCCGGCGAGGAGCGACAGAGTCAGGACGAGGCGGGAGGGTTTCATGGTCGGGATGGTTCTGGAGTTTGATCAGAAACATAACAAACGGCTGTTCCAACGGGCGGTCCCTTCGGTGCATGGGGGATCGTGCATTTTTCGCGCACCGTGGCCACCTTCATTTTCGGAATTGAAGGTCGCAAGCGGGACAACAAAGCCCGGCGTATGTCACCCGGTCTGTCAGGCACCACCCACGCGAGAGATGACGCCCTCGGCTACGGTTGCTTTGTCGCGACCTTCGGTTTGGTCGGGACGTCGCGCTTGGCCACCCAAGTCACGGCGCGCTCCAGCATGAAGCCGAGCCCGTCGGTCATTTCCGGATGCGGACTGAATACGAACACGCGGCCTTGCGCGAAATTGGCGCGAACGATCGCCGAGGTGCCCGGCATGATACCCTCCGGTGCGCCTTTTTCCGCGATGCCGGTGCGGTAGAGGGCGAGGCTTTCATATTCGGGTGCGAGGGGATTGTCCCACTCGCGACGGCCCAACAACGGACCCTGCGCATAGTGGATTGCGATGGGGGCAGCTCCGGTCCCAAAGAACTCCTTGGCAGCCGGTGATAGCTCGACCTCGACCGTCCCTTTGCCGCGCGCCCAGTGCTTCCGATCAATGGCCCGCGCCTCAATCAAGCCAAGGGACCACTCGTAGTCGTCGGTCGCCAGATATGCGCCCGCGCAGATGCCGATGAAGCCGCCTCCGTTCCGCACAAACTCGCGCACCTCCTCGCGGCCCGGGGCTTCGAGCGCGCGGCCCTGGCCACCGCCGCTCCCGCCCGGATGAATCAGCACATCGAAGTCCTTCAGTTTCCCCTGGCGAATCTCGGCCGGGCTGAGGTGAGAAATTTGCAAGGCCGGGGTGCCTTTGGCCGCGCCGAGCACGGTGATGAGGTTGGCGCGACTAGGACCGGCGCCTGGTCCTTGGTAAACGGCCACTCGGATCGGACGGGCGACGTCATCAGCCGCGAAAGAGTGAAGGGCGAAGGCCAACAGACCGGTTGCGATGAGTAATCGTTTCATGGAGTGGGCTCACGCTTTGCCAATTTCGCGTAGACGGCAACCTCACTGCCGCGAGGGTTTCAGCGGCGAGCTACACAGCGATTTATTGCGCCTTGGAGAGGCTTTCAATTAATTGCTCGAAAGCCTTGAGGTATCGCGGCAGTTCGGTCGCAAGCGCCGTGGCGGCAGTTTCGCGATAGACGTGCACCGCTTGATTGCGGGCCTGCAGGATGTCGAACCAGACGGTCTCGTCCTCGATCCAACCGAGTTGAAACGCCTGCGCGAAGGCTTGGCGTGGTCCGGCGCTCGCCAAGCCTTGCTCGTGCGCGAGCCGCTGGAGGAGTTTCCAAGCCACTTCGTATGCGAGCTCGAAACGGAGGATTGCCGAATCACGGTCGCGGTCGTGTCCGCCGGCCTGCCACGCGGTCACTGCCTCACTCCAACGCGCGACGATGCGCGTCAAGTTTCCGCGCACTGAATCACTCGGCTCCATCGATCAGTTCCCTCATTTGCCCCGATGCGCATTTCCGAAATTCCGGTGTTACGGTGGAAAAATCCACGAGATCAATGGGGCGCACGGTTGGGAGCAGCTCCACCGCTTGCGCCAGCTCGCGGCGCAAAGCGGCGCGCCCGGAGGCGGTTTCCGTCGGGTCCGTTTCGTAGCCGAGATCGAGATCCGCGCCGACGGGTGCGAGTGGCCAAGCGGGCGCGGCCGATCCAAAAAGGAACACCCGCGTCCTTTTTTGCGCGAAACGCTCCGCGAGCGCGTGCAGTTCCACGCGAAGGCGTGGGGAGACTGGTTTCAATGCTCGCATGGCGCCCCAAATTGGCCGCTTGCGGCGGCGCGTCAACGTCCGACGCGGTTCACATCGGACGCAGTTCAGTTTTATGGCCGAACAGGACGACGCCGTCGCAACGAGCACCTCGCCGATCCCATTTCAGACTCAGAATTCCACCGTCACACCCAGGCGGGCGGACAGGGGTTGGCCGTAGATATTCACGTTGTGATTTCGGCCGTCGATGAGGGCGAAGGAACTGATCACCGCGTATTCCGTGGCCGCGAGGTTGAAGACGTTCAGGTTAAACGTGGTCGTGCGCTTGAAGAACTTGGTGCGGTAGCCGGCGTTCGCGTTGAGGGCGTAGGTGGATCCGCCCTTGATGCTGGCGTTGTCGGGAAACGCGTTGAGGTAAGTGAGGGTGGTCTCGAGGCCACGCGAGTGCTTCGGTCCGCGAGTGGCCGGTTTGAGTTTCAGCGCCGCGATCCTTGCGCCTACTTCCCGAGCGCTGCCGCGACGGTGCGGAAGCTGGCCAAGCCGGCTTCGATGTTATCGATGATCTCCTCGGCGAGGATTTCTGGCTCGGGGAGGTTATCGAGGTCGGCGAGGCTGTCGTCTTTGAGCCAGAAGAGATCGAGGCTCGTTTTGTCGCGGGCGACGAGCTCGGCGTGGGTGTATTTGCGCCAGCGGCCGTCAGGATTTTTCTCGGCGTGCCACGTTTCCTTTCGCTTGTGGCGGTTCTCCGGATTGTAGCAGGTGATGAACTCGCGGAGGTCCTCGAGGCGGAGCGGCTTTCGCTTCAACGTGTGGTGGATGTTGGTCCGGTAGTCGTAATACCAAACTTCCTTGGTCGCGACACTCTTGCTGGCGGGACGATTGTCGAAGAAGAGCACGTTGGCCTTCACCCCATTCGCGTAGAAGATGCCGGTGGGGAGGCGGAGGATGGTGTGGAGTTCCGTCGTCTCCATGAGCTTCCTGCGCACAGTTTCACCGGCGCCGCCTTCGAAGAGCACGTTGTCGGGCAAGACCACGGCGGCGCGGCCGGTGGTCTTGAGGAGCGAGCGGATGTGCTGGAGGAAATTGAGCTGTTTGTTGGATGAAGTGGCCCAGAAATCCTGCCGGTTGTAGACGAGGTCTTCCTTCTCCTGTTCGCCTTCCTCGTTGGTGAAGGTCATCGAGCTTTTTTTCCCGAAGGGCGGATTGGCGAGCACGTAGTCCACGGTGACCGACGGCTGGGCAATGAGCGCGTCGGTTGAGGCGATGAGGCTGTTGCCGTCGATCTCCCCGATGTTGTGGAGAAAGAGATTCATCAGGCACAGGCGGCGGGTGCCGGCGACGATCTCGTTGCCGTGGAAGGTTCCGTTTTTGAGGAATGCCTTCTGGTCGCGGTTCATCGGGTGGTGGCTGATGAGGTAGTCGTAGGCCGAGAGGAAGAAGCCGCCGGTGCCGCAAGCGGGATCGGCGATGCTCTTGCCGGGCTCGGGGGCCATGCACTCGACCATGGCTTTGATAAGCGCGCGGGGCGTGAAGTATTGGCCGGCGCCGGACTTGGTATCTTCGGCGTTCTTTTCGAGAATGCCCTCGTAGATGTCGCCCTTGGTGTCGGCATCGAGGGTGACCCAGGAGACGTCGTCCACCATCTCGATGAGACGGGCGAGTTTGGCGGGGTCTTGGATTTTGTTTTGAGCCTTGGTGAAAATCTGGCCGAGCATGCCCTTCTCGGTGCCGAGGCTGCGCAGGGTTTCGACGTAGTGGACCTCGAGTTCGGCGCCCTTGAGTGGACGCATGACCGGCCAGGCGAAGCGCGCGGGCACACCGACGTTACGCTTGTAGGGAGGATGGCTGTATTCATCGGCCATTTTGAGGAAGATGAGGTAGGTGAGCTGTTCGAGGTAGTCGCCGTAGCCCACGCCGTCGTCGCGGAGAGTGTTACAGAAGGACCAGACTTTGGAGATGATGCTGTCGGTGGTCATGAAAGGTTCAGGTTAAGTCATCCAAGAGCCGTTGGGAGAATTTGGGCACTGACTTGCCGAGGCGGATGAGCACGTCCTGCACTTCCAGCCTTCGTTTCCCGGCGATTTCACCGAGGCATGCGGTGACCTGCCGCGGCTCCATTTCGTAGAGGATGAGCAGATAGTCCTGTGGGTGGCTCGCCGTGATGCTCCACGGCCGCAGGGCCTCGGCAGGGAAGTGCTTCAGGTTAAACGTCACGATGAGCGGGCAGTTTCCCCGGATCGCGGCGGCCAATACGTGCCGGTCTTTTTCGTGATTCGTGAGCACAGGCAGGAGGTTTTCGTAGCCGCTCACGGGTGCGTCGGGAAAAGCCGTGCCGATTTCGGTCTGGAACGTCGCGGCCAACGCCGGCGGCCAACAGAGTTTTTCCAGGTGCGTCCGCCGCACTTCGACTAGCACCTCGTCCGACCAATGCGGCACGATCAGGCGCGGGCGCTCGGACAATCTCAGCAGCAGGTCGCACACGCCGAAGTTGGCGAGCACGCAGGCATCGAGAAAGATCCGGTAGTCGGCCCTCATTTTTCCCCGGTGTAGTCGGAGTCGTAGACCCCCGCGGTCTCTGCGGCGGCGGCGAGATGGTCGAGCGCCTCGCGCCGCGAGGCGTCGCGGGTGCGCTCGTAGACGAGGAGGTCCTTGAAGGTCACCCGGCGGTGCGTGCCAACTTTGTGGTGGGGGATTTTCTTTGCGTCGAGGAGGTCGACGAGGTGCTGGCGTGAGACGCCGAGGTAGTTGGCGGCGGCCTGCGTCGTGAAGGCCTCGTCCTCCGGCACGAGCACGATGGCCTTTTTCTCGGACATCAGCCGCACGATGCGGGCGAAGTGCGCGAAGAGGGCCTCCGGCAAGTGTGTGCGGTTGCCCTCCGCGTCGATCAGGGCGACATGGTCGGGTTTGGCAAAAACCTTGGCCAACTCGGCCAGTTGCGCCTCCGGGATCAGGGAAGGGTCCAGACGGTTGTTGCGGGTGGTGAGCATAGTGGGGCAACCATCGTCATCGACCGTGCGAACTCAAGTGATTAAACGCTATAAACGCTACACTCGCCATAAGTGCGGACGTGACCCCATGACGTGCGTGAGGGTTCATCATTCCGCTTTCGCCCGAGACACCCGAGGGTTGCGCTCTCCAGGGGCGCAATTTTCGCGCTTGGTGCGGAGACGGGCGAGGAGGGCGCTCGCGGGTTCATCGGTGGGGTCTTGGGGGACGAGGCGGCCGGAAAAGGCGCGTTTCAGGATCGACTGCCGCAGGGCCTCGCTGCGTTTCAAGGCGGCGTCGAGCTCCCGCTCGTTCCGCTCGATGGCCTCGAATTGCTCGTCGAGGAGGCGCACGATCTCCGGTTGCTCGGGGAGGGAGCAGAGGGGCCTCGGATGGGTGATGATGCCTTCGGCGTTCACGGAGATGGGGGCTACTTTCCTTTTCCGAGGCGTTTTTGACGGGATTCGAGTTTCCTGATGCTATCGGCGGGTGGCAGGGCTTCGGGCATGGTGCCGCCGAGTTCCTTGATCGTCTGGCGGACCTTGGCGCCGACTTCCCGGTGCGCGGCGTTGGCCTTGGCTTTGCCGATGATTTTTTCGCGGCGGAGTTTTTCCTCGGCCTGGGTGGCGCGGAAGAGGTTGGCGGCAAGCTCGGTGCTGCCCATGTGGTCGAGGATTTGCTCCCCCTTTTTCAAGCCCTTGTGGCGATGGAGGTCCTGGGCGTTGAGCCCGCCGTAGAGACCGATGTAGCCGTGGTTCTGGAAGATCGCGTAGTCGCGTGGTTCGATGACACCGGCACCCTTGGCGGCGTCGGCCAGATGGCTGTTGTGGGCGCGCAGCTCGGCGCGGATCGTAAGGCGGCGCTGATCCTCGATCTCCTGATCCGACAACTCCTGACGCCGGGTCTGGATGGCGAAGTAGGTCTGACCAACGGCGACGATCTCCTTGGACGGATCGGCGTTCTGGACGACGAGGTAGCAGGCATACCGCGACAAAAGCACGGTTTTGACCGGGCGCCGGGCTCCCTTGCCGACGGCGATCATATCGTCGATGCCGACGAAATGATCCTCCACCCGCTGGCCGCTGTTGAAGCATGCTGTTCGGGCCTTTTCGATAACGGCGAGAAAGTGCCGATAGTTTACGTAGCCGAGGATGCGGGCGAAATCCCGGCTCGACCAATACTCGTTGCCGGCGTCGTTGACGCGGCGGATTTGTTCGAAGGGCGACGGCGTGCCGGGGCTGAGTTCGTCGGTCATCATGAGAGGGCGGATTTGCGTTTGGTGGTAGGCGCGGCGGCGCGCTCGGAGCGGAGGCGGGCGAGGAGGGTGGACGCGGGTTCGTCGGCGGGGTCTTGGGGGACGAGGCGGCCGGAGAAGGCCTTTTTCAGGATCGCCTGTCGCAGGGCCTCGCTGCGCTGCAAGGCGGCGTCGAGCTCCTGCTCGTTCCGCTCGATGGCCTCGAACTGTGCGTCGAGCAGGCGCACGATTTCCTGTTGCTCGGGGAGGGGCGGCAACGCGATGAGCAAGCGCTGGATTTCCTTCGAGTTTATGTTGTTCACGCCGCTGGTGGATTTCGCGGAGAATTCGATTTGGGAACGAAGACTATGCGAACTCATCTGGTCGCGGAGGAACCGCGAGTTCAGCACCGGAGCACGCGGGCGCAGCCGGATCAGGTAGCCAGCGTAAAGAAATCCGGTGTGCTTCGGTTCGATTATCGCGCAGCGGCCGACAATCGAGACGCTGCCGTTAGATCGGATCAGGAGCAAATCACCCTCTCGTAGCTCATAAGATTTGCGTTCGTCTTCAGTGAACTCCGCGAACTTGAGATCGTCGGCTTCGATGGCTCCTTTCACGACATTCGGGATGCGGAGCACGCCGAGGCCGCTGCTTTCGTAGGAACATTTCTTCGACGTGCCGTAAGCTGGTTCCTCAATTGCGCTGCCGAGTTTGATCCATCGCCAACCAGCAGGAAGGACGTGCGGACCTTCTGTTTCTGAAAGCGTGGCGGGAGATTCGAGTTTGCTGGAGTTTTTGGTGCGCCACTTTTGGGTGAGCTTGCCCTCGAAGGCTTGTTTGAGGAGCGACTGTCGATAGACGCCGAGTTGCCTCCGCGCCTTCCGCAGACTCGCCTCCCCGGCCTCCAACTCGCTGAACAACTCCTCGATCTTCGCCACGATCCGCTTCTGCTCGGG
>CAMBVX010000077.1 GCA_945871085.1 Opitutus sp. GAS368 | reverse complement strand
CCCTCCCAACGCTCCAGACTCTGACGCCACTCATGGCAACCGTAGTGCTAATGACGCCGTGCGTGGCCGCTCACCGCGAATTTCGCCGTGCCAAAAACGGGGCTCCCTCGGCACAAAAACCCTCCGCCGTAGTCCCGTGACCTGCTGACGCGTTGCTAAATTGGTGGGTATGGGAACGCGACGGATTGGCGCTCAATTTCGTTTCTTGGCTGTAAAACTCACGGTATTTCGTGGATTTCGAAACGGATCAGACCCGGTTGCGCCGCTCACTCTGGACACTTCGGATCATCCAGCGTGCTGGAACCCTCAATGGCTCCGAGCGAACCCAAAGGACTCAAAGATCGAGTGCGAAACGTAGCGCCGTCTTTAGCTGTTCCATTTGTGGAGCCGTCAGCCGTCCTAACCGGCGGATTAATTTTTCGTGGCCGAGACTCGTTAGTCCTTGGACGTTCACCCACGATTCCCGATCGAGAAACTTTAGTTTTCCGAGTGCCACCTCGTAGTCTGATCCGCGACTTTCGGTCGTGAGCGGGGCGCAAATCGCCAGCGCCCTGGGAGCGTCCGGGTCGTCCCGAGAAATGACAACGGCCGGACGAACTTTGCCTACCAGACCGAGATCAATGAGGTAAAGTTCGCCAGGAATCGGGCTCATCGTTGATCCAGATGCGAAAAGTCCGTCTGGTCGAGGTCGCCCCAAACCTTTGCGACCTGCTCAATCGGCGGTGCGAGGTCACTGTTATCGTCGACGGTCAGAGGAAACGGAATGGCCCTGCGGCGCTCGATCTGCGCGAAAAGCATGTTCACCGCCTGCGTCGACGTCATACCGAGCTGGTCGAGAATTTTTTCCACGCGAGCCTTGCGGCGCGGGTCAATCCGGGTGCGGAGGATGGCAGTTGCTGACATTGCACAAATGAAGCCCAACTGTGCGCGGCAGGCAAGCCCAGCATTTGCCAGCCGTGGGCTCTGTAATTTACGAGGCCTAATCGCAATCGGGCATCGCCAGCATGCCGCTGGGCCAAGCTGATGGGGAACCGCGCCCGTCACAGACGGAAATAACGCGGGCAGCGCAGAAAATGACGCGTTTCAGAACCGAAGATATTTGAAACGCCGGCTAACGCCCGGCCGGTATCTTTTCGAGGTGACGCAGCCGATGGCCACCCCACGAAATGCCTTCACCGCCCCGTAGGCCGCCAGCTCGCTCGCGCTTTCCCGCTAGGCTGCACCTCAAACTTCACTCCTCGCTTGCCAACGCCCAATCACTGTTCAATTGAACAGTATGCCACCGACTCCCTCTTCCGAACTCACCGCCCGCCAGCGTGAGGTCCTCGGCTTCGTCCGCGATCACCAACGCCGCCACGGCCACCCGCCCACCACGCGCGAGATTCAGGCCCATTTCGGCTTCGCCAGCCAGACCGCCGCCGTCGACCACCTCCGCGCCCTCGCCCGCAAGGGCGCCCTCCAACACCACGCCGGCAAAGCCCGCGGTCACCTGCCCGCCCTCGCCGCCGCCCTGCGCACTTCCCTACTCGAAATCCCCCTCTACGGCACCATCCCCGCCGGCCTTCCCACCGCCGCCGAACAGGAGCCCGACCGCTACATCTCCGTTGATGCCGCCTCCCTCGGCGTCTCCGCCCGCGCCCGCCTTTTCGCCCTCCGCGTCCGCGGCGATTCCATGACCGGCGCCAACATCCTCGACGGCGACACCGTGTTCCTCACGCCGCGCGACCCGCGACCCGGCGCCATCGTCGCCGCTCTCATCGACGGCGAATCCACCTTGAAACGTTTCCTCGTCCAGCGCGGCCGCCCCTTCCTCCGCGCCGAAAATCCGCGCTACCCCGATCTCCTCCCCGCCACGGAGCTCATCATTCAAGGCGTGATGGTCGGCCTTCTCCGCCAGCAGCCCGCTGCATGACCTGCCGCACTCAGCGCCGATTTCCGTCATGCCTGCCGCGCCCACTTCGCTGGCCGCGCTCCGCCACCTCCTCGCCGAGCGCTTCCCGACCCTCCCCAAGTCGGCCGGCCGCGTCCTGCCCACCGGCATCGCCGCCCTCGATGCCGCCACCGGCGGGCTCCCGCTGGGCGCCGTCACTGAGATCGTCTGCCAAGCCCCCAGTTGCGGCGGCCAACTCCTCCTCGGCCAACTCCTCACCGTCACCCGCGCCGCCTCCCTCCGCGTCGCCCTGATCGACGGCCACGACGCCTTCGACCCCGCTTCGTTCCCCGCCGACATCCTCGCCCACCTCGTGTGGGTGCGCTGTCGCTCGTTTGCCGAAGCGCTCCACGCCACCGATTTTCTCACGCGCGACGCCAACCTCGCCCTCATCCTCCTCGATCTCCGCCGCGCCCCCGAGGCCGACTGGCGCCGCACCCCGGCCACCACCTGGTATCGCCTCCAACGCGCCGCCACCGACGCCAGCCTCGCCCTCGTCGTCATCACCCCGCGCCCCGCCGTGCCCAGCGCACAACTCCGCCTCATCCTCTCCACCCCGCACGACCTCTCCGCGCTCTCGACGCCCCGCGCCACCCTCGCCACCGCCCTCGCCCCCACCCTCCAACGCCACCGCCTCTCAGCCGCCACCGCGTAGGGCGTCTGACTCAAGACACCGCCGATCCCGGATATTTCACGCCCCGGTGCTCAGTGGTAGCGCGAGGCTTTAGCCCGCGTTCCGCCACCGCAGTAAATTCCTCCCGCGGGCTAGAGCACCGCGCTACCACGGACCGACCCCACTGAAACACCCCGTAACCGAACGAATCTCCTCTGAGCGTGAAACATCCGCGCTAACGCCTCTCTCCGTCTCGCCCTCTCCGTTCTCTCCCTCTCTCGTTTTCTCCGTCTCCCCTCCGTCCCTTCCGTCTCCGTGCCTCCGTGTCTCTGTGGTTAAAATAAAACCGTGTTCGCCGTCCTGCACATCTCCGATTTCACCCTACACGCTGTCCTGCGCGCCACGCCCGGCCTTGGCTCCAAGCAACCCGTCGCCGTCCTCGCGCACGACACCACCGCGTCCTCCCGTTCGCGCGCCCTCCTCCTGGCCTCCAACCACTCTGCCCGCGCACTCGGTATCACCACCGGCCTTACCGCGTCCCAAGCCCTCGCCCGCTGCGCCGCCCTCCGTCTGCTTCCCGCTTCGCTCGCAGCCGAGGCCGAAGCCCGCGCCACGCTCCTCGCCGCCGCCTTCACGCTGAGCCCGCTCGTCGAAGCCACTGCACCCGGCACCGCGACCGCCGACGTCACCGCTCTCGCCGCCGACCAACGTCTGCCCGCCCTCCACCGCGCCGTCGCCACGCTCGCCACCCTCGCCCTCCCCGCCACCGCCGGCCTCGCCGCCACTCCGCTGCTCGCGCTCTACGCCGCTCATCACGTCCCTCCGCCCTTTTCCTCTTCCCCCTCCGTCTTCGCCGTCACCGACGCCCGCGCGTTTCTCGCCCCATTACCCCTCGCCACCGCCGAGCCGACTCCGGCCCTCGCCCAAATTCTCGCCGGCTGGGGCGTGCACACCCTCGGGGACCTCACCGATCTCTCCCGCGCCGACATCACGCTCCGCCTCGGTGCCGCCGGGGCCGCCCTCTGGGCCCGCGCCGCCGGCGAAACCACGCGCCCCCTCCATCCCGTTTCTCCGCCGCGCGAATTCTCCGGCACCTTCGCTTTCGAAGACGCCGTCGAAACCCTCGAACCGCTGCTCTTCATTTTGCGCCGGCTCGTCGACCGCCTCGCGCTGGAGTTAACCGCCGCCGGCTTCGTCGCCGAGGAACTCTCCCTCGCACTCACGCTCGCCGACGAGTCCACGCACACCCGCACCTTCCGCCTGCCCGAACCTTCCGCCGCCCCCGATCTCCTCTTCCGCGCCCTCCACACGCATCTGGAATCTCTCCACACGCCCTCGCCCATCACCGCCCTCCGCCTGCACGTCACCCCCGTGCGCCCGCTCGTCCGCCAACACGGTCTCTTCGACTCCACTCTCCGCGATCCCCACGGGTTTTCCGAAACCCTCGCCCGCGCCGTCGCCGTCGTCGGCTCCGGTCGCGTCGGCACGCCCCAACTCACCGACACTCACCGCCCCGACGCCTTCGCGCTCTCCCCACCCGCCTCCGTCGTCCCGCCCGCCGCGCCGCCGCCCTTGCACGCCGCGCTCGGGCTCCCGCTCCGCCGCTTCCGCCCACCGCTCCCCGCCAACGTCGAACTCGCCGGCCACGCCCCCACGTTCCTCTGGTGTGACTACGCGCAAGGCCCCATCGCCTCCGCCCGTGGTCCGTGGCGCGGCTCCGGCGAGTGGTGGGAAACCAGTCGCAGCTGGGAACGCGAAGAGTGGGACGTCGCCCTCACCGACGGCTGCGGCCTCTACCGCCTCCTCCGCACCCCCGCCGGCTGGTTCATCGAAGGCGAATACGACTGAGCCTCCCCGTAGCGGCGAGCACCAGCAAGCCTCCCCCTCCTCCTCCCCCGTAGCGGCGAGCGCCAGCAAGCCGACCTCCTCCCATGTCTTCCCTCTCCCCCGCCTACATCGAGCTCCACGCCCGCAGCGCGTTCTCCTTTCTACGCGGCGCCTCCACGCCCGAATCACTCATCACCGAGGCCGCCCGCCTCGAACTCCCCGCCCTCGCCCTCTGCGACCGCGACGGCGTCTACGGCGCCCCGCGTCTGTTCGGCGCCGCCCGCGATACCGGCGTGCGCCCGTTCGTCGGCACCGAACTCACTCTCGCCGACGGCAGCATTCTCCCGCTCCTCGCCGCCACCCGCACCGGCTACGAAAATCTCTGCCAACTCCTCACCCGCTCCCGCCTCGACCCCCGCCTGCCCGAATTTTCCGCCTCCACGCCCACCGACCGCAAACGCCCTTGTTACGCCACCTGGGCCGAGCTCGCCGCCCACGCCGAGGGCCTCATCGCCCTGACCGGCGACGAACACGGCCCGGTCCGTCGCGCGTGGCGCACCGCCGGCCCCGCCGCCGCCGCGACCGCCCTCACCCCGCTCCTGCGTCTCTTCGGCCCCGACCGTCTCTACGTCGAACTGCAACGGCTCCGCGTGCGCGGCGAGGAACACGAACTCACCTTCCTCCGCGACCTCGCCGCCGCGCATCGCCTTCCCGTCCTCGCCACCGGCGGCATCCTCTACGCCACCCGCGCCGAACGCCCCGTCGCCGATGTGTTCACCTGTCTCCACCATCACACTACGCTCGACACCGCCGGTCGCCTCCTCGCCCCCAACGCCGAACGCCACCTGAAAGCCGCGCGCACCATGCACGCGCTCTTCGCCGATTGCCCCGCCGCCGTCGCCGAAACCACCCGCCTCGCCGCGCGCCTCGAATTTACCCTCCGCGACCTCGGCTACCAATTCCCCTCCTTTCCCGTTCCCGCCGGCGAGACCATGGCCTCGTGGCTCCACGCCCAGACTTACGCCGGCGCGCGCACGCGCTTCCTCGCCTCCGCCGACTACTCGGCCCCACTCCCGCCCGCCGTCCGCGCGCAACTCGACCGCGAACTCACCCTCATCGACCGCCTCGGTTTCAACGGCTATTTTCTCATCGTCTGGGATATCTGCGCCTGGGCCCGCTCCCGCGGCATTCTCGTGCAGGGCCGCGGCAGCGCCGCCAACAGCGCCGTCTGCTACGCCCTCGGCATCACCGCCGTCGATCCCATCAAACATCGTCTGCTCTTCGAACGGTTTCTCAGCGAGGGCCGCGTCGGCCACGACGGCCGCCCTTCGTGGCCCGACATCGATCTCGATCTCCCCAGCGGCGATCTCCGCGAACAGGTTATTCAGGAAGTTTACGCCCGCTACGCTCCGCACGGTGCCGGCATGACCGCCAACGTCATCACCTACCGCGGTCGCAGTTCCTCGCGTGAGCTCGGCAAAGTCCTCGGTCTCCCCGACTCCGTGATCGACCGCTTCTCGTCGCTCTACGCCAGCGGCGATTACCCGCACACGCTCGACCTCCCGCAACAACTCGCCGCCAGCGGCCTCCCCGCCTCGCACCCGCGTCTCCCCGCGCTCGTGGCGCTCCACGCCCAGCTCCGCGGTCTCCCCCGCCATCTCAGCCAACACTCGGGCGGCATGGTCATCTGCGGCGGGCGCCTCGATCGCGTCGTCCCCCTCGAACCCGCCACCATGCCCGGCCGCGTCATCGTCCAATGGGACAAAGACGACTGCGAAGACCTCGGTATCGTAAAAGTGGATTTCCTCGGCCTCGGCATGATGGCCGTGCTCCAGGACAGTCTGCACCTCTGCACGGAAAACACCCGCGGCCCGCGCGCCCTGCACGAAATCCCCCCCGACGACGCGGCCACCTTCGCCGCCATGCAACGCGCCGATACCATCGGCGTGTTTCAAATCGAGAGCCGCGCGCAGATGTCGTCCATCCGCCGCTTCAAACCCGCCTGCCTCTACGACGTCGCCATGCAGGTCGCCATCGTCCGCCCCGGCCCCATCGTCGCGAAGCTCGCCCACCCGCTCCTCCGCCGCCGCCTCGGCCTTGAGCCCATCGTCTGCATCGACCCGAGCGTGGACGCCGCGCTCCGCCCTATCCTCGAACGCACCTACGGCGTCATCCTCTTCCAAGAACAAATGCTCCAGGTCGCGATGACCCTCGCCGGCTTCAACGCCACCGAGGCCGAGCAACTCCGCCGCGCCATGGGCTTCACCAAGGGCACCGCCAAACTCGAACGCGCCCTCGCCCACCTCACCGCCCGCCTGCGCGCGCACGGCCACAGCGATGCCCTCATCGCCAAGATCATCGACTCCGCCTCCTCCTTCGCGCTCTACGGTTTTCCCGAGAGCCACTCGATCAGCTTCGCCCTCCTGGCCTACGCCAGCACCTGGCTGAAAGTCCACCGTCCCGCCGAATTCCTCGCCTGCCTCCTCAACAACCAGCCGATGGGTTTCTACTCCCCCGCCACCCTCGTGCAGGACGCCCGCCGCCACGGCGTCGGCGTGCGCCCCGTCTGCGTCGCCCGCTCCCACTGGGCCAGCACCGTCGAAGAAAACAACGCTGTCCGTCTCGGCCTGTTACAGGTCAGCGGTCTCCACGCCGACGCCACCCGCGCTATGCTCGCCACCCGCGCCGAGCGGCCCTTCGCCTCCCTCGACGACTGGCTGCGCCGCACTCGTTTCTCGCCCGCCGCGCGCCGCGCCCTCGCCGCCCTCGGCGCCCTGAATTGTTTCGCCCCGCACCGCCGCGCCGCCCTCTGGCAAGTCGAAGCTGCGTGGTCCGCCGACGAAACTCTCCTCCACGAATTCGTCGTCAACGACGACGCCCCCACGCCCCTCGCCGCGATGACGACCGCCGAGCGTTACCACACCGATTTCACCACTGTCGGCCTCACCACCGGCCCGCACCCGATGTCCGCGCTCCGCGACCACCTCGCCGACGCCTGGCGCGCTGCCGATCTCCCGCTCGCCCGCGACGGCGACGAGATTATCATCGCCGGCACGGTAATCTGCCGCCAACGCCCCGGCACCGCCAAAGGCGTTGTCTTCATCAGCCTCGAAGACGAAACCGGCATCGCCAACGCCATCGTGACCGCCGACCTCTTCGAACGCCGCCGCCTCGTCATCACCACCTCGTCCGCCCTCCGAATAACCGGCCGCCTGCAAAACGTCGAAGGCGTGATCCATATCAAAGCCACTACCATCGAACCCCTCGACAGCCCCGACCTCCCCGCCCAAGCCTCCCACGATTTCCACTGACGCCGCCCTGGAGACGCGACGCCCCGTCGCGTTCTCGCCCCACGGTGGGCGGGCGCGTCCCTGCGCCCGCATTGTCCTCTGCTTCGTCAACTCCCCGTCCGCCTCTTTCTCCGCCGATGGCACAGGCAACCGACCCACGCATCTTTCTGCCCCCAGCTTTCCGTCGAAACCCTCCGCGATTCCTCCGACTCCCTCGAATTCACTTTCAGAAACAAAAGCAGAAGAAATTCTGCTAAGAAGATTTTCCAGAGCACAGTCCACCCCTCCGCCGTGGAGTCGGCCACCGAGCTTCAACCGAACCGACCCAAAGAGCCTGAACACGAAAACGCGCTCCCGTTCCTATCTCCGTGGATTGGAAAATTTTCCTACCAACAAAATCTTCCTACCTGAACTCCAGTGATCTTCCTTTCGGGACACCCGTCGCCCCCACGAGGATCGCTCCGCGCTCCCCCATCCGCGCGCGCTGGAGACGCGACTCCCCCATCGCGTTCCCACGCCCCACCCCACCCCACCGACGCCCCCATTTTTCTGTCAAAACCTTCCCCTCGTCCCCGATTCCTCAGCTCCTCTCCGCCCCCGCCGATAATCCGACAGAACAATGGAGAAAGAAAAATCTCCGCCGTTCCGCAGCTCCCAACCGGCCCCGCCCGCGTCCATCGCCGCCCTCGGCGGCACGCCGCTGGTAGTGCGGGCGACCCCGCCCGCCTTCGCGGGTGCCACGGGCTCCGTTTCCGCCCTCTCGGCGGCCCAGTGTCCGACCTCCGCTTGGGGCCTGTCAGCGGCCACCACTCCGCCCGCGCCGCCTCCGTCAACGCCACCGCTCCCGCCGGTTCGGTGCCCACCGCACTCCCGTCTCCACCGCGCCGGCGCCGCGCCCGCTGGCGCGAGTTGATCAAGCGGGTCTGGGGCGCGGACCCACTGAAATGCCCGCTCTGCTCCGGGCTGCTCCGGCCCAGCGCCGTCGTAAAAACCGCCGCCGAGATTCACGCCGTGCTGGCCCCGCTCGGGCTCTCGCGGTCCGATGACCGCCCGTTTGCCCTCGGCCCGCCCGTTCCCGAAGTCACCGTGCTGGTGGTCGCCGACTCCGGCGCCGCCTATCCGGTCGCCCCTCCGCCATTCGAATCGCGGCTGCCGTATCCACGGCCACGCGACGCACCGATCCGCTACCGGGCGGAAGTGATGGCGCCCGGGGAGGACTTCGATCAGACGGGCTTTGAGCTGCCGGCCGCACTGGCCGCTCCGGCCGAGGCCACCGGGCAAGGACTGCTGTTCGACGACGATTGCTCCCAGCCCGATTCGGCCGACGCCGAGCCCGTGTTCTGGACCGGCGGCACGGAGCAAACCGGCCCAGCCGACGACTTCGTCTAGGCAGACGCGCTGGAGGCAGTTTAAAAACTTACTCGTTGACAGCGAGGGGCCGGAGGTCTGCCTCACGAACACGTGATCGCTGTGACCGACGTTGGAATCTCAGCCAACCCGCCCCTTAAACCCCTCCCAGACCCGATCACCCTGAGAACCCAGTCCCCTATCAGTCGCGTTCGTCGCATTGCCGGCGCGCTGGTCCTCGCCTTGCTCGTCGCGCGCGTTTTCGCCCAGACGGCTCCGAAGCCATCGACCACCACGACGAACCCCGCCGCCGCACGCATGGAGACGCAAGTGATGGAGTCCTTCATCGTCACCGGCTCCAACATCCGCCGCGTCGAGCAGGAAACCGTATTGCCCGTGACCGTGATCGACATCGAGGAGTTCGATTTGCGGGGCGCTTCGACGATGTCCGAGATGTTCGAGTCGTTCTCGCAGTCCGCTCCACCCGCCCTCAGCGAACTCAACGTCGTCGGCCAGGACGCCCGCGGGGACAACGTCTCGATCGATCTCCGCGGTCTCGGATCGGGGAGCACACTCACGTTGATCAACGGTCGACGCATGGCACCGCATCCGATCAGCCAGTCCGAGAGCGGCACGCCCACGCTGGCGGCCAACATCAATTCGGTCCCCTCCGCGCTCCTCGCCCGTACCGAGATTCTCCGCGACGGAGCCTCGGCCATCTACGGTTCCGACGCGACGGCTGGCGTGATCAACAACATTCTTTCGCGTCGTTACATTGGCACGACGCTCACTGGTCGCGCGACGATGACGCAGGACGGCGGGGGCAACGAATACCGCGCCACCGTCGCGTGGGGAAAACTCTACCATCGCGGCAAGACCCATCTCAGCGCCGCGATCGATTTTTTCCATCGCGATGCCCTGACCACCCAGGATCGCTGGTGGTCGCGGGACGCAAATCTCCGCAACGTGAGGAATATTCCCGCCCCGTGGAACGGACTGCCGATCGCCGATGCCAACGGCCTGGTGGTGCGCGACAATGATTTCGACAACCGCTCCTCGATCACGGCGCTCGGCAGTTGGATTCGCGGCCTGCCGACGGCGGATGGTGGTTTTGCCGGTGCCCGCCCGGCCGCGAACCGCGGCATCTCGACCACGCAACCGTCGCCTTATCTCACGCTCTCGGTCGCCGGTGCGTTCTTCTTTTCGCCGCTGGCCGACGGCACCATCGGGTCGCGCCAGACCGCGCCGTCGCGTTCGGTCGACGGCGTCGAAAAGGATTATTTCTACAATGTGAATCTCGGCACGAGTCTCGCCAACAAGACGGACCGCTGGCAGGCGGCGACGTTTGTCGACCACACGTTCGGCGGCGGAGTCGAATTTTTTTCGGATGTCGTGCTCTATCGCGCACGATCGATTCTCGGGCGCACGCCGGTCGGGACCGATGCCACGGATGAACCGAACATCGCGGTGGCTGTGAACAATCCCTACAATCCCTTCGGCTCGCGCTTCTATCACCCGCAGGGTCTGCCCAACGCTGATGGCACGCCGCGTCTCGTGGGCGATCCGGCGGAGGTGCAGTTTTCACCGGGCGTCGGCACCCGGGTCGTCGATTGGGAGAACCGCCGGATCGAGGTCACATCGACCGCCTACCGGAGCGTCATCGGGCTGCGGGGAAAGTTGGGCCGCGAGTGGGAATGGGAGAGCGCCGTGCTTTATTCCGGCGCGCAGACCCGCGACACCGAGTTTAACGACGTCCGCGAGAGCGCGCTGCGCACGGCGCTCGCGCGCACCGATGCGACCGCGTTCAATCCCTTCGGCTATACGTTTCGCATCGAGCCGGGCACGAATCTCATCCGCCTCGACAAACCCTACCGCAATCCCGCGAGCGTGCTGCAGCCGCTCTACGACAATTACATTCGATTCGCGCGCACCGAGCTCATCTCGTGGGACGCCAAGCTCAACGGCCGCTGGCTCCGGCTCTTGGGCAACGACATCAGTTGGGCCGCCGGCACCGAAATCCGCTACGAGTCTTACGGCGACAAACGCCCGCCCTACGCCGGCGTCAATCCACCCTCCGATCCGAATCCGCTGCTCCGCCGCAACGACAACGATTTCATCGCGCTCAGTCCCAGCATCAACCTCTCGGCCAACCGCACCATCTACTCCGCGTATTCCGAGGTGCTCCTGCCCGTCGTCACGAGCGCCAATCGTTTCGTCGGCGTGCGCGCGCTCGAGTTCACGGCCGCCGGTCGCTTCGAGCAATTTCCCGGTTTTGGTGACGCGACCAAACCGAAGTTCGCCGTCGGCTGGAATCCCGTGGCGTGGATAAAACTCCGCGGCTCACTGAGTCGCTCCTTCCGCGCGCCGAATCTCGTCCAGACCAACGTCAGTCCGTTGCAGCGCTCCATCGATGGTATCAGCGATCCGTATCGCTCCGAAGTCACCGGCCTGTCCATCGACGGCTCCACGAGCCGCACGGTCTTCCGCCAGGGCAACCAGAGCCTTCGGCCGGAACTGGGCAAGGGCCGCAGCATCGGCGCCGTAATCGATGTTCCCGGCCTCCGGGGTTTCTCTCTCACCGCCGATGCGTGGAAGGTCGACCTCACCGACGTCATCGCCAACACGACCGGCAGGCGCCAGTTGCTCCGCGACGAGTTGCTGCTCGACTTGGAAACCCAGCGCCAACTCGCCGCCGGCACCGCGATTGGCAGCGTCAACCTCGGCAGCGGTTCGACCGGCTACAAGGGCAACCCCGCCGTCACGCGCTTGACGCCGACGTCGGCCGACATCGCTTTTTTCACCACGTTCAATGCCAGGCGTCCGCGGGCGGAGCAGCGCGCGACGGTCGGTCGCGTGCAGTCGCTGATCGACGATTACACCAACCTTGGCCTGCGCGAGCGCTCCGGCTGGGATCTTGGGGCGCAATGGCGTTCGCCGCGGTCGTCCCTGGGCACGCTGCTGTTTCGCGCCGAAGTCTCCCGGCGTCTGACCTTCGGGGAACAGGTGGACCCGGATAGCCTGGTCGAGAGTTTCCTTGGCGAGGACGGCATCGCCAGGTGGCGCGGCAACTTCAGCGCCAACTGGCGGCACCGGGAGTGGAGCGCGGGCTGGTTCACCAGCTACTTTGGCCGTTGGGTCGACACGACCGCGCTGACAACCAGGGCGGTTTACGACGCGCTCGGCGGTCCCGATTACATCAAGGTTTTCAACGACGATGGCATCGTCCGCTACGCATGGCACGCGCAGCCGACGATTCTGCACAATCTGAACTTTTCCTGGCGCCCGGTCGGCTCGGACCGGAAGTGGCTGCGTGGCGTGACGATTCGCGGCGGACTCAACAATGTGCTCAACACGCCTCCGGTCGTGATCGACAACGGCTATGGCTACCAGCCCTCCACCGGTGGCACGCGCGGCCGGCAATATTGGATGGAGATCAGCCGGCGGTTCTGAGGCCGGCGCGGTGCCGGGTTTCGCCCCTTTCATGAATACCCTCCGATCCTGCTTCACCCTCGTGCTTACCACTGCGGCCTGGGGCCAGGCCGGCGACGCGCCCGATGCCATTTTTCTAAATGGATCGGTCATCACCATGGCGACAGGGGGCGGTGTCGCCGAGGCGGTCGCCGTGCGGGGCGACAGGATCGTCGCGGTGGGGAGCAGCGCGCGGCTGCGAGCCCTCGCTGGTCAATCAACCAAGGTTGTTGATTTGGGCGGCAAGACCCTGTTGCCGGGCTTTTACGCCGCCCACGATCACTTCCCCTCGGCCGGGCGCATCGCGCTTTTCGACGTCGATTTGAACAGCCCGCCGATCGGCACGAGGCGGAGCATCGAAGAAATCGTGGCGGCGCTGCGGGCCAGAGCGGAGCAGACCCCGGCGGCGCAATGGATCGTGGGTCGCGGCTACGACGACACGCTCGTGGCGGAGCAACGGCATCCCACGCGGGCGGATCTCGACCGAGCATCGACGACGCATCCCATCTGGATCGTGCACACGTCCGGGCATCTGGGCGTCGCAAACAGCCGCGCGCTCGAACTGGCGCACATCACCAAGGATACGCCCAATCCGTCGGGCGGAGTGGTCCGCAAGAATCCCGTCACCGGCGAACCCGACGGCGTCATCGAGGAAGCCACGTCGCTCGTCAGCCGGCTCACCCCGGGCCTCACCGCGCCGCAGCAACTCGAGGCGATCCATTGGTGCGACACCGAGTATCTTTCGCGCGGGGTCACGACGACGGTTATCGCCGGCAGGGGTGGCGCCATCGCCCCGCAATTGATCAAAGCATGGGAAAAGGGCTGGCTGCACCTGCGCGTGAGCGCACTGGCCGCCAGCACCACCGGCGCCCCGCGGACGCTGGAAGAACTCGCTCAACTCAGCCCCCTGCCGGAACAGATCCGCGTGAGCGGCGTGAAACTTTCCCAGGACGGTTCGCTGCAGGGGCTCACCGGGTATCTGACGCAGCCCTACAACCAGCAGCCCGCAGGGAGCAAAAACTTTGCCGGGTATGCGTCGCGCTCCCGCGAGGCGTTGGCGGCGTCGGTGCTGAAATATCACCGCGCCGGTTATCAAATCGCCATCCACGCCAACGGCGACGCGGCGATCGACGACGTGCTCCACGCCTTTCGCGCCGCGCAGGCGGCGTTCCCCCGGACCGATACCCGCCATCGGATCGAGCATTGCCAGACGCCGCGCGAGGATCAGCTCGACGCGATCCGAGAACTCGGGATCACGCCTTCGTTCTTCGTCGGGCACGTTTATTATTGGGGCGACCGGCACCGCGATCGGTTTCTCGGACCGGAACGCGCCGAACGCATCAGCCCGCTGGCGTCCGCCGCGCGGCGGGGCATTCGTTTCAGCGTGCACAACGACACGCCGGTGACGCCGGTGAATCCGCTGCTGCTGGTGTGGTGCGCGGTCAACCGGCTGACGCGCGACGGCCGGGTGCTGGGGCCGCGGGAGCGTATCCCGGTGATGGATGCGCTGCGGGCCGTGACGATTGACGCGGCGTGGCAGAACTTCGACGAGGCGACCCGGGGCTCGATCGAGCCGGGGAAGTTTGCCGATTTTGTCGTGCTGGCGGAAAGCCCCCTCACCGTCGATCCGGTGCGCCTCAAGGACATTGCGATCGTTGAGACGGTCGTGGGTGGCCGGACCGTCTATCGAAAGTGATCGCTCCTCCCCCGTTCCGGCCGACCCGCCATGATCGGAGCATGGCGTAACCCGGATATTTCGCACTTTTGTTTGTCATCGCGAATCCGAGGAACGAGGGCGTGGCGATCCAGCTGGATGGATTGCTTCGTCGCCGCGCTCCTCGCAATGACTCGACTTGGAGTGAGTGAGCAACAGAGTTTAGAAGAGTCACGAGTAAGTGAAAGGACAGGCAAAAAACCCTCCCGGACCCGATCCCCCTGAAAACCCAGTCCCCTATCACTAGTCAGTCAGTAATGATGCACCGCCGCACCTTGCTCGCTGGACTGGCCCTCGCACCCTTTGCGCAACTCCTAGGCGCCAACACTTCTGGGCTGATACGCGTCGCCCAGATTGGCACCTCGCACGCCCATGCCTCGGGCAAGATGGAGGCACTCCGTTCCCTCCCTGATCTCTACGACGTCGTGGGCTTCGCCGAACCGATCTCCGCTCGCCAAGCCGCCGCCCAGAAGGCGAAGTCCTTCGCCGGACTGAAATATCTGACGGAAGCGGAGATCCTCGCCAATCCTTCCATCCGTGTGGTCGTCATCGAGACGACCCTTGAAGATTCCGCCCGGGCCGCGCTCGCCGCACTCAAGGCTGGCAAGCACATCCATCTCGATAAGCCCGGCGCCGAGAAACACGCCGACTTCGTGGCACTCCGGCGCTACGCGGCTGAACAGAAACTCACCGTGCAGATGGGCTATATGCTGCGCTACAATCCAGGCATCCAGCTCCTCGTCCGTGCGGTCAAACAAGGCTGGCTCGGCGAAGTGATGGAGATCGACGCCTCGATGGGCAAACTGCTCGACGAAGGCACTCGCAAGCGCTTCGCCCAGCTCCCCGGCGGCGGAATGTACGAACTCGCGTGTCACCTTGTGGACACGATCGTGACGCTTATGGGCCCGCCGACCTCGGTCCAAGCCTTCGGCAACGCGACCCGCGCGCCACAGGACACCCTCGTCGATAACCAGCTAGCGGTGCTCAGCTACCCCAAGGCCACGGTTACAATCCGTTGCAACCACGCCGATCCTTTCGGTGGTCCTAACCGCTCCATCGCGGTCCGCGGCACCCGCGGAGACCTGGAAATCCGCCCACTCGAATCCGGCAAGGGCATCCTGCGCCTCGATCAGGCCCGCGAGGGCGAACGCTTCAAGAAGGGCGAGACCGCCTTCACGCTCGATGTCCCCAAGGGACGCTACGACGAAGAGTTCCGCGACCTGGCTCGCGTCCTGCGCGGACAGGCCTTCGCCTGGTCGGCCGACCACGACATCGTCGTGCACGCGACCGCGCTGCGCGCCGCTGGCCTGGAACCGCGCTGAGTAAACTCAGCGCAAAACCCCTCCCGGAACCGATCCCCCTGAAAATCTAGTCCCTTATCAGCCCCCGCCCCAAAATCGGATTTTGGCCGTGACAGAAAGAAACAGGATCAACGTTACGACCCAACCGATTAACAAATGTAGTTTCTTAGGAGTAAAAATCTCCGGGGGCTAGGAATTGGGCATACTTTGCCGCTCGTAGGCGTTCATGGCTAAATATTCGAATTTTTATTGACTCAAATTCTCGACAAATAATCCCAGAGGCCTTGTTTACCGGATCTGAAAAGTGGCTAGACTCCCCAGCTTGGGTTGATCTGGCTTCCATCTGTTCGAACTTTTTTCCCCTAAAATCACAACGTTTAATTATCATGAATCCTGCCACTACCGCCTTGATCCTCGTCGGGTATCAAAACGATTATTTCGCTGCCAACGGCATCCTTCGTGGAGTTGTCGAGGAGCCGAATCGAGTTGATGCCGTGTTCGCCAATACGATGGCTCTCATTACCGGGCTCATCTCGACCGCGACGACGATCATCGCCACGCCGATTGTGCTTGAGCCTAACTATCGTGCGCTTGCGAACTCGGTGGGGATTCTGGGCACGATCAAGGAGTCGGGCGCGTTCAAAGCTGGCTCGCCCGGAGCGGATAATCTTCCCGAGCTGGCGGCGTTCGGCGAGCGGATCATTTACGTCAAAGGCAAGGTGGGCTTTAACGCCTTCTCCAATACCGATCTGGAGCGGGTCCTGCAGGAAGGCGGCATCAAGAACGTGTTGGTGGCGGGTATGGTGACTTCCCTTTGTATTGATTCTACGGGGCGAGCGGCTTACGAGCGCGGTTTCAGCGTCACGATCCTCTCGGATTGCTCGTCGGCGCGGACTCGGTCGGAACAAGATTTCTTCTGTGAGAGCGTGTTTCCCCTATATGCTGGCGTGCTGACCAGCCAAGAGGCCATGGCCCAACTCCGGTCCATGGCGGTTTGAGATCAGGCGAGACTGTGTCTGCCGACCCCGATAACAGCGCGGCGTTTCTCGCGGCGGATCTTCACGTACAGGCGACCTACCGGCTGACGGAAGCGCTGGTCGCTTCCGAGAAAAAGATGCGGCGGCGCATCGAGTTACTCATCGAGATCATCTTTGAGACAGACGCGGGCGGGAAAATCATCTTTTTGAATCAGGCTTGGACGGTGGCGCTGGGCTATCCGACGGCAGCGTGTGTGCGACGCCCTCTCGCGGAATTCGTATGCAGCGAGGATCGGAAAGCCTTTGAGGGTATCATGGCGGGAGAGGGGCCGCCCAGAGGCGGTAGGCGCCCGCGTTTCCGGTTTTTGAACTCAAGTGGGGCGATCGCGTGGATGGAGCTTTCTGTTTCGCAATTGGCGGAAGGCGGGGTGGTGGGCGCCTTGCATGATGCGACGAAGATGAAGGTGGCGGAAGACGAGCTCACGAAGTTGTCGTTGGTGGCGAGTTACACGGCCAACCCGGTGATCATTACTGACGGCGCGGGGCGGGTGGAGTGGGTGAACAAGGCGTTCACCAAGTTGACTGGCTACGCGCTCGAAGAGATGATCGGACGGAAGCCGGGCGAGCTCCTGCAAGGGCCCGAGACGGATCCCGCGGTGGTGATGCAAATCCGTGAGTTGCTGTTGAGCGGCGAACCTTTTGAGGCTGAGTTGGTGAATTATTCCCGGAGTGGGGCGTCCTATTGGCTATGGTTGAAGATTTCGCCGATTCATGACGGGGAAGGGAGGGTTCAGCGTTTTGTTTCGGTTCAGAGCGATATTTCAGAGCGAAAAAAAGCGGAGGAGCAGCTGCGGCAACTTGAGCGGGAGCAGGCGCGGCAGGTGGCGTTATTTCAAACGAGTTTAGACACGTTGACGGATTGCGTTTTAATCACGGACTTGGCTGGAGAGCCCTATTATTGGAATCGACATGCGCTGGCTCTCTATGGCTATCGGAGCCTCGCTGAGGTGCCGCGTCGGTCGCAGGATTTTGATGATCCGTGTGAGTTGGTCCACGATGACGGGCGCCTCGTAGGGCTCGAGATGGGGCCATTGGCGCGGGCGCTGCGCGGGGAAATTGTCAGCGACTGGGAATGTCGGGTGCGCCACAAACGCGCGGGCTGGGTGCGGAGCTTTGTTTTTTCGGCCAATCTCGCCCGGGATGGGGGTGGGCAACCGATTCTCGCGGTCGTGGGTATGGTGGAGACGACCGTGCGCCGTGAGTTAGAGCGGCAGTTGCGACAGTCGCAGAAAATGGAGGCGATCGGGCAGCTGGCGAGTGGGATTGCGCACGATGTGAATAATCTGTTGGCGCCGATCTTGATGGGGGCGGATATTTTATTACGCAGGCGGAGAGAACAAGGGGAGCAGCCGATTCTGACTATGATCAAGCGGGAGGCGCAGAGGGGGGGCGCTGTAATTAATCAGCTCTTGGCTTTTACCCGGGGAATTGAAGGGCAGCGGACGGTGGTGAGAACGGATCTCTTGCTGATGGAAATTGTGGGGATGATTCGGGAGACCTTCCCGCGCGAACTCCGGATCGAGTCGAGTATATCGGCCGCGCCCTGGAGCATCTTCGCCGATCCGACGCAGGTGCATCAAGTGTTCCTCAATTTGTGTGTGAATGCGCGCGATGCGATGCCGGCAGGTGGGAGGCTTGGTATTAGCCTTACGAATGTTGAGATTACGGCAGCGGAGAGTGCGGGCGTCGCGACCGAGAAGCCGGGGGCTTATGTGGTCACGGAGATTCGGGATACGGGTGAGGGTATTTCTTCGGAAATCATCCATCGAATTTTCGATCCCTTTTTTACGACGAAACCTGTGGGGAAAGGCACCGGGCTCGGCTTATCGACTGTCTTGGGGATTGTGCGGGCCCACGGGGGCTTCGTGAAAGTGGATTCCACCCCCGGGATCGGCTCGGTCTTCAGAGTTTTTTGGCCGGCGACGCAAGCGGCGGTTGACGGTGGGGCGGTTGATCCGGTCGTGAGCACAGAGACGTTCGGCGCGCGCCATATTTTAGTGGTGGATGACGAGGCCTCGATTCGCGATGTGACTGGATCCGCGCTGACGCTTTCTGGTTATCGAGTGAGTCTCGCCGAGAATGGGAATGATGCCCTCGCGATTTTTCGGGAGTACGCCACGACGATTGATCTCGTGCTGACGGATATAATGATGCCGTTGATGAATGGGACCGCGCTGATTGAAGCCGTCCGCGCACAGCGTGCGACGGTGCCGATCATCGGCTGCAGCGGTTTTGGAAAACCGAGCGATTTTGAGGAGCTGCGGATTCAGGGATTTTTGCTCAAGCCGTACACAATGATCGCGATGTTGGATATGATTGAGCAGCAATTTACGAAGTCTCTCGTGGTCACGAGCGTGGGCGGTGTCGTTGAGTGATAGGCGGTACCCGGGTTCGCGGAGCGCGGCTTAAATGCTGCCTGAGTTTACGGTAATGTGGGCGGATTTGCGACGATGGCACGCATCGCTCCAAGCGATGGTGGTAGCGACTGCCTTCCGACGGAGGTTGTTTGCTCTGGTGGAAGCCGGAAAACCCGGAAGGTCCGCGATTATCCGGTGACGTTGAAACGACCAGCGACCATGGAAAACAAACGATCCTCAAAGAAACCGAGAGTGGGGCGATGGTTTCTTTGGGCGGCACTGCTCTTGATCGCGATCGCCGTTGCCCATCGCTCCAGCGAGCCTGAATTCCGCATGGTCTCAGGCTGGCGGCGGAGTCTGGAAGAGGCGACTCTTGGGGACGTTTCCGGAGTCGGTTTCGATCAAAACGGTGACATCGTCATATTTCATCGGGGCGGGCGACCCTGGCTGGCTGATCCTGTGCCATCGGTGTTTGGTATCGGAGTGAGACTGACATTTCGCTTTGGCCTGGGCTGCTCAGGAATCGCTCAGGAGGCGGATGGCGGAAAAAATGGTTCTGCGGCGGCAACCAGCGCTGGCCATGGCCCGGCAGGCGGACTGCGGATTGCGGCTAAAAAATATTTTTTCACCAGCCGCCAGAAGCACCGGAAAGGTGGCGCGCGGCCACGCCGCGGCTTTTGGCTGCGGCCGTGCAGGCGATTCGATTCTTTGCGTGTCGAGGTCGCCAGAACGCACAGGACGGCAGCTGGCGTAGAGTTTTTCCGGAAACCACTTCTCGCGTCATTGGTCATGTATTAATACTATAATTACATGGAACTTACCTTTGATCAGGGCACCGTGCGCGAGGCGTTTTCCGATCCGGTCCGCCGGATTCTGCGGGACTACTGCCGCCACCGGCGGGACACTCCGCAGCTCAGCGACGAACAGTTCCTGCGGGAAGGTTTCGAGCGCGTCCTCGGCCACTTTGATTCGGGCCGCGACTTTGTTCAAGATCGGCAGGATGGCGGAGCGACGCTGGCCCTCAGCACGTGGTTTGACGCGCTCCATTCCGCCCGGCGCGCGACCATGGTCGCCGAAGTGGCCGCACGCTCCGACGAAGTCTTCGACCGGTTCCTGCAACCGCGCGACTGGCTGAGTGCCTTTCCCGAACTGTCAGGGCGAGCGGTCTGGGCAGTGGACGGCCACCACTTGGAGCACGCCTGCCACGCGACGCGCGATCCCAAGGGCGAGTTCGTCTCGCTGGGTTTACTCTACGGCCTGTGTCTGCACTCGGGGTTGCAACGCTCGCTCGTGCCGTTTCAGGGCGACGGCGTCCGGCACCATGAATGGCCAGTCTTCAAGCAACACCTGCCGGACTGGCTGCGGCAGGATCGCGGCGCGCAAGTCCCTCTCGTCATCGGCGATCCGGCTTACATCGATGTGCTCTATGGGGCGGACCAAAAGCGACTGCGCCAAGCCTGCATCATTAACCGGGAAAAGGACGGCATGAAACCGACCATCATTAGCCACTTTGCGTTTGACCCGCTCGATCCCATCAATCGGGGCGTGGAATCCGACGAGATGGCCGGCTACACTACCGCCTATTTGCGGCGCATTATCTTTCGCGATCCGGCCACCGGCGAGCGCTTTGTCTTTCTCACCGCTGACACCGTCTTGCGGCCCGGCCTGATCGCCTTGCTCTATCGGCTGCGCTGGAAAATCGAAAAGGTGTTCGATGTCTTCAAGCACACGTTTCAGCAACGCAAGGCGTGGGCCAACGGTGCCGTGGCCGCCAGCACCCAGGCGCATCTCACCGCCCTCACGCACAACCTGCTTACGATCCTGCTCGTCACTTTGGAGCAGGCGGGCATCCGCGAGAAAAAATCCAACGCCAGCAGGCGCAGCGGCGTGACGCGCGCCCGGACGCGCAACGGGTGCCGGCCCAGGAAATGGTGAAGCACGCCGTGCAACTCACCTGCCAGTTTATCCGTCTGGTGCGGCACTGCCTCGCCCACCACACCTCGTGGCACGACGCCCTGCCGCTCTTCCGCCGCCGGCTCGAAGCCTATCTGTAACGCCTCGCTCAAGCCGAAAACCCGCCGCCATCGCGGCCAGTGCGATTCCTACCCGCTCCACGGCCAAGGCCTGTTGTCAGTCTAACTCGGATACCAAACACCGATGTCCTGTGCAGGCGGGGTCAGATGCGAGGCGGCGGTGTGGCGGCTCGATGGGAAAGCGGGGCGGGTGAAGGCCGTCTGGGGCGCGAACACGTTTCTGCTGCCTCATGGACTCTGCGTGGATCGCCGCGGTCATGTCTGGCCGACGGACGTGGGGAGGCGTCAAGTATTTGAATACACAGCCGACGGTGTTCTGCTCCTGAGTGGGGCGTAGACCGGCTCGGTGGTTCCGATGACGCTCATTTCAATAGACCCTCGGACGTGGCGGTGCTGGCAGACCGTTCGTTGGAGGAGCGACGGCTACGTGAATAGCCGGATCCTGAATTTTTCGGAGGAGGGGAAAGTGGAGTTCACCTCGGGGGGAAAGGATCGGGACCCGGTGAGTTTGTGATTCCGCATGGCGTGGCGGTGGATCAGGCGGGCCGAGTGTGCGTCGCTGACCGAGAGAACGATCGTCTGCTAACCGGCTCTTCGCGCCGCAGACCGCTCAGACTGTCGTGAGAGTTGGGGGACACCAAGGGTCCGATTCCGTTTCGATCAGCCACCCTCCCCTTAAACCCCTCCCGGACCCGATCCCCCTGAAAATCCAGTCCCCTATCAGTAAACAAAATCATGCGCAGTCTACCCGCGCCAACGTTTCCGCGCTATTGTCCGACCGGGCTAGAGCGCAGGTGGTGCCTGTGAGCCATGGCCAAGCTGGGGAGGCTTACAAATGGGAAATCCCAGTTGCGCGCTACACCGCGCAGGTCGACGTCAGAAATCAAAACTGCTCGTCAGCAGAAACACGCGGGGCTCGGGATACTGGAAGACCACCGGTGAGCCGGCGGCGGAGAGGCCGCTTTGGGCGATGAGTTTGTCGTCGTTGAGCACGTTGCGGACGTTGAGGGCCATGTTCCAACGGACGCGTTTTTTGAAGAGCGTCGTCGCGTAGCCGAGCACGGCATCGGTGTTCACGACGGATCCGCCCATGATCGGCCGCGCGACGTCGGCGATCGTGATGCTCGAACCCGTCGGGAAAAGGCCCGGGGTGCCGAGGATCGGATCGTTCGAAAGATCGGCCGTGGCGACAGTCTTGTTCTGGTAGCCGATGATGCGGTCGCCGCGGTAGCGCAGGCTGCCGCCGAAACGGAAGCCCTTCAGCACGCCGGTCTGGATCCGATACGAGCTCGTCACATTGCCGCGCCACTCGACCTCCTGGTTGTTGGCCTGACCTTCGCTCTCCCGGAGGAAGGCCCAGCCGAGCGCGGAGCTGCGGATGTAGGCGAGGAGGTTCTCATTGGTATTCGTGGCAGCGTTGAAATGCAGCTGCGTGGGACCGGTGCCGGTGCCGCGTTGGGGCGCGGCAAGATCGTTGGCCGCAGCGAGCCAGTCTTTCAGCCGGAAGCCGATCACCCCGAACCACTCAGCGGCGATGTTCGCGCTCCGTGTGTTGTTCTTGGCGAGGCTGGCACTTACGCTCCAGCCACGCGTGGGGTTGGCGATGAGACGGTATTCGACGCCCTTGGCGACACGGTCCGATGAGTTGTTATATTTGAGCGAGAATGCATTTCCGGCGGCGCCTTCACTCGGCCAGCTGAGCACATCATCCTGCAGGAAGCGGAACGGGCTGGCCGCCACGATGCCGTTGTTTGTGCCGCCGATCACGGGTGCGCCGGTGGCGGCGGATTCGTAGCGTCCGCCGGATTTGATGAGAGTGTAGTTCTGCACCGATTTCTCGATGTGGATCGAGGTCCAGCGGATATCGGTGCGGTCCATGCCGGAACTGCCGCCCACGGCAGTTGGGTTCGGCACAGTGATGCCGCCACCGGAAACACCGAGATAGATCGACTCGTAGGCATTCACGCGCAGCACAAACTTGTTCTCGAGAAAACGGAGCGAGACGCCGTATTCGCGCGTCGTGCCGTCGTCGAGCTGGGCTTCGGCGCCGGTCGGGGATTTGCGCGTGAAGTCGGTGACGAAGGCCGAGGATGATTCGGTGTAGTGCAGGCTCGGGATCGCATTGCGGCCGAGCGGATGCAGCACGACGCCCTTCATCCGCGAGGTGACGCTGTATTTGGTCGCGGCATCCAGGGAGTCGAATTCGCCGCCGCGA
>CAMBVX010000076.1 GCA_945871085.1 Opitutus sp. GAS368 | reverse complement strand
AAACAATTGGTTTCCTTTGTCCCTGCCCTTGGATGTTCGTCCTTGGTCCTTGCATGTTGGAACTTCCGCGCCGCGCGCAGTCATCGCGTCCCCGCCACCTTCGCGCGCCCCCAGTGTGAGGCTGCCACGCTCTCGCCGGAGGGAAAGCAACTCGCCGACCTCGTGCGCAACGGCACGAATGTGAAGGCCTATGTGATGGCCGCGGCCACCGCCACCGTGACCAGCAGCATTCTGCCGAGTAGAAGACCGCCCCGCCATCGGTGCCGCCCTCAGATTCAAAGCCTCACACCCAGGCACCTTCCCGCCCAACTCGGCGAGCGCGACGTCGTCACGATGGCCCCCGACGCCACGCTCAACCTCGACCACCGCGACCGCTACTCTTTCCGCCGCGTGTTCTTGGGACTGCCGCCGCGCAAACGACGACTTCGTCTCGCATCCAACGCGGGATGGCAAAAACCTGATCGACTTCGGCGGCAGCCAAGGCGGCTTTCTCAGCATCGTCACGACCGCGCTCGATCCGCGCCAGACCGCCTTCGTCGCGGCGTTCCCCGCCTATTGTGACGTGAGCGGCGATGTGCACGGCACGCCGGCGGCTGGGCCGGGAGGTGTTTCCTCGCCGATCCCGCCGATCCCGCGCGCAACACGAAGCTCGCCACCCCTGCCTGCTACGACGCCGTGAATTTCGCGCGCCGCCCGAAAATCCCCGATCACTACGGCTGGGGCTACAACGACGAAACCTGTCCGCCCACCGCGATGTTCTCCGCCCACAACGTCATCACCGCGCCCACGATGCTTTCGATTTTCAACAACCATGGGCCACCCGCGCGGCCCCGACCTCACCAACCGCGAACGGGAATGGGGGCTCCAGCACGGACTGAAAAAATAGGTGCGGGGGTTATCAGGATAAACCGGCGCGTGACCGGCGCGTGTTAGTTTTCTGCAAGTCAGGGGCGGACTGTAGGCCGGCCGCAACGTGGCGGAGTAAACCCCGCCCCGCAGTTCGCCGGTACACCGCGGTTACCGAAAACAGAGCTCCCCCCGGGCCGGATTCACCGCGGCGCGGGATTGGTCTTTACAGCCCGTGCAATCGCGGCGTTAAGACCAGCCTGTGAGCCCCACCGCCCTCAAATCCCTCGCGACCATGGTCAGTCCGTGGCACATCGGCCGCACGCTGTGGCGGCATCGTGAACTGGCGTGGCAATTCACACTGCGAGAAATTCACATCCGCCATAAGGGCAGCCAGCTCGGCTTCATCTGGGCCCTCATCAATCCACTGTCGATGTTGGCACTCTACTGGTTTGTTTTCGGCGCCATCTTCGGGAGCAAATTCGGCGTCTTAAAAGATGAAAGCCAGCTCGACTACGCCTTGGCGCTCTTCCTCAGCCTGAGCCTCTACCACGTGTTCTCTGAAACTCTCGCGTGGGCTCCGTCGCTCATCGCTTCGAACCCTAATTTCGTCAAAAAGGTCGTCTTTCCGCTCGAAGTTCTTCCGGTCGCAAAGATTGGTGACACGACGTTCCATCTCTCCGTCAGTCTGACGCTCGTGCTCCTCGGCAGCACGTTTGGCTCGACGGGCCTGACCTGGGATGTCCTCTGGCTACCCGTGCTCGTATTTCCGCTAATGATGCTGGCGCTGGGCCTCGCTTGGATGCTGACGGCGGTTGGCGTGTTTCTGCGCGACATTGGGCAAGCCACCGCCTTCGTTTCGAGTGCGGTGATGTTCGCCAGCGCGGTGCCTTATTCACCTGCGAAGATCATCCACAGCCCGTGGCCCATCTTGTGGGAAATTCTCCGCTACAATCCCCTGCTCCATCTCATCGACCTCGCCCGGCATGTGCTCCTGTGGCACGAGCCGATGGCGTGGGTGAAACTCGGTTACGTCTACGCCGTTGCCTTCGCGGTGCTCCTCGCGGGCCACCTGTGCTTCTCGCTCTTTCGGCGCTCGTTTGCCGAAGTCATCTAACTGGATTGATGCGGGGCCCGGGAAACATTGATCTCAGACGGTAACCGCACCAACCCGTGCACGACGTCTTGGTCCGCGGCGTGAGCCACCTCCAACACGGCGGCGTTCAGCACCCGGTCCCACGTATTTTCCGAATCCGCCGCCGCACCGCATCCTAGGTCGATCGTGTATTGGCCCGGCTGGAGTTCGAGGCGGAAGCGGATCGCCACCACGCAAATCTCACCGGCCGGAATCTCCGCGATCAAGCGCCGGGCCACCCGCAGGCCCGTCGCGAAAATCACCTGACCGTGGCGATTTCTCAGTTCGCAGCCCGCGCTCACCGCTCGAGCCGAGCGCTTGGCCCGAATCATGAGCACTGCGCTCGCCCAATCACCCACGCGAAAAGCGGAGCCGGCGCTCCCGTCCGCGTGCAACAGCCAAGCCCGCTCGACGCCCACACCACCGTCTCCGAGTCGTTCCTTTCCGTGCAACGATAGGCCTGGTGCCGCCGGCAGCGGCACCACCGAGAGCGTCGAAAAATCGTCGGTCGGAGCCGCTTCATTGCCCGAAATCGCCGCCATGGCGGCGACATATGCCCGCACACAGGCACCCGCCTCTCCGAGAAATCGGACGCGCCCCTGGTCGAGCCACAGCGCACGCTGGCACATGTTCAGCACAAAGGAGGTGTCATGCGTCACGACGAGCAGGGTAATGCCGCGGTCGAGCAGTTCCTTCATTCGTCGGCTGCATTTCTGCTGAAACAAAATATCTCCCACGCTCAAGGCCTCATCTATAATGAGCACATCCGGCTCCACCGAAATCGCCACCGCGAAGGCCACGCGCATCAACATCCCAGTCGAATACGTCTTCGCCGGCTGCTCAATAAATTCCCCAATATCGGCGAACCGCGCGATCTCAGGAAACTTGCGATCCATCTCGGTGTGCGTGATGCCCAGAATCGATCCCGCGAGATACACATTTTCCCGGCCGGTAAACTCAGGGTTGAAACCCGACCCGAGCTCCAACAGCGCCGTCACGCGCCCCCGCACGTGGCACGTGCCCTTGCTGGGACGCAAGGTGCCGGCCAAGATCTGCAACAACGTGCTCTTCCCCGCCCCGTTGCGTCCAATAATTCCGAACGCCTCCCCTTTCTTCACGGCAAACGAGACCTCCCTCACCGCGGCAACGCTCGCAGGATCGTCGTAAGATTCATTTTTCTCCCCGCCACCCAACCCCCGGGCCAACCATTGCCACAGCGAAACATCGCGCCGGTAGATTTTCCCAATCCCGATCGCTTCAATGGTCGCCTCGGCCTGAATGGCGTGGATGGCGGGCGGAGACGAAACGGTGGGCGAGGCGACCGGAGACATGCGCCTTGTTACAGCGACAAGCACGATCTGAACCAAGAAAAAAGGGCGTCTGGCAAGCCATCGCCATGGAGCGAGCTCAGCCCGTCACCGACGACAGCCCTCGCATCTTCGCCCTCGTCACCCCCGGTGGGGTCCAAAAACCACGGTCACGGGGTCCGGACCGGTTGCAGGACCGCCTCTCGACTCCGACGGAGATTTACCTGCGCGTCCGGATAATCGGGGCGCACTTGCAGCGCCTGCTCGAAGAGTGCAATCGCCTCCACAGTCTGCCCTTTTCCGGCCAGCATCACGCCCAGATTGTTGAGCGCATCGGCATACCGCGGGGAGAGCTCGACAGCCTTTCTAAAATGCACGATAGCCTCGTCGGGCAGGCCACGCTGTGCACAAAGCGCACCCAGATTATTGTGCGCCTCAAATCGCCAGGGCTCGACCTGCAAACACTGCCGGAGCCTGGCTTCTCCCTCCGATGGCCGGCCGAGCTTAACGAGTGCATTGGCCAAATTGTAGAGCGCCGAACCATCTTGGGGATAGACCGACAGGACGACATGAAAATGCGAGATGGCCTCCTCGTAGAGAGTTTGTTCGTGCAGGCAAACGCCCACGTTATTATGTGCGTCCACATTCAGCGGGGCGAGTTCTAGTGTCCGCTTGAACTGGACCTCAGCTTCGGCTTTTCGCCCCATTCGGTAGAGCACCCCGCCATAGGTGGACAGCACGCTCGCATTCCGTGGGTGTCCCTTGACCAATCCGTCCAAAATGACCATCGCCTCGTCAATTCGACCCAACTGGCTCAGTGCTGAGCTCAAATTACACAAGGCGTCCAAATAAGTCGGGTGTATCCGCAGCGCCTCTTGGATCCGCTCCACCGCCGCGTCCAATCGCCCGTCCTTCGCAAATAGCTCACCCAAATTATTCTGAGCCCGGGCGCTTTGGGGGTAATGATTCACGCTGCTTTGCCAAAGACGCTCGGCCGTTTGGTAGTCCTGATTCCGTCGCCACGTCAGCGAGGCCAATGCCGCTGCCGCCAACCCTAACATAGCCAAACTCTGCCGCCCAGGCAGCCGCAGACCCAGCGCCACCACGAGACCGACCACTGCGGCCAACGGCAGATACATCCGATGCTCCGCCATTGTTTCGGTTGCGATCGGCACAAAACTGGAGCTCGGGGCAAGAATCAGGAAAAACCAAGCGCCCAAAAAACCGGCCCGGGGCCAGCGCACCAGCCCCACCACGCTCGCCACCAGCAGCAGAACAATCACCCCACCCTGCCACCAAACCTCCGCGAGACTGCCCGCTAGGCCAGTGCCGTAGTCAAAGACCAGTTTCGACGGCCAGAGAGCCAGCCCCAGGTAGCGGGTAATCGCATCCGCCTGGGTCAAAAGGTAGCTCCACCAGGTAACGCCCTCGATGTTGAAGCCCACCGTTCCTCCGCGTCCCTGCCCCGCCATGATCAGCCCCGCCAGCGGTAACCACGTGGCCAAAAGCGCCCAATAATACGCCCTGTTCCGCTGCCAGGCCTCGCGAAAGGTTCGACTGAAAAATGCCCGGTCGCACAGCAGCACGAGCAGCGGCGCGGCGACGATGACTTCCTTACTCGCCACTCCGAGCAGGCAGGCGGCCACCGATGCCGACAGCCAAAAACCGGGGCGATCGCTGGCCTGTGCCCGACAATGGCAATACAGCGTCAGCAGTAAAAAGAGCCCGACCAACGATTCAGCTCGCTGCACAATGTAGGTGACCGCCTGGGTCTGCAGCGGATGCAGCGACCACAGGGCGGCCACGGCCGCTCCTCCCAAGGTCGCTTGTAGCGAGGCGATCGACTCACCTCGACTCGCAGCCAAAATACGCCGTGCCGTCCCGTACAAGGCCAACGTCGCCGCGAGGTGAATCAGCAAATTCAGCAGGTGATAACCAAAGAGATTTTGGCCACCGATCGCGAAATTGATGGCCAGGCTCAGATTCACCAACGGCCGACCATTGACCGTGAGGCCCGAGTCATTCGGCGGACTCAGCACCTCGGAGAGTCGCGATAAATCACGAATGCTGGGGTTCGTTAGGATCGCCGGAACGTCATCAAAAACAAAAGGGCCTGAAAAACTGTTGCTGTAGGCAAGCCACGTCAAAATCAACAGGATCGCCGGGATCAAAAACTCCAAGCGCACCAGCCTATGGTGGAATCTCCAGCTCGCATCTAAGGTTTCGGTCAAAATTTTCGGTCTCATTTTGGATGGATAAGCGGCCTCTGGCGCGGATTCTTTCTCGCTCCTTCACAGTTGGATTCAACGAGTGGCGACGCTGGGCGAATAGGCCAGAACAGAAGCTACCGGGAAACGAGATTTCGTCGCCAGGGCAACTTTCTCGCCGACTGTTCGATCCGAAAACTAGGTTTTCGGCAATTTCTGCCGCAGTCGCCAAGCGCTGTTTGAACACTTTCTTCGCGGGCGATAGTCCCCATTTTCCAGTTTATGCGCCGGAAAATGAAGACAAAAAAAGGGCGACCGATTAAATCGGTCGCCCTTGAATGCTTACCCTACGGCACGATTACGGTGCTGGAGGAACGTAGCTGGCGGCACCGAGGTTAGTCGGAGCGATATTGGCCAGATTACCCGTCAAGCTCAGAGCACTGAGGTTGACGGCGCCCAAGGCACGGAAGGTCAGACCTTGCGCAACGTAGATCGGGTTAGAGACCGTAATGTTACCATTGGCGTTCAGGGAGAGCGTGCCACCGAAGCTGCCTCCACCGAGACCCGTCGTCACAATGTCACCTCCGCTGCTGAGCGAGACCGTTGACCCCGCTGCGCTGGTGCTGCCCGCAGCCATATTCAACGTCGTGGCCTCGGCGATGCTCACATTACCGGAGTTGAACTTGATCGCTCCAAACGTCGCGGTCGAAGCCGAGATGTTGATGCTACCGGCAGCGTTCGTCTGGAAGGACGCATTGCCGAACACTTTCAGTGCACCTGGGCTATCCTTAATGGTGCCGGCGGCATTGTCATTCTTGACCGTGAGCGTGCCACCAATCGTGGATCCACCAGCGATCACCGTATTGGTCTGATTGTCTTGGATCGAGACGTTACCTGGCGCCGTGATCGTGATGTTCTGACCGCCGAAGTTGTTCGCAACATCGGTGGTATTCAGAGCAACATCGGTCGCAGAAATCAGGGTCGTGGGACCACCGACTACGATAGCCTTAGCGGCCAACGGGGTCGCGCTTGATAGGATAGCGCCGCCAACCGAGGTCAGCTTCAGTGTGCTCGTGGCCACGTTGCCGGTGTTAACAGCTTTCAGGTTGATCGTGCCACCCTCTCTCAAGACCACTGCGCCACCCGCAGCCGAGCCAACGTTCGACGCAATCGTGAGGCCGCCGAAGTTATTACCCTCGTTATCGAGGGTGATCTTGCCGGCCGTATTCAAGGTGGTTTCACCGAAGATGCGGACGGTCGTGCCAGCAGCTTGCTGGAGCTCAGTCGCGGCAGTGTTGACCGTAGCGGTAAACGTTCCTGCGGCGACCGCAACATTACCCAAGATCAGGTTCTGTGCCGTGGATTGGCGAACGGTCGAGTTACCCAAGGCCGTAAGTCCAACGGCTGGAGCGATGGAATTACCCGCGAGATCGAGGGTAACGTCACCACGAGGGGCGCTAAACGAGACCGTGTTATTACCGGTCGCGGTTGTTGGGACCGAGATCGTGCCAGCACCTTGGAAGATGCTGCCGCTCGTGCTCGTGATCGACAACGAACCAGGAATGGTCGAGCTCACTGGGATGGTGATAGTGCCCAAATTAGCCGAGCCGCCTTCTTGATACGTGATGCTGGAGTTCGTGGAGCCGCCGACACCGGCGACCGGAACACCTGCGGTACCCGAGGTCATCGTCACACGGCCAATCGAGTGACTGGTGTTGGTGATGGCGATATCGTTACCCGAACTAAGCGTCAGACCGCCGAAGATACCGATACCGGGAGCGGAATCCTTGATCGAGGCACCCGTGCCGGTCGAGGTGATGGTCGTAAGGCCAGTGCTGGCCAGCTTGATGCCAGAACCCAACGTGATTGGGCCCGACGCCGTGACGCCAACCGTGCCCGTGCCGCTGTTGCTGATGTTCTGGAGGGTCAGGCCATCGGTGTTCGTACCATCATTGATGGTAACGATGCCGCCGGCCTTGAATCCAACGACGCCAAGGTTGCCGTTGCCGGCCGTGGTGAGACTCAGTGCCCCAGCGGACTCGACCGAGATGGAACCGGAGACCACACCGTTTTGCACGGCATCGCCAACGACCACCGCCGTCGCGCCAACCACGGACACGTTCTTGCCGTTGATGATGGAAACGGCTCCACCAAAGACGTTCGTCGCATCATTCAAGGTGATTACACCGGGAGCGAACAGGCTGTTCGCCGTAAACTCAGACACGCCCGTGATCGCCAGCTTGCCGGAGTTGGTGATGTCACCCGTCGCGCTCTTGGCCTTCAGGACGCCCGCCGTCGTGGCTCCGAGGTTGATTGAGTTGTTCTGGGTGACGGTGAACGTGCCGGTACCGATGGAGCCGCCGACGATCGCAGCTGTGACCGTGGGGGTCGCACCGAAGCCACCCGTCGGAACGCCGAAGGTGGCGTTGGCACCGTTGGTGTTGAGAGTGACGTTACCCGTGATGGCGACAACATTAGCCGCGACCGTAGTGAGTTCGGAGTAGTTGGCCGCCAGGATGGTGCCTGATGCGGGCACCGTGCCGACAGGACCGACTGAGGTGAGGGTCAGGTTGCCTGCAACCTTGATCACGTCTGTAGTAGCTGCGCCGATGGCCACGCCGCCCGTGGCGATCGGGGTGATGGTAGCGATGCCACCGGTCGCATTGAGGGTGGTGCTGAAAGCTGGAGTGGTCGCCGTGGCGGCGATAACTGGAGCGGTGATATACCCGCCACCAGCCGCATTGATCGTGGCAGACGTAACCGCAGTGCCGGTGAGGACCGGTGTGATGTTAGCGATAACTCCTGTGGCGGGAGCTGCTGGCATAGTGACCCGTGGCGCGAAAGCACCGAGGTAGCCGGAGCCACCGTCGATCACTGTCAGCCCCGTGACTTGCCCAGCTGCATTCGTAACGAGATTGCCCGTCGCGGTCGCGCTCGTGATGGGCGCATTAGCGGTGGAAGTGATGGTCACGGTCGTTCCAGCAACCAAATCGGAACCCGGGGTGAGGACCCTAATAGAGCCGATTTGGCCGTTGCCATTTGCAATACCGACGACGGTGGGCGCAACGCCAGCGCTCACCGCGACTGTCAGAGGCACTTCAGATCCGTTGACGAAACCATTGCCCACCGGAGAGGGCAAAATCACGGCTTGAAGACCAGCAGCAGTCGTGCCGACGGCTCCGAGCACAAATCCTTGCACGTTCTGAGCGGTGCTCAATACGTTGGTGATCACGGTCCCGGCAAGCGTCTGGGCGGGAGGTGCCGAGAAGGTAACCGGGATCGTAGCGCTCGTCGCGTAGCCGGTGCCAGTCGTGGTCAACGCCACGGCAGTAACCGAGCCTGCTGCCACAGTGGCTGCACCGGCGGTAGCAGGGACATTTGGACTGACCAACGCGGTTGCGGCACCTGCGAAGGCGGTCAACCCGGCACCAGATGTAATGGCAACAGCGCCGGCTGCGTTAGTTCCATTGGCTAGAACGAGCGCGTTGGCATCGCGCAGCGTCACACCCGAAGGACTTGAGGTTAGCACCACATTATTGAAGTCGTTGCCAGCAAGATCGAGCGAAACGCTCGTGGCCGCCTTAAGGGTGGCTGTGCCGGACGAGATGATCGCAGTTGCAGCGGTCTGGCCGACTGAGGCGGTCGTGGATTCAAGCGAAAGGGTCGGAGCTGTGATCGAAGGAACCGTGAGGGCTCCTCCGGAGACGATCGTGACCTTGTCGGTGCCCACTATCGCATTGGTGACAGCGACGCTGCCGGCGGTGGCGGTGAGGGTGAGCGCGGAGTTGGCAACCACCGAGTTGGTGGGGGCCGCATTGGCCGTGAGAGTAAGCGTCGGAGCTGATCCGGCGTTAGTTCCGTAGCCGACGCCAACATCGGTAATGACTACGCTGCTGACCTGACCAGCCGCATTGGTATTGAAAAAGCCAGCGGCGGCCGTGGCGGCGGCGGCGCCATTCGTGGTCACCGTCATCGGGACTTGGCTATTTGGAGTGTAAAGGCCACCGGGATTGCTGATGGTGGAGTTAACGAGTTTCCATAGAATTGGGGTAGCATCGAGACTGATATTACCGGCCGCAGTGGCTTTTCCGGTGCCAGGGACACCAATGGTGAGGTTGTTCGCCGCCTTGATGGTTCCGCCGCCGGAGAAACCGCCGGTGAGCGTAATGCTACCTGCCGTGGACTCGATCGCCGCATTCGTGCCGGAAGTGGCGAGAACAGCGGTATTGGTCATGGTGATGTCACCCACGGCCGTAAGTTTGAGACCCGAGCCGGTGGTCATGAAACCGTTCACGGCTTGGCCAAGGGTGATCGTGCCACCGGAATTGATGACAATTGCACCCGAAGTATTCACACCGCCGACCGTGATATTGCCATTGGCGGTAAGCGTCGCGGATACCTGATTCGCGGCCCCTGAGGTCGTTGACAAATTGCCCGTGGTGATCGTGCCACCGGTCGTGGTAACGGTCAGCGACGGACTGGAGAAGTTAGGAACCGTGACATTGCCGGTTGAGGTAAGTGCCGTGACGCCAGCCGCAACCGTCGTGGTGCTCAACGTGGTGATCTTGAGGTCGCCGATATTGCTATAGGTGACGCCACCCGCATTGGCGGTGAGGAGGGTATTGGGAGCCGGGACAAGCACGGAAGGGACAATCTCAACCTTGGAGGTGCCGCTCATGGAAATATTTCCAGCGCGAGCGCGCAACGTTACGGCGTTGGCTGTGTTCGGGAGAACCTTCGCATTGCCGAGGGTAAAGCCATCGGCTTCAATGACGCTAACGGTGCCAACCAAGGGGAGCGTGAGCGTCGACAGCGCGGCGTTGCTGAGAGTCACATCAGCAGCCGTCGCTGCCGTGCCCGTGGTGATCGTCGTGCCGCCCGTGACGGACAAGCGACTGAGACCGATGTCGGCGGGAACACCTTGCGTAACCGCACCGTTGGTGGTTCCGGTGGTGTTGACGCTGAGGGCGCCGGCCACATTCGTGGCGAAACCAACCTGCGGAACAGTGATCGTGACATTATTTCCGATTACGGCGCTGGTGACCGTCGAAATGTAGCCAGTGCCGATGGAAGCGACTCCGTTTGTGGTGAGGGAGTAGCCCGTGATTTGTCCCTGCGCATTCGTAGTTGCGAAACCGGCGGCCGTCGTCCCGACAGCGGTCGAGGCGTTCGTGGTTGAGTTAAGGCTTTGACGGATCAGCGGAGCCGTGATCGAAAGAGCGATATTGGAGTTAGGGGCATAGCCGCTACCACCGAGGCCACCTGCACCGATTACCAATCCACCCGTTGCGTTGACGGAGACGGCCGGACCGGCCACAGGAACTAGACTGCCATCGCTGACGGCGACCGGAGCGCCGGTCAGAGAGACCGTGCCGCCTTGGCTGACAATCGTAAGATTGCCGCCGGCACCACTGGCCTGATTGATATTAACCGCTCCGCCCGCCTGAGGGCGGCCGACGGTATCGCTGGTCTGCGCCAAATTGACCTTACCGGCGGCGGCAGACTGCAACTTCACATTGCCGAAGAGGCTCGCACCTTCGACCAAGACGCTGCGACCGGCCAACGTAATGTTGTTACCGGTGCCGAGCGCTTGGATGCTCGCAACCGCTGAGCCATCGGACTGGACGACCACGTCGGTCGTGGCGCTACCCGTGAAATTCAGCGTTCCCGTCGTGGTGAAGAAGGAACTCGGTTCAGCGACCGTGCTGGCATAGAAACCACCGGTATTGATTTGAGCCGTCTGGGAAATGACGATGCCGGCGGGATTCAGCAGGTAAACGTTACCGTTTGATTCAAGTTTGCCGGCGATGGTGGACAGCCCACCCGTCACATTGTTGAGCACCGAAGCGGTTTGGCCCGGAAGCACGTAATTGATCGTATCAAGCGCGCCAACGTTGAACGTCTGCCACGTGAGGATCGACTTGTCCGGAGCCGTGATATTGAGCGCACCCGCCGCGATGCCATCAAGCACGCCCGAATACGTGATCAAAGTCGACGAGGTTGTGAGGTTTGCGGGCAATGTGCTGGGCAACGCCCAGAGTGGAGCCGGCAGAATAGCCAGCGGTCCAGCGACGAGGGCGGACAATAGTAACTTCTTCATAGAGAAGTTAGGATTCATTTTTTTGTTCATGGATAGAAGACTAATGTTGTTTGACGGTAGCTAGACTGCGGCATTCAGGGCTCAGGAAGGGAAGAGCCCGAAAGTGTTGCAAGCACAAATTCCAATTGGAGAAACCATTGGCCAACAGGGTCGTTGGCGTTGGACTATTCTTTGTTTCGGGATGGGCTTTGTGCTCAAAATGAAAGGTGATGGCGGTTTCCGTTCTTGCAGGGAGTATGCCACAACACGATTTAAACTTTATATCGTTATTATTGAGAGCTTTATGATCTATTGAGTATTGACTCTGATTGGATCAGACTGCGGTGAACGCCTCATTTGCTTCTTCTTATTGGTGATTTTTACCCACCAACGTGTTCGCGGCAGTGCCGTTGTGGTGGCCTAGCCGCTTCGGTCCGACTTCCCCGTGGCTTTCCCGTCGAGGCCAAGAACCCGATTATTTTTTGCAACTACTCACGTGGCCTTGCGCGGCGGTCGGGCGCGATCATGGAGGTTGTAACACGCTCCGCCCTGAAGACGGAACGACAGGAAGATTCACGACAGAAAAATGGCATGGGAGGATAATCGAGGCCGGTTTCGAATTTTTCTGTCTAAAATTTTTCTGTCGATCGCTTATTTGTGCTGTGCCTAAGCAGTCACCTATTTTTCTACCTTGGATGCTCCGCGACTGCTCGTCTACGCCCGAACGCGCTCCCGCCCGTTTCGCCGGGGAGGTTCGTGTTGGGCCATTCCGCATGCTTTTATACTTGAGTCTTTTCTGTCCCCAGATGCTTGGATTCGATTCGAGACTTCGGCGGGTTGTCCATCCACCGCGATTTTCCGAGGGGAACTCTTGTCAACATTCCGGAACTCAGGCATCCCGACCCTTCATCAAATATGCTGACTCGTATCCTCCTTGCGATGGTCTGCCTGACCTCGTCGACAATTTCGATTGGCGCGGAGTCTGGTGCACCGCTCGTTTACACATTAAAAAAGCTGATCATTGCTGACACCGACGTGAAAGCGGCCGCACTGCCGCCTGAGAGCGGTGGTGAGAGCGCCGTCTTCGTGCAGGACGTCGCGGTGCTGGCCGACGCGACTTTTCCAGGGAAGATCGCTCCGTTTATAGGCAAACCCCTCACGAACGAATTATTGAATGCCCTGGCCAACACGATTGCCCAACATGCTCGCGAAAATGACCGATTGATTGTGAAGGTCCTACCGCCCAATCAGGATATTTCGACCGGGATTTTCCGTTTGGCGGTCGTGGTCGGACGCTACAACGAGTTGCAGTTCAGGGGTAATCGTTGGTTTAGCAGCAAACTCTTGCAGGAAAAGCTGGGCATCAAAGCCGGCGACGAGGTGCGGCTCTCGACGCTCGATGACGCGGTCAAATGGGCCAACACCAATCCATTCCGGCAGGTGAAGGTCCTCATCAACGACCTCCCTAATCAGCCGGGTAAGGCGGATCTCATCGTGGGCGTGGAAGAGCGGATTCCGCTCCGCTTCACCGCATCTTACGACGATACGGGCAATCAGATTTTAGGTACGCGACACTACACGGGGGCGCTACAGTTTGGCAACTTGTGGGGCCGCGACCACCAGGGTTCTTACCAATTCACCACCACGGATCATCAGGGCGTTTTCAAAAGCCACTCGATTGACTATCGAATCCCGCTTCCTTGGCGCCATCATCTCCAATTCAGCGGCGGATACCTCAAGGTTAAGCCCACCTTCGGGGCCGGGGGAATTTTCACCCAAGCGGGGCAAAACGTGCTGGCCAACCTGCGCTACAACCTCCCGATCCGCGATGGTGACAGCCCCATCGAATTTTCCGCCGGGATCGATTTCAAGCAGGGGAACAACAACCTTGCTTACGGTGGCACGACCCTCACCAGCAGCACGACCGACTCGTTCCAATTGACGACGGCCTTCTCTATGGTGCGCCGGGATTCACGCGGGGCCTGGCTCTTCGGGCTCGGGCTCGATCTCAGCCCGGGCAACGTGAACTCCCGGAATACCGACGAGATTTTCTCCATCGCACGGTTTAACACTCGCGCGACCTATGCGACCGGCACCATTTCCGTCCAACGGCTCCTGAATCTGGATCATGGCTGGAGCTTTTTTTCCCGCGCCTTCGTGAAACTCTCCACGGCCAATGTCCCGGGCAGCGAGCAACTCTCCATCGGCGGCTCGTCCACTGTGCGCGGCTTCGACGAGCGGATCAACTCGGGGGATCAAGGTTTTGTCTTCAGCAACGATGTCACCTCCCCGGCGATACGCCACAGCCTGCCCTTCCTGCCCAAGCGCCGGTCGTCGATGGAGACCCGCTTTGTCTTTTTTTACGACGCCGCCCAAGTTTTCTACCGGCACCGCGACCTTAATGACGTGATCTTCACCCCGCTAGCCAGCACCGGCATCGGCGTGCGCCTCGCCCTCGCCGTCAATATGACCGTGAGTGCCGACTATGGCTGGCAGATCACGCACCTTCCCTACCGTCAACCGAGCAATTCCCGCGGACACGTAAAAGTCGTGCTCGCATTTTAGTTTTCCTCCCGGCACACGCCTGCCCGTGCGTTTTCATCTCGGGCACCACTTTTACGGCGCGGGCAACCTCGGCGACGACTTCATGCTCGCGGGTTTCCTCGCCGCGCTGCCCACGCTCGCGCCGCAGGCCACTTTCACCTGCTGCGTGCCCTTCCCCCTCGACCCGCTGCGTCGACGCTTCCCTACGATTACGTGGCTACCCTGCGATGAACCCACGCGGGCGAAGTGCATCGCCGAGTGCGATGTCTGGTTGGGTTTGGGCGGCTCACCGTTTCAGTGCGCCCTTTCCCGCTGGTTCATCGACCACCTCGTATCCGAAGCGGCCCTCTGTCGGCACGCGCACAAGCCCATGTTTTTCCTGGGCGTCGGCGTGCAGACGAGTGCGGAACTTGCCGATCCTGACGTGCAGCGCGTCTGCGCCCAAGCCTCGGCCATCTGGACGCGGGATGCCGCCTCCGCCGAACGACTCGCCGCACTCCCCTCGCGGCCGCCAATCGCCAGCGCCACCGACCTCGCTCATCTCTTTTTCCGTGCAACCCCTCCGCCCGCCGCCCGGGCCAGCCGACTGACCCTCGTCGCCAACTTCGACTACGGCGTCTGGCCCGGCGAAGCCGCCTTCCTCTCCGCCACTCGCGCGTCGGCGCCGTCCCCCGGCATCACTGAATGTATTTGGCTCGCCCAGGAATCGCGCGCACTCCCCGGCGCCGAGCGCGCGCTTTACGAGGCGCTCCCGCGGACGGAACAAGCGCACTGGTCGCTGCACATTCCCGATCTTTTACCCACCCCAGCCGAATCTCTCGCCACGGCGTTGGCCCGTTGGCCCAGTGGCGAATGGCTCGTGACCGCCCGCTTTCACGCCGCTCTCGCCGGCGCGTGGGCCGGCTCGAAAATCGCGATCCTTTCCACCAACGAAAAACTCCGCGCGGCCGCCCGCGAACTCGCTTGCCCGCTCCTCGCCACCGACGCCGATGCCGCGACCGTGACGTCCACCCTCGAGTTGCTCGCGTCGCATGCCGCCGTTTCCCGTGCGGCACTCAATCTCGCCGCCGACCGTGCTTTTGCCGCCTGCGCCGCCTTCGTCAGCGCCGCTGCGCGATCCGCTGTTGCACCCGGTCCCTGAAGTCCGTAGCTCGTCCTTTCCATGTCAGCTCTCGCCGTCTCCTTCGCTTTCTTCCTCTTCCTGACCGTGCTGGGTCGGGCGACGTTGGCGCTGTGCCACTGGCGGGGCGGCATCCTCCGGTCGTGGCTCCTCGCACCCGCCACCGGCCTCGCCACCGCCGTGCTCACCATTATGGTGTTGAACCAAGCCGGCCTCCCCGTCCGCGCCTTCGCCGGGCCGATGACTCTGGGCCTCGCCCTTTTCTCCCTCGGCATCTTCCTGTGGCGTCGGCCCGTGTTCCCCGCGCGTGCACTCGCCCCATTTTTTGCCCTCACGGTGTTTGTTCTCGTCTGGACCGGTTGGCCCGCGCTGCGTTTCGGTTTCGATTGGCTGAGCTACGTCAACGACGACTTCGTCAACTACTGCTTCGCCGCCGAACGCTTCAAAGACAACGGCTTCTGGCGCGTCCCCACCAGTGAGGAGCTCGCCGGTCGCGACTGGTCCCAATATTACTGGTTCATGCACGTGCCCGGCCTCATGCGCTTCGGCAGCGAACACGTGCTCGCGTGGATCAGCTCTCTGACAGGCGTGAGGACCCTCGGGATCTTTATGCCGGTGATCATTGGCTTTGGGCTGGTGCAACTCTTCGCCGCCGCCGGCCTCACGCTCCATCGCGGTCGCTGGCGCCGGCACGCGCTGCTCGGCGCTGCCCTGCTCGCTGCCAGCCCGTTGTTCATGCTGGGCATGCTCTACCAGCTCATCGCCCAAGTCGGTGGGATCGCTCTCCTCCTCACGGCGACCGCACTACTCACCGCGCGCCTCCCCGCGACCCGCCGCCGGCTGGCCCCGCATATCGCGGTCCTCTCCATCGTCGGCGCCGCCTTCGCCGTTTTTTACCCCGAGGTCACTGCCTTTGCGGTCTTAACCACCCTGCTGGTCGGTGCCATCGAGTGGGTGCGCCATCGCGCTTTCCCCACGGCGCGTCTCGGCCTGGTGATGTATGGCATCATCGGCGTCATCGTCCTGCTGCGCCACAACGTCCTCTCCTACCTCTTCACAATCTCCTACCAATTTGGCTCCGGCTTCCGCACCGTCGATCTCTCCCTCTCGCTGTTTCCGTATTTCCTCATTCCGACGGGCCTGGCCAACCTCTTTGGTTTTATGCCGCTCGCCGTCACGTTCGCCGAGCCGTTGACCTCCCTCGCCATCTTCGGCGGCTTCGTCTGCCTCGTCACCGCCATCGCCTTTGCCTGCCGCGAAACCCTGCTACGCGCCACGCCTGCACCGATGACCGCGCTGCTGGTGGTCCTTCTCGCCATGTGCGTCAAACTCTACACGGGCGGCAACGACTTCGGTCTCTATAAGACCGCCATGTTTATGCAGCCCGCGCTCACCGCCACGCTCGCCTGCGCTTGCCTCGCCCTGCCTCGCGCCCGCTGGACCGCTCCCGCCGCCGTGCTCCTGTTCGCGGTGCTCTGTGCCCCGAGTGCTCTCTATTACACCCAAGTCTCGCAGGGCGAAAAAGGCGGCGGCTTCACCGAGGCCAAACTCGCCTCCATCCTCGGCACGCAACCGCCCGCCCTCGCCCCTCAGACCCGTCTGTTGAGCGACATTAGCAACCTCGTCGCCGCCAAACTCGCCGCCGTCGAATACCGCGGCAACGACCTGCGTTTTCTGGCCCGCGACTATTACCAGCAGATCGCCCCGATCGAGTTCGAACGCCTCGGCGACGAGCTCGTGAGCATGCACCCGCACTTTCAAGATCTCGTCCGCACCCGCGCCATCCTCGCGCAGCGCGACGCCGATTCGATGCTCACGCCCACGCTCTTCAACACCGAATTCCGCGCGCCCGCGTTAAACTTTTCGAAGCACGACGCCAACGACGCTTACCTCCACCTCAGTGAGCAACTCGGTCTCTTTAATAAATTCCGCCTGCCGGATGCCACGGCGAAGCCCACGGTTTACTTCAAGACCGTCCCCGCCGCCTCGCCCGCCGCCGCCAACCATCTCGTGTTCGTCCACTCCGGTCGCGGCAACCATTACTACCTCGGCGACCGCCACCGTATCGGAATTTATCAACAAGAGGCAGACCCACACACCTCGCTGCAGGACATCACGGGGCTGGGGCGTTTTATGCTGATCCGGGTCGAACAACCGACCGAAGAAATTTACGTCCGCGTCGCCCTCTCAAAATCGTTCATGGGCAGCAAACACACGTCGTGGACGCCCGAACGCTCCCGCGTGCTCTCCGCCGCCGAAGCCCCCCGCATTCTCGCCCAAAAGGACGTTCCCCTCGGCTTCGTCGGTCACGGCGCTGTGAACCGCATCATCGGCCCCCTCCGCCCCGTCTGGCAGGACGGAGCCGCCTACCTCGCCCTCGACCTCGCCGAGACCCCCGTCCAGTTCCCCTACAAACGCCGCGGCCTCCAGTCCCTCTACAACGCCCGCATCCCCCTCGATTCGCGACTGCTCGTCGCCTACGGCCGCGATATCTCCGCGCTCTCTCCCGCCGAAGTCGCCGCACTCAAGCGCCCCACCCGGCTCGCTAATTTTCCCGCCGATCTCGTCCACGCCCGCGGCTTCGAATTCTCCGGCATTTTCGAAGACGGCTGGCTCTCCCCGCACAGCGAATTCATTTTCGGCCACGCGCCAGCCGGGTCCAGCCTCCGCCTGCGCGGCTACGTCCCCGAACTGCCCGGCCTGCCCCTCGGCCGCGGCACCTTGCAGGTCAACGTCAACGGCCGCACCTTCGAACTCCCCGCCGCCACCGGCACCTTCGATTGGCTCCTCCCGGTTTCCGTCACCGCCGGCCCGACGAAAATCACCCTCCGTCCCTCGGCAACGGCCCCCCTCCCCAACGAAGATGACCGGCCCGTGGGCGCCAAACTCGCGCTCCTCGAAATCCTCCCGACCCTGCCTAGCCGCACCTTCGACTTCGCCACCGCCGGCGCGTTGCGACTCGCCGCCGAGGGGATCGATCAAGACGGCTGGATGGCCCGCCAAGCCACGCTCCATCTCCCGGCCAGCACGAGCGCGCAGGACGTTACGCTCCGGATCGAAGTCCCCGACTGGTCCGGCACCCCCGCCACCACCCTCCGCTCGCAACTCATCCCCGTCGGCGATGTGCCCGCCGCCACTCCCGCCGTCACGACCCATACCCTCACCGCCGGCGCCTACGCCGCTGTGATCGTCCGTATCCCCGCTTCCGCGACACCCCAGATGCTCCGCATCGACGCTCCGGCTGATTTCCCCCTGCCCGCCCCGGATGCCCGCCGCCGCGCCGCGCGCCTCCTCCAGGTCGAATTCGCGGGGCCCCCAGTCGACGCGAACCCAGCGCCTCTCACGCTCCCACCATCCCCGCCCGCGCCCTCTCGTAGCACGTTCGACTTCGGCACCCCGGGCAGCGTCCGCCTCGATGCCGCAGGCGTTGACCTCGACGGCTGGCTCGCCCGCCAAGCCACCCTCGTCCTCCCCGCCAACGCCGCCGCCCACGACATCACGCTGCGGATCGAGCTCCCCGGCTGGTCCGGTGCGTCGAGCGCCACGCTCCGCTCCCAACTGCTCGGCTCCCCCAGCGCTTCCGCCACCACTCACACCCTGGCGAGCGGCACCTACAGCACCCTCCGGCTCCGTATCCCCGCTTCCGCGACGCCCCTCACGCTCCGCCTCGACGCCCCGGCCGATTTCCTCCTGCCTGCCCCGGACACCCGCCGCCGCTCAGCCCGACTGCTGCAAGTCGATCTCGCCCCTGCCCCCGTGCCATGATCGCGCCCGGCCCCCACGTCGTTCCCGCGGTCGCCCTCCTCCTCAAACTCGACACCCTCGGCGACCTCGTCCTCTTCGCGCCCGCGCTCCGCGCCCTTCGCACCGCCTGGCCCACCACGCGCCTGTGTGTCCTCATCCGGCAGTCCTACGTCGAACTCGCGCCCTGGCTCGCGCCCGGTATCGAGTTTCACCCCACCACGTTCGACCCTTTCGCCCAGGCCCCCGATGCCGACGCCGGTGAACTCACCCGACTGCGCCACCTCGTCGCATCCCTGCGCCCCGACCTCGTGGCCGCGGCCACTTCGCGTCGGAACTGGCTCGAGGTGGCCCTCGCCGACGTCGTCCCCACCGCGCGCCGCGTCGCCCTCGGCTCCGATGCCAACGACGAGTTTTTTTCGACACAGCTCCGCGTCCACCTGCGACTCGACGCCACGCAGGTTTTCCCGGAGCAAGTGGCCATTCCGCCCGACGAGCCCGATGCGCAACGCAACCTCCGCCTCGCCTCGGCCTTGCTCGGTCAGCCGGCGATTTCGTCGTTCCAGACGCTCACGCTGCCCGTCGCGACCCGCGCCACCGCCCGCGAGTTTCTGGCTGCGCACGGCCTCTCACCCGGTCGGTATGTCGTCTGTGCCGCCGCCGGCTTTGCCAACGTCGCACTGAAAACGTGGCCCGCCGATCGGTTCGCGGCCGCCATCCGCCATTTACAGGAACGCCACGGCCTCCCCACTCTGCTCATTGGCCACGAGCACGAGCGCACTCACCTCACGTCCGTCGTCGCCAGCTGCCCAACACCTCCCTCTGGACTCGCCGCCCCCGCGCTCTGGCTCGGCCGCGAGCACTCCCTCCCGACCCTCGCCGCACTCATCGCCGACTCGGCCCTTTACCTCGGCAACGACACCGGGGCCATGCACCTCGCCGCCGCCCTCGATGTGCCGGTCGTCGCCATTTTCGGCGGCGGCACTTGGCCGCGTTTCACTCCGCTCGCCCGCCGCGGATTCGCACTCGTGCAACCCTTGCCCTGTTTCGGCTGCGGCTGGGATTGCGCCTTCGGCACCACCGCTGCGCCCTGCCTCACCGGTATCACCGCCGCGGATGCGATCACCGCGCTCGACGATACCCTCACGCAGCCCGCAACGCCCTTTGCCGTGCGGCCGATCGAACGCCTCCCGGTGTCCACCCGCGAACTCATCGCCGCCTCGTCCGCCCACTACCGTTCCCTGCGCACCGCACATCTCGCGCGCCAGCACAAACTCGAGGAACTCACCGCCTTCGACCGCGAAAAAGACGCCGCCATTCTCGAAAAGGAAACCTCGATCGCCGAGAAGGAACGCGAGATCAACGCCAAGGAACAAGAGATCGATTCCAAGGAACGCGAAATCAACTCCAAGGAGCGCGAAATCAATTCCAAGGAAGCGGAAATCCAGTCCAAGGAACGCGAGATCCATTCCAAGGAGCGCGAGATCAACTCCAAGGAAGCAGAGATTCATTCGAAGGAGCGGGAGATCAACTCCAAGGAGGTCGAAATTCACTCGAAAGACGCCGAGATCACCGCCCTCAAATCCGTCTGCGACGAACGCGAGCGCCTCATCATTTTGCAGGACGGGCAAATCAAACATTTCCAACACACCCTCGCCGACCTCACCGCCCGCCACGACGCCGCCCTCGCCGACCAGGCTGAGTTCAAAGCCACGCTTACCCTCCTCCCTCCCGACATCGCGCTCGCCACCCAAGCCCTCGCGGACCGCGCCGTCCACATCCGCAACATCGAGGCCCTCGTCATCCTCCGCGACCGCGAGATCGTCGCCCTCAAATCGCTCATCGCCGAGCGCGACCAGTCGCTGGAAAATTACGCCACCGGCCACGGCTCCCTCGAACAGGCCAAGCGCTTCGGCCGCCTCCTCGCCGAAAAAGAAGCCGTCCTCCAAGTCCTGAACCGCGCCTGCTCCGAACGCGAAACGCTCATCCATCAGCTCGCCGCCGACGCCACCGACTCCACCGCCCTCCTCCGCAAGCTCTGGCTGGCCGCCGCCGCCCACGTGCGCGCAAAATGGTGGCAGCCCTTCGAGGCTTGGTTGTTCACCCGCGTCGTCGAAAAATACTGGATGCAGATCGGCATCCTCCGCCACCACGACCCGAAGCCACTCGTCTGGGATACCCTCCCCCAGACCCCAGACCCCAGACCCGAGACCCCGCCTCCGCTCCAGATCGCCCTCGTCACGCCCAGCTACGGCCAGGAAAAATATATCGAGCGCACGATGCTCAGCATCCTCGATCAAAATTATCCCCGCCTGCTCTACGTCGTGCAGGACGGTGGCTCAAAAGACCAGAGCCCCGCCATCATCGCCCGCCACGCCCCCCGCTTGCGGGCTTGGGAATCCGCACGCGACGCCGGCCAGTCCGACGCCATCCGCCGCGGTTTCATCCGCCTGACCCCCGAACTCGGACCCGACGATCTCATGGCGTGGCTCAACTCCGACGACCTCATCGGGCCCGGCGTGCTCCGCTACGTCGCCGAATATTTTGCCGCTCACCCCGACGTGGACGTGATCTACGGTCACCGCATCATCATCGATGAAAACGACGGCGACGTCGGCCGCTGGATCATGCCGCGCCACGACCCTCACGTCCTCGAATGGATCGACTACGTCCCGCAGGAAACCCTCTTCTGGCGCAAACGCGCCTGGGATCTCGCCGGCGGCATCGACCCCAGCTTCCAATTCGCCCTCGATTGGGATCTCCTCGCCCGCTTCCAACAAGCCGGCTGCAAACTCGTGCGCCTGCCGTATTTCCTCGGTGCCTTCCGCGTCCACTCGGAGCAAAAAACCTCGCAGGCCATCCACACCGTCGGCGCCGACGAGATGGCGCGCATCCGCACGCGCTTCCACGGCCCGCGCCAAGACGACTGGACGACGATTGATGCCTACGCCCGCCGCACCCGCTTCCGCGGTGCCCTCGTCGCCCGTCTCCTCGCCCTCGGCATCCGTTGGTAGGTCTGCAATGCCCTCCAAAAATTTAGTGCTGATTAGTGTCCATTAGTGGTTCCTCCTCCGGAGTCTCACGTCCGATCTCTCTTCGCCCATCTTCGATCTCCCTACTCCGAAACATGCTCCTCAGCATCGTCGTCCCCGTTTATAAAGAGGAAAAAAACATCCCGGAATTCCTCCGGCGCCTCCGTCCGATTCTCTCGGCCGTCACGGAAGACTACGAAATTATCTTCTCGCTCGACCCCTCGCCCGACCGCACCGAAGACGTCATTTTGGAGCACCGCGCGACTGATCCGCGCATCAAACTCCTCCGCTTCTCCCGCCGTTTCGGGCAACCCATGGCCACGCTCGCAGGCCTCGAATACTCCACCGGCGACGCCGTCATCGCCATGGACGTCGATCTCCAAGACCCGCCCGAACTCATCCACGAGATGCTCGCGAAATGGCGCGAGGGCTACGACGTCGTTCTCCCCCAACGCCGCGCCCGCACCGGCGAACCGTGGATCAAAAAACTCGTCGCCGCCACGGGCTACAAGGTGATCAACAAAATCGCCGACGTAAAAATCCCGCCCAACACCGGTGATTTCCGCCTCATGGCCCGTCGCGTCGTCGCCGAAGTGGTGAAACTCAAAGAGTCCCACGGCTTCCTGCGCGGCATGGTCGCCGTCGTCGGTTTCAAGCAGGCCATCATTCCTTTCGACCGTCCGGCGCGTTTCTCCGGCGAGACCAACTACAACCGTTTCTTCGGCTCGCTGCGCATCGGCTTCAACGGCATCTTCTGCTTCTCCACCTACGCCCTCACGCTCAGCACGATGTTCGGTTTTATGATCGCCGGCGGCTCGTTTTTGCTGATGGCGATTTATCTCTTCTACAAATTGATGGGCTGGGAAATTCTTTGGGGCAACCCGACCCTCGTCATCCTCATCTCCTTCCTCGGCGGCATTCAATTGATCAGCGTCGGCATCCTTGGCGAATACATCGGCCGCATCTACGAGGAGGTCCGTTCGCGACCGAAGTTTATCGTCGACCGTGCCGAGGGGTTCAACCGCTAGCCTTGCGATGAATCGTCTCCCTTCGTGGTGCCTCGGCCTCACCACGCTGCTTGTCCTCACGGTTGCCTGCCTCTGGAATTATTATCCGCCGATCGCCGGACCACAGCACTTCGG
>CAMBVX010000075.1 GCA_945871085.1 Opitutus sp. GAS368 | reverse complement strand
CGACCCCGCCGGGAACCGAGGCTCTTGATATACAGCACGAGCGACTCCAACTGCGGCTCGCTCAGGACGCCGCGATAGCTCGGCATTTCAATCACCCCGGGCTTGGTCCGCTTTTGCGTCGGATCGAGAATCTTCTCCCGAATATAGAGTTCGTCCGCCAGTTCGCGGGTGCCGTCGAGCAACGTCCGCTGGGAGCCGAACAACCGCTGCCACGTCGGACCGATTTTGCCTTCCGTCGTGCCATCCGCCGAGTGACAGACCGCACAGCCGAGACTTTCGGCCAGCGACTTCCCACTCGCCACCGACGCCGGCTCCTCTGTCACGCGAGTCGCGACGACCGGTTGTTTCGAGAGATCCACTCCAGCAAAACCGGCCTTCCCCAAATCGAGCGGGCGCGGCTGATGAATCGTAAAGTAAACCACGCCGCGGGCGGCCGGGCCGCTGGCCAAACGAAAATCGTGGCGCACCTCAAGCTGGGCCACCGCCGCAAGATTCGGCAAATGCACGAACACCGCTTTACGATCCGCCGACAGCACCGTCTGGGCGACGCCCCATGGCGTGACCCCGGGCGAACCGTCGAGCGCATAGCGACCGCTGCCGTAGGCGGCGCTGCGTTTGTAATTCCACGCGCGGGCCACGGTTTTCTCCGCCCCGAGCGAAGCTGGGTCGAGCGGTGAGGCGAACTCCAGCACCACACCGTCCACGCAAGATCGCGCCGCCAACGCCGTGACGATCTCGGTCTTACCGGGCCGCAACCGGCCCAACGCCCAGTTGTTCGTGGCACTCGCCCCGTAAATCTGCAGCCCGGCGAAAAACAGCGCATCCCCGCGCAGGTTCATCCGGCCATGGAGCAGCGGCAGATCCGTTTTCAAATCGAGCGGGATCACCGCGCCTTGCGGCATCGGCGCGTCCAAATCCGGCGAAATGAGAAACACTCGGCCCGTGCCGTAAGAGAGATGCAGCAGCCGGCCGCTCCACGCGCCCATCCCCTGACCGACCATCCAGACCTCGGACGCCGACGACGTGTCCTGCTCATGCGGCAGCCACACGAGCGGCCGGGCGAGCTTCGTCGGTTTGTCCTGCATGTAACCAAAATCATCGCCGGGCCGCACGAGGTAACACACCGATGAAGGAATGTAGTGCCCCTGCTGATCCGTCGCCGTCACCACACCCGTCGTCGGATGCACGGTGACAAACGGTTCGCGCGCACCACTGCCGACGATCTTCGCGCTGCGCCCGTCGGGAGAGATTTTCACAATCGCCCCCGTGTGCGCCGTCCCTTCGCCCCCGGCCGCCATGCCGCTCCGTCCTACAATTCCCCCCTGAGTGACGTACGTGGAGCCGTCCGGCCCCATCGCCATATCGAGGGGAAACGAACGCGTCGTCTGGCTCTGCCGGAGTTGGTCGCTGAAATTCTCAAACCAATCCGCCTCCCCGTTGCCATCGCGATCATGCAGCCGCACAAGACCGTTCTTGGTCGCGACCTGGATAACACCCTGCGGCGCGGCGATGGCCAGCGGCTCGTGCAGCCCCGACGCAAAGCGATACCACGTGAGTCGCGCAAACTGCGGGTCAGCGAAGCCATCGACGAGCCACACATCTCCATCGTAGGTCACGACCGCCGCGCGGTCGTCAGTCAAAAACGCCAGATCGGCCGCACGCACACGTCGCGCCCACGGATTGTAATCCGGGGTCGCGATGCGGTCGAGCACGAGCCCGTTCTGCACGAGCGCGTCAAGCTGGACGCTCGCCGTCACAGTGCCGGCCCAACGCCGGCTCGCGCTCTGCCGCGGCACCGGCAGGGGATCGCGCAAGACCCCGGCTCCGCCACTCGCACCGAAGCGCGCGGCGACACTGATGCGTTGTGGGACGGTCGACGGAGCCAGCGTGCCGACAAATCCCGCAGCGTGCTTCGTCACCACAAACCCATCGGAATTGGCCACCACGCTCAACGGCTCCGCCCCACCCTCGCCCAGTGCGAAAACCAACACGTGCGCGTGCGGCGCAATTTCGAAATGACGAATGACCTCGGCCCAGCCCTCCGTGCTGCGGGCCTCGTGCCACTCCGCGACCGCCGTTTCTCCGACATGGTAACGCAGAACCGCGACCCCTCCGGCCAATTCTATTCCGTCAAACCGACCGAACGTGGTCGGCAGGGGTCCGCGGCCGGCATCGCCTTCGCGCCCCGGCGGACGCGGGTCGAGGCGCAAGCCCCCGAGATCGCCGGCCACTCCGGGGAAAACGCCCGTGCTCAGCGACACGGGTCCGGTCGGCTGCGGATGCCGCGCTCCGGCCTTCTGACGCAAATCGGCGTAAGAGATCTGGGCCATCGTGGCCAAGGTGACCGGCGCGCTCCCGGCGGGAATCCGCCAAATGGCCGCGACGCGGAGCAGTTCTTGGTCGAATAACACGCAATACCCCGACGACAGCGGTAGCAAAATCCCCCGCACGACCAAGTTTCCGCCCGTCGTTTTCCCCTGGGCCGGCGCAAAGACTTCCACCTGCGAATGAAAAAACGGCTGGTCCGCCTCGAAAAAAGGCCCGACCGCCGGTCCCGTCGCACTCCACCCAACCCTCGTGACGAAGAGCGCGGCCAAGAGAATGAAAAAATAGATACGACGGATCATGGGCGAAATTTACGAGTGGGGCAGTCCGGACGCGCCCACGACGTGATTGTTGCGGGCGTGCCAAAAGTTTAGCCGGCGTTTTCCAGTGCGCACAACGCGACCGCGAGCTGCCCGCCGACGCGCGCATTATTAATTAAGAGCGCCAAGTTCGCTCGACGCGATTCGCCCCCCGTGAGTTCAGCCACGCGACCGAGCAAAAAGGGGGTCACGCGTTTGCCGTGAATTCCCTGCGCTACCGCCTCGGCCGTCGCCTGCAAAATCACCGCCTCAACCCGCTCCATCGGCAGTTCATCCTTCGCCGGCACGGGCACCGCGAGCAACACCCCATGCTGCGCACCGAGCCGACGCGCGGCTGCGACAACCTTGGCGGCGTCGAGCGGTGCCGCGACCGAAACGTCGACCGGCAAACCGCTGCTGCGCGAGTAGAACGAGGGCAACGTGTCGGTGCCGAGCCCGAGGATGGGCACGCCCTGCGTCTCGAGGACCTCCAGCGTGAGCGGTAAATCCAAAATCGATTTCGCGCCCGAGCACACCACGGCGACCGGCGTGCGCCCGAGTTCGAGTAAATCCGCCGAGACGTCGAAGGGCGCACCGCGATGCACCCCACCGATGCCACCCGTGGAAAAGACGCGGATGCCCGCCATGTGCGCGATGATCATGGTGCCCGCCACCGTCGTCGCGGCATCTTCGCCGAGGCCCACCGCGATGGGCAAATCACGGCGCGAACACTTTCGCACCGTCCCATACGGGAGCGCTCCGAGCCGCTCAATCTCCGCACGCGTGAGACCCACCGTGATTTTTCCCGCCAGCACCGCGATCGTCGCCGGCACCGCGCCGCTCTCGCGAACCGCCGCCTCCATCGCCAGCGCCGTCTCTACATTGGCCGGAAACGGCAGGCCGTGCGTAATGAGCGTCGATTCGAGCGCGACGACCGGCCGCGCAGCGGCGAGTGCGGCGGAAACTTCGGCGGAGACGTGAAGGTGCTCGTTCATTTTCCGAACAGGGCGTCGCCCGCTTCCTTCGCCGCAAACATAAACGCGGCTTCGTGGCCGATACCCGGCGTCTCAACTTTGCGCCAGTTGAACGCCCACCCGCGTGTTTGCGCGAGTTTCTGCGCGGCGGCGAAACACGCCCGCCCGCGCGCGAGACGATTCGGTCCCTGCACCATGCCCTCGGGACTGGCGTCGAAACTGTGCTCGGGCGTGTTGTCGCCGGTGCCTAAATAGATCGTGAGTTGCGCTGCAAAATAACGACGAATCACCTCGTCGTTGCTCAACTCGTCCGGCAGACCGCCGAAGCCGTAACCGAATTTCTGCACACGGTCGGGAAACAGATGCGAGCCCGGATTGGCGGCCACGATGCGCACGGCCTCACCCGGCATAAACGCGGCGAGCCGCACGAGAAATTGTCCACCCGCCGAGTGTCCGATCAGGTAGTAGGGCAGCTTCGGCTTCGCCTCGAGGCTGCGCACTTGGGCGACAATTTTCGGAATCACGGCGTAGGTCCACGCCTCGGACGCTTGGGTCTTCCCGTTCGCGTCGAGCAAACCGCCGCGTTGATAGCGCGGGCTCGGGAAGCGGTCTTTGTCGAAGAGCGGCGCGACGACGATCACGCCGAAGCGCTCCGCCAGCGTGATTGCGAAATTGCGGTAGTCCTCGGCGTTGCGCCCCACGCCATGACACACGATGAGCAATGGCCCGTCTTTGTAAGTCGGCGGCTTGTAGGTGAACACCGTGATGGGCTCCGTGCCGTTCGGGCACTCGAATTTCCCCGGGCCCGCCGGGAGCGGGGCGGCGTGGAGGCTGCGGCAGACGAGAGTAAAAATCAGCGCGACGACAATTCGGCGACAAGGGTGACTCATCGCTCCACGTTTTGGGAATGCAGGCGCGCGGGCAAGCCAGTAGGGCGGACTGCAGTCCGCCCTGCTACTCACGAAAACCCCAGCGCCTTCGCCACCGCGCCATAAGTGATCTTACCGTTTTCCGTATTTACGCCACGAGCCAATCCTTGGTGCTCCGCCAGCGCGCGCTCGATACCCTTGCTCACGAGCATCGCCACGTAGGGCTCGGTCGCCTGCGTGAGACCCAGCGTCGAGGTGCGCCCAACGAGCGCGGGCATGTTGGGCACCGCGTAGTGAATGACGCCATGCTGCTCGTAGACGGGATTCTGGTGCGACGTCGGCCGGATACTCTCGATGCAGCCGCCTTGGTCGATCGCGATGTCGACGATCACACTGCCGGGGCGCATCCGGGCGACAGTCTTCGCGTTGACCACGATGGGGGCCTTCGCGGCAGGAATAAGCACGGCCCCAATCAATAAATCCGCATCGGCCACCTCGGACGCGATGTTTGCGGGGTTGGACATGAGCGTGACGACGCGACCGCGATACTCGGTGTCGAGCGCCTCAAGTTTTCGCGTATCGAGATCGAGCACGGTGACGCGCGCGCCCATGCCCACGGCCATTTGCACGGCGTGGGCGCCGGAGTTGCCCGCGCCGACGACCACCACGTGCCCGGGCATCGTGCCCGGGATGCCGCCGAGGAGCACACCCGAACCGCCGTGTTGCGACTGGAGAAAATACGCTCCGATCTGAATCGAGAGCCGCCCCGCGATTTGCGACATCGGCTTGAGCAACGGAAACTGTCCGTCCGCGCCCTCCACGGTCTCATAGGAGATGCCGAGGATTTTTTTCTTCAGCAGCACCTTGGCGAGTTCCGGCCCGGCGGCCAAGTGCAGGTAAGTAAAGAGCGTCTGCTCCTCACGCATGAGGGAATACTCGGCCGGTAGCGGTTCCTTGACCTTCAGAATCAAATCGGCCGCGGCCCAAATCTTCGCGGCGTCGGCGACGAGCGTAGCACCGGCGGCGCGATATTCGGCAGCAGTGAAACCAGCGGTCGTGCCGGCGGAGGTTTGCACCAGCACTTTGGCCCCGAGTGAAACGCAACGACGGCATAAGCTGGGAGTCATCGAGACGCGGGTTTCGCCGATTTTGATTTCTTTGGGGACTCCGATTTTCATGGCGTTATGACAAAGTGAATTTCGACGAATGACACGCCCAGAATGCCCCCCCTGATGGACGCATCTGCCGACTGACGGTTCGCACGGACGGGCGGCTGGAAAGCCGCGGTCCAGCGGACCAACACATCGACCACGACCGTCAACCGGGAGATGCGGCCTCCGATGACCGCACAAACGGATTACCGTGTGTTCCCCGAGCAAGTCGGTTGAGTGGGCACCATGCCCAAGCCCCTTCACCTCATCGTCGCCTGCGCCGAGAACCGCGTGATCGGTCGCGACGGCCAGCTGCCTTGGCACATCCCGGAGGATACGCAGCATTTTCACGCGGCGACCGCCGGCCAGATCGTCGTGCTGGGTCGCGTGTGTTTCGAGACCTGGCCGCGCGTGGCGCTCGACGGCCGACGGCCGATTGTGATCACGCGCAACACCTTGCTCGCAGGCGACGTCGTGCGGATGGCATCATCCCTCGATCAGGCGTTGGCGATCGCCGCGTCGTTGCCCGGAGAAATCATGATTTGCGGCGGTGAACGGATTTACGCGGAGACGCTGGCACTCGCCGAAACCACCGGACGCGCGGTGATCCTCCACCTCACCGTGATACATGCCGAAGTCGCGGGCGACAGGTTCATGCCCGAGTGGCGGCATTTGGCATGGCGGGAGACCTCGCGACGCGAGAGCGCCGACGAGAAATTTCGCTACACGTTTCTCACCTTGGAGCGGTAGGGCGGACGTCAAGTCCGCCTTGTCTTGGGCGTGGGTTATTTGCGCCCACGGAGGCGGACTGACGTCCACCCTACCCACGCGCCGCATGCGCCGTCGCGACAGCCACATATTTTTCCGCCCACGGACGAAGTGAGGCTTGCTCGGCGTCGGTCAGCGGACGCACGACCTTTGCGGGAGAGCCGTAGACCATCGAACCCGGCGGACACGTGAAGCGCTGGGGCACGAGGGAGTTCGCGCCAACGATACTGCGGGCACCGATTCGCGCGCCGTCGAGCACGGTCGCACCCATACCGATGAGACACTCATCCTCGATCGTGCACGCGTGGACGATCGCCGAGTGACCGATCGTGCACCATGCGCCGATGATGGCATCGAGATTATCGGCGAGATGAACAACGGCGTTGTCCTGGATATTGCTCCCCTCGCCCACGACGATGCGCGCGATGTCGCCCCGGAGCACGGCGCCGTAAAACACACTCGAGTTTTCGCCCAGCGTCACATCGCCGACAACCGTGGCGTTGGCGGCGACGAACAGGGCGCGGGCGGTGTCGGGAGTTTTTGTGAGATGGGTAGCGAGGCGGTCGTGAATGGTCATGGCGGAACCAGAGTTGAAAGCTGAGGGTGGAGAGTGCAGAAATCGAACAAGGGTGGACGATGGGTGGCGACGCTCAACGCTCAGCTCTCATTTTTTTCGGCACTCATTTTTCCTTCGAATAGGGCAGACCAATGGCGGCGGGCGCCGTGGCTTTCCCCACGAAGCCGGCGAGGAGGAGCACGGTGAGCACGTAGGGCAAGGCTAGGATGGCCTGGACGGGAATGACTCCGACCAAGGGAAGCGAGACGCCCTGGAGGCGCGAAGCGAGCGCATCAGTGAACGCGAACAGCAGGCAAGCGAAGAGCGTGGGATAAGGTTTCCATTTTCCGAAAATCAGCGCGGCCAGAGCGAGGTAACCCTTGCCCGCTGTCATATCACGGGTGAACCCCGCACTCGCGGCCGTCGAGAGATAGGTGCCGGCCACCCCGCAGAGCACACCGGAAATCAAGATCGCTTGATAACGAAGCCCGGTCACCGAGATCCCCGCCGTATCGACCGCCTGGGGACTTTCTCCGACCGCGCGCAGGCGCAATCCAAAGCGCGTGCGAAACAGCACCCACGCGCTCAAGGGCACCAACGCGACGGTGACGTAGACGATCAGGTTGTGCCCGCTCAGCAGCTGCGCATAGAGCAGACCGGGCAAGGGATACTCCGCCGCGGTATTCGCCCATGGCCACACGAGCGACGTAAAGCGCTGTCCGGGTCCGTCGAGCTGCGGGGTCTGGCCACCAAGGTTGAACCACGCGAGCGCCAGGGTCGGACCGAGCCCGGCAACCATGATGTTGATCGCCATCGCAGCGACGACTTGGTTACCGCGCTGGGTGACGGTCGCATAGGCGAACAGCAGCGCGAGCAGCACGGCAGTCGCGATACCCGAGCCGAGACCGACCCACGCGGAGCCGGTCGCGGCGGACCCTGCGGCAGCGGCGAAAGCGGCACCCAGCATTTTTCCTTCGAGACCGAGGTCAACGACGCCAGATCGTTCGGAGAACATGCCGGCGATGGCCGCGAGCAGCAGCGGCGTAGCCACACGGATCGTGGCGGCGAGCGTGAGAACGATGAGGGTGTAAGTTTCCATCGCAGTTAAACCATCCGCTGACTGGCCTCACGCAGAAGACGCAACGGACGCGGAGGACGCGGAAATAAACTCGATCCGAAACTTTGCGGCCTTGGCAACCTTGGCACGAGGCACTCCGTTTTCATTTTTCGCCTTTCGCACGAAACAACAGCGCCAGCGGTGCGCGGAACACGTTTTCGAGCGCGCCGCAGAACAAAATGACGAGACCTTGGATCACCACGACCATGTCGCGGTTGATCTTCGGCATGTCGAAGGCAAGCTGTGCACCGCCTTGGGCGAGCGCCCCGAAGAGAACAGCAGAGACCAAGATACCGATCGGATGATTACGCCCCATGAGCGCAACCGCGATGCCGACGAAGCCCGCGCCACCAGGAAAATCGATGAGGATGCGATGCTGCGAGCCGAGCAGCTCGTTGAGCCCGAGGCCGCCGGCAAGCGCACCCGACAGGAGCATTGCCTGGATAATAATCCGCGAGGGCGAGATGCCGGCGTAAACGGCAGCGGACGGATTTTGCCCCACGACGCGGAGCGCATAACCCCAACGCGTGCGCCACACCAGCACCCACACGAGCGCCGAGGCGAGCAGCGCGATCGCAAAAGCCAAGTTAAGCGGGGATGGGGAAAACGTGATTCCGATCTTCGCAAAAAGTTCGTGCGCGGCGGGGAGCATGGCCTGGGGACCGAACTCCCGCGACTCCGGTGACTGCTGGCCGGGCTTGATCAGGACGTTGACGAGCAGGTAGGTCATCAACGACGCGGCAATGAAGTTAAACATGATCGTCGTGATGACGATGTGGCTGCCGCGACGCGCCTGAAGCCACGCGGGAATCAGCGCCCACGCCGCGCCGAACGCCGCGCCGGCCACAATCGCGATCGGCAGCACGACAAAAAATGGCGCACGGTCGCCCAACCAGAGCGCGATCAGTCCGCTGCCCAGCCCGCCGATATAGGCCTGACCTTCGCAGCCGATATTGAAAAGCCCCGCGTGATAGGCGACCGCGACGCCGAGGCCGGTGAAGATGAAGTTCGTCGCGTAATAAAGCGTGTAGCCAATCCCCTCCTGCGTGCCGAACGCACCACTCGCGAGCAGCTTGAACGCGGCCCACGGGCTCTCACCGAGAATTTTTACCACGAGGCCGGAGAGGAGCAGCGCGGCGGCGAGGTTGATCAGCGGCAGCAATCCGAGCTCGGCCCAACGGGGGAGTTTTTGCGGCGCGCTCATGTCTGCGGTAGGGCGGACTTCAGTCCGCTTTCCGTTGGCGGGCTGAAGCCCGCCCTACTGTCGATCCCGGCCATCATCAGCCCGATTTTTTCCTCGGTGGCGTCGGCCCGCAGCAGTTCACCGACGATCTCGCCCGCGTTCATGACCAAGATGCGGTCGGCGAGGCCGAGGATTTCGTCGAGTTCGACCGAGACGATCAGGAGGGCTTTCCCGGCGTCGCGCAGGGCCACAAGTTTTTTGTGGATGAACTCGATCGCGCCGATGTCGACACCACGGGTCGGCTGACCGATGAGGAGGACGCGCGGATCGACGTCGATTTCGCGGGCGAGCACGAGCTTCTGCTGATTGCCGCCGGAGAAGGCCGAGATGCGCAAGCTCGGCATCGGCGGGCGCACGTCGTGCGCGGCCATTTTCCCCTCGCAGGCCGCACGGATGGCGGCGCGGTCGAGCAAGGCGCCAGGGTTGTAAGTCGCGCGGTCGTGGTAGCCCAAAATCGCATTGTCCTCGGCGGAAAAATTCGCGACGACGCCCATGCGCAGGCGATCCTCGGGCACGTGAGCGAGGCCGAGCGCGCGACGCTGGCGCGGATCGAGGCGCTCGCGGATGAGGTCGTGATTCTGCAACGTAATTGAGCCACGCGTGGGAAAACGGATGCCCGCGAGGGCTTCGAGCAGTTCGGACTGGCCGTTGCCGGACACACCGGCCAAGCCGACAATTTCTCCGGCGCGGAGATCAAAGCTCACTCCTTTGACACGGGCGACACCTAGACGATCGCGGACGTCGAGGTCGCGCACGGCGAGCAACGTGGCGCCCGGCTGAGCAAGCGATTTGTCGACGCGGAGGAGCACCGCGCGTCCCACCATTTTTTCTGCGAGCTCGCGGGGCGAAGTCGTGGCCGTGGCCACTTCGGCGACGATGGCACCTTGGCGCATGACCGTCACCCGGTCGGTGATCGCCATGATCTCGCGGAGCTTGTGAGTGACAAGCACGACGGACTTCCCCTCGTCGCGGAGGCGGCGAAGCATGCGGAAGAGCGCGTCGGCCTCCTGGGGCGTCAGGACGGCCGTGGGTTCATCGAGAATCAGAATCTGCGCGCCCCGGTAGAGGGCTTTGAGGATTTCCACGCGCTGCTGGAGTCCGACCGGCAACTCGGACACGACGGCGTCGAGCGGAACGTCGAGCGCGTAGTCACGGGCGAGTCGTTCCAGTTCGGTGCGAGCGCGAGCGAGTCCGCCCGCGAGTAGCGCGCCGCCTTCGACCCCGAGGACGACGTTTTCGAGCACCGTGAAATTCTCCACGAGCATGAAGTGCTGGTGGACCATGCCGATGCCGGCGGCGATCGCTTCCTGCGGTGACGTGATTTCGACGGAACGGCCATTGACACGGATCTCGCCGGAGTCGGCTCGGTGAAAACCGTAGACAATATTCATCAGCGTCGACTTGCCGGCGCCGTTTTCGCCGATGAGTCCGTGGATGCTGCCGGGGGCGACGGCGAAGGAAACCGTGCGGTTGGCGTGGACCGAGCCAAAGCGCTTGTCGATGGCGCGAAGTTCGAGCGCGGGGACCGACGGCGACGCCGAAGAAGGCGTGGGCGTGCTTAGGTGCTTATCCACGGATGGACACAAATGAACACGGATTCAGAGGCACGACAACGGACGCCGGCAGCGGGTCGGGAGCAATCCGTATCCATCCGTGTGCATATGTGGTTCACCTCACTGCACTTTGTATTCCGCAACCTTGAGCTTGCCGGAAATTATGTCGGCCTTGGCCTGATTCAGTTTGGCCTCCATCGCCGGCGTGATCAGCTTCCGATTGAATTCGTCGAGGGAATAGCCAATGCCGTCCTCCGCAAGGCCGAGCACAATCGAGCCACCCTTCCACGTGCCATTCTTCGTATCCATGATGGTCTTGTAGACGGCGACATCGACGCGCTTCACGGCGGAAGTCAGCACACTGCCGGGATGAATGTAATTTTGGTTGGCATCGCAGCCGATGCTGAGCTTGCCGGCGTCTTTCGCCGCCTGCATGACGCCGCTACCGGTGTTGCCGGAAGCGTGGAAAATAACATCAGCGCCACGGCCGATTTGGCTCTTGGCGAGTTCACCGCCCTTCGTCGGGTCGTTCCAGGCGGCCGCCGTCGTGCCGGTCATGTTCTGGAAAACCTCCGCCTGCGGATTCACGAACTTCGCGCCGTCGGCATAACCCTGGGCGAATTTGCGAATAAGCGGGATGTCCATCCCACCCACAAAGCCGACCTTGCCAGTCTTCGAGGCGAGCGCGGCGGCCATGCCGCAGAGAAAAGAGGACTGCTCCTCGCGAAAATTGATCGACTGGACGTTCGGCAGATTCACGGTGCCGTCGATGATCGCGAATTTCACGTTCGGAAATTTTTTGGCGACGGCCTCGACGGCCGAGGCCTGGGAGAAGCCGATGGCGACGATGATCTGGGCGCCACGTTGCGCAAAGCGGGTCATGGCTTGCTCGCGCTGGGCGGCGTTGGTGACCTCGAACTCGCGGACCTCGATACCGGTTTCCTTTTTGAATCGAGCCGTGCCGTCGCTGGCCGACTGGTTGAACGACTTGTCGAACTTGCCACCCATGTCGTAAATAATCGCGGGCGAAAAATCCGCCGCGAAAATTGCCGGCGAGACCAGGGCGGACGCGAAAAGAGACGAAACGAAGCGGGGCAATTTCATTGGGCGAAAGGAAGCCAGCGGAGGACACGAATGCAAGCGCCGGGCCCAGGACGGCGCAGGAGTATTTCGTCGGTTGAGGTGGGGTGGGTACGAATCGCTGTTGGGGCGTTTGAGTGGAGCTGTCGCAGGATAGTCCGGCGCGCCGGTCGATTTTTGAGACCGCGGGGCCGGACGATCCGGTTCCAGCCGCCGGTCGGAGCTGCGATCTGCGCAGCCACCCGTTCCCGGCAGTTACCGATGGGGTGCCGATTTGGTCCGGGGTAGCCACAGGCCACCGTGCCTGTGGGGTTCGGCCGACACGCCCGCCAGACCAGCTGGCAGGGACACCTGCCACTACGCTGACCCGACGAACTCAATTCTCCCAAGATCGCACGGGAACCGGGGTATGTCTGGCGCCGGGTTTACCCACTTCAACCAGCGAGGAATCACATTTAGACTTTTTTTCGATCCGGCTCTCCGGCGCAAGGCTCTGCCAAAGCAGCCGAAGCAGCCCTAATACCTTGGTCTGCTTACAGCGATTTTCTATCGCCTGAATCGTCGGCAAGCAGACACCTAAAAACGATCGGACTTGGCCCGACTTGACCGCACCTCGCCTCAAGACCGCAGCGTTCCGGCGGCCTGCTCTGCCAGAAAACTGGCATAGGTCTTCGCTACGCCTTCGCGGAGCGCGATCTTCGCCTTCCAGCCGAGACCGGAGAGCCGAGAAACATCCATCAGCTTGCGCGGGGTGCCGTCGGGTTTGGTGGCGTCCCAGGCGATCTGTCCGGAAAAACCCGTGACGGCCGCGACGCATTCCGTGAGCTCGCGAATCGTCACGTCCGTGCCCGTGCCGACGTTGATCCAGTCCGGCGGGTTTTCGAGGGCCAACAGAAACGCACACGCCTCGGCGAGATCGTCGACGTGCAGGAATTCGCGCTTCGGCGTGCCCGAGCCCCACGCGACAACCTCGGAATGTCCAGCGGTTTTCGCCTCATGAAATTTACGGATGAGCGCGGGTAACACATGCGAATTCTGCAGGTGATAGTTGTCGCCAGGACCATAGAGGTTCGTCGGCATCGCCGAGTGAAACATCACGCCGTATTGCTTGCGGTAGGACTGGGCGAGCTTCAGGCCGCTTATCTTGGCAATCGCGTAAGCCTCATTCGTCGGCTCGAGCGGGCCGGTAAGCAGACAATCCTCGGACATCGGCTGCGGCGCGTGTTTCGGATAAATGCACGAGCTGCCGAGGAAGAGCAGGCGCTTCACGCCGTGCTGGTAGGCGGCGTGGATCGTATTCGCCGCGATGGCGAGATTCTCAAACAGGAACTCCGCCGGGTAGGTGTTGTTCGCGTGGATGCCCCCGACCTTGGCCGCGGCGATGATGGCAACATCGGGCTTTTCCGCGGCGTAAAACGCGGCCACCGCGACCTGCGACGTGAGGTCGAGTTCACGGCGCGTGCGGAGCAGGAGCGTCGTGCCCGCCTCGCGCGAAAAACGGCGCACGAGCGCGCCACCGACCATGCCGTGGTGACCTGCGATGAAGAGTTTCATGCAAACGGCGCGCGGGACGGCGCCGGCAGGGCCGCAATCTGTGCCTCGCGTTTGGCGAGTTCGAGATCCGCCGCAGTCATGATTTTCACAAGTTCCTTGAACTTCACCTTCGGCTCCCAGCCGAGTTGGCGCTTCGCTTTCGCGGGATCGCCAATCAGCAACTCCACCTCGGCGGGCCGCTCGTAGCGGGCGTCGTAGTTGACGTATTTCTCCCAATCCAGATCCAGCAGACCAAATGTTTCTTGGATAAATTCCTTTACGGAATGCGTCTCGTTGGTCGCGACCACATAGTCGTCGGGCTGGTCCTGTTGGAGCATCACCCACATCATCTCGACGTATTCCTTGGCGTAACCCCAATCGCGCCGGGCATCGAGATTGCCCATGTAAAGTTTATCTTGGAGGCCGAGTTTAATGCGCGTCGCAGCGCGGGTGATCTTGCGGGTGACGAACGTCTCGCCGCGGCGCGGGCTCTCATGGTTGAAGAGGATCCCGTTGGACGCGTGCAGATGGTAACTCTCGCGGTAGTTCACCGTGAGCCAGTAGGCATACATCTTGGCGCAACCGTAAGGTGACCGCGGCCAAAACGGCGTCGTCTCCGTCTGGGGAACTTCCTGCACCTTGCCATACATCTCAGACGAGGAGGCTTGATAGAACCGGCACTTCTTCACGAGACCGGCCTCACGAATCGCCTCAAGGATGCGCACCGAGCCGAGGCCCACGACATCGCCGGTGTATTCTGGAATATCGAACGAAACGCGCACGTGGGACTGCGCGCCGAGGTTGTAGATTTCGTCCGGCTGAAGCTCGTAGAGGAGCTTCACCATCTGCACGGAGTCGGCGAGGTCGCCGTAGTGGAGGTGAAGTTTCACCCCGTTGACGTGCGGGTCACGATAAAGGTGGTCGATCCGACTCGTATTGAAGGTCGAGGCGCGGCGGATCACGCCGTGAACTTCGTAGCCTTTGGCGAGCAAGAGCTCGGCGAGATACGATCCGTCCTGACCGGTAATGCCGGTGATGAGGGCTTTTTTCATGAAATGGAGCGCGGACGCTAGGGGGCCGCCTAACCGGGCGGCAAGCCCGCGCGCTGGAATATTTCGAACCTTGGGCGCGACCCTACCCCACCAGCGATTTCAATAACCGCTCCAACTCCGCGCGCTTCGCCTTCTGATCGGCGAGCTGCTTGCGCGCACCCTCCAGCACAGCGGGCGGGGCTTTGCTGACAAAGGCCTCATTGGACAATCGTGCCTCGGTGCCCGCGATGTGTTTCGCCAGTTGGTCGAGTTCTTTGCTGAGCCGCACTTGCTCGGCCCCGGCGTCGACCGTGCTCGCGACATCAAGATAGAGCGTGCCGAGCACCGTCACGGCGGCAGGCGCTCCGTCGACTTTCTCGCGGCGCTCAAGACTCGCCGCGCCGCACATGCGTGTGAGTTTCGCGAGATTGCCCTCGACGGTTTGCCACTCGCGGTCGCCCGTGGTGAGGAAAAATTTCACGTCCCGTCGGCTCGCGAGGTGATGGTCGGCTTTGAGCGCGCGCGCTTTCGAGACGAGTTCCTTGAGCGTCTCGATCGTCGCGGCCGCCGCCGAGTCCAACACGAGGCCGTGCAACACGGCGGCGTTGGCGACCTGCGAGGCGTTGCTGATCTGCACGTCCTCGATGAAACTGCCTGCGGGGCCGTAGCCGAGTTGGTGCCACAGTTCCTCCGTGATAAACGGGATAAACGGATGCAACAGCAGCAGCGTTTGGCGCAGCACCAAATCCTGGATCGCGAGACAGGTCGCCTTCGTGTCGGGCTCTTGGAGTTTCGTCTTCGAAACTTCCACATACCAGTCGCAAAAATCGTTCCAGAAAAAGCCGTAGAGCGCCTGCACCGCCGCACTGAATTCGAACTCGGCGAAACACCGGTCCACCTCGCGCGTCGTGGCGAGCAGTCGTTGGAGAATGGCGTGGTCGTCGGCATCAAATTTCCCCGGTGATAGCCGCGACAAAATCGTCGAGAGCGAAGAATTATCTCCCGCCTCGCCGCTCATCTGGCGGAACCGACACGCATTCCAGAGCTTGTTGCAAAAATTCTTGCCGCTCTCGATCCGGTCTTCCTGGAAGCGGATATCCTGCCCTTGGGGCGCGATCGACACGATGCCGAAGCGGAGGCCATCGGCGCCGTAGGTCGCGATGAGATCGAGCGGGTCAGGCGAATTGCCGAGCGACTTCGACATCTTCCGGCCCTGCTGGTCGCGGATGATGCCCGTGAAGTAGACATGTTTGAAGGGAATGCGTCGCTCCAGCGATTCACCCGGCCGCATGAACTCGAGCCCGGCCATGATCATCCGCGCGACCCAGAAAAAGATAATGTCCGGCCCCGTCACGAGGGTCGACGTGGGATAAAAATGGTCGAGGCCTTGCGCCTTCATTTTGTCCTCGTCCGGCCAGCCCATCGTTGCGAACGGCCAGAGCCATGACGACGCCCACGTATCCAGCACGTCGTCCTCTTGCGTCCAATTTTCCGGATCGGCCGGACCCGCGAGCGAGACGTGGACTTTCGTGCCGTCACGCAAATCGGCTTCGGTGAGCTTCTCCTTGTCGAGGCCGTTCCGATACCAAACCGGGATGCGGTGCCCCCACCAAAGCTGACGGCTGATACACCAATCTTGAATATTCTCCAGCCAGTGCAGGTAAACTTTGCTCCAACGCTCGGGATGAAACTGGATGTGACCATCGCGCACCGCCGCCTTGGCTTCTTCGACGCGCGGGTAACGCAACCACCACTGCCAGGTGAGCCGCGGCTCGATCGGCACATCGGCGCGCTCGGAATAGCCGACGTTGTTTGCGTAAGGTTCCTCTGCAACGAGGGCACCACTCGCGGCGAGCAACTCGACCGCTTTCTTGCGACCGGCAAACCGGTCGAGGCCCGCGAGCTCGGCGCCAGCAAACGCGTTCAGCTTCCCGTCCGCCTCGAGCACGTCGATGATCGGAAGTTGATGGCGCTGGCCGATCTCAAAATCGACCTTGTCGTGGGCCGGCGTGATCTTCAGCGCACCGGTGCCGAACTCCTTGTCGACCGCCGCATCGGCAATGATCGGGATTTCCGCGGCGGGCCCGAGGGCGCGGCGCACGGTCTTCCCAATCCACCCGGCGTAACGCGGATCATCCGGATGCACCGCGATGGCGACGTCGCCCGGAATCGTCTCGGGCCGCGTGGTCTTGACCTCGACGAATACACCCGGCGCATCCGTGCGCTCGTAGCGCACGCGGTAGATCGAGCCGTTCACCGGCTTCATGTTCACCTCTTCGTCCGAAAGTGCAGTCTGCGACGCCGGACACCAGTTCACCATCCGCTTGCCACGGTAAATATTTCCTTTGCGGAAGAGATCGACGAACGACGTGAGCACCGCCTGCGAGTAGTGCGGGTCCATCGTAAACTGCGTGCGCTCCCAGTCGCACGAAGTGCCGAGTGCGCGGAGTTGTTCGAGAATCTTGCCGCCCTTTTCGTCGCGCCAAGACCACACTTTTTCGAGAAATTTTTCGCGGCCGAGGTCGCGGCGGGTCTTCTTTTCCGTCTGCCGCAGCTGACGCTCGACGACGTTTTGCGTGGCGATGCCCGCGTGGTCAGTGCCCGGGAGCCAGAGGGCCGACTTGCCCTCGAGGCGCGCACGGCGGATCAAAATATCCTGGATCGTGTTGTTGAGCACGTGCCCCATCGTGAGCACGCCCGTGACGTTCGGCGGCGGGATAACGATCGAGTAGGGCTCCTTGCCCGGCGTTACCTTCCCGGCAAAAGCATTCGCGGCCTGCCAAGCGGCATACCATTTTTTCTCAACGTCGCGGGATTCGTAGCTCTTAGTGATCTCAGCCATGGGTCGGTGCAGGTTAGGAACCGCGGACAAAACCGTGGGCCGGGGAGCGATGCAAGCGTGGTGTGCGGCCCCAGAATGGGAGATTGCCTATTGGTTGCCGGTTATTGCTTATTCCCCGCTTTCCCCATGCCTGCGCTCCCTCCGCCACCTGCCACCGACGGCCTCCGCTTCAGCAGCGAAGTGCCCGTCCCGACGCGCCTGGCGGCCTGCAAGGAATTTCTAAAGGTCGAAACCGCCGCGCTGCGCGCCCACCACGAGGCCGGCGCCACCGGCCTCGCCACCACCCACCGCCGCGCCGCACTCATCGACGCCCTGCTCACCCACCTCTTCGACTACGCCATCGCGGCCTACGCGCGCAACGTCGGCCCCCTGCCCGCGCCCGTGGCTCTCGTCGCGCTCGGCGGCTACGGACGCGGCGAGCTGAGCCCCCTCAGCGATATCGACGTCATGTTTCTCTTTCCGACGAAGACGAAACCCGCCGCCGCCAAACCCCTCCAAGAACATCTCACCAACGAAATCCTCTACATTCTCTGGGATTGCGGCCTGAAGGTTGGCCACTCCACTCGCACCATTGATGAGGCCTTCGACGAAGCCCGACGGGAAATCCAATCGAAGACCGCCCTCCTCGAAGCCCGGCTCATCGCCGGCTCACCCAAACTCTACGATACGTTTTCCCAAGCCTATCGCAGCTACTACGTCAGCGAAGACCCCAAGGGCTACATCGCGGCGCGGCTCGACGACCAGACGAGCCGTCGCGCGAAATACGCCAACACCGTTTTTAATCAAGAGCCCGACATCAAGAATGGCGTCGGTGGCCTCCGCGACTACCAGAACGCCGTGTGGATGGCGCGCGTGAAGCTGGGCATCACCTCCCTCGACGAGCTCGCCGCGCAAAACTATCTGCGGGCGGACGACCTCGCCGCGTTCCGCCGGGGCTACGACTTCCTCCTGCGCGTCCGCAACGATCTCCATTTCATGAATACCCGCGCGACGGATGTCATGAACCTCGATCTCCAGCCGCGCATCGCGCAAAACCTCGGCTACACCGAAGCCGAGATGTTGCCGCGCGTGGAGCACTTTATGCAGGATTATTACCGCGCGGCCCAGGCGGTATTCCGGGTGTCGAAGCTCGTCGAGGACCGGCTCGCGCTCAGCATCGGCCGCACCACCAACGGCGAACCGGCGGGCTCGTTCCGCGAGCGGCTCCGGGCCACCCGCTTCACGCGCTCCAAACGCCTCGATGGTTTCGTCCTCCGCGGTCGGGAACTGGCGGCGGAGAACGCCGAGGTCTTCATCGCAGACCCGGTCCGCCTCCTGCGCGTGTTTCGCCACAGCCAGCAACTCGATGCCCCGCTCGATTTTCACCTCGCGCAGCTCATCCGCGCTTCGCTCCCGCGCCTCACGCCCGAGGTCGCGCGCTCGACCGACGCCAGCGTCTGCTTCCGTGCCATCCTCTCCGAAGTCGGCGCGGTTCATCCCGCCCTCGCCCAGATGCACGAGCTCGGCGTGCTCGGCCGGTTTATCCCGGAATTTGACGGCCTGACCTGCTTGGTCCAGCACGAGTATTATCATCGCTACACCGCCGATGTGCATACGCTCAGTGCGATCCGCGAACTCGACCGCGTCTTCACCGAGGCCGAACCCATCACCCTCAAGTATCGCGCCGCCCTCCATGAAAGCAGCGACCCCGCGCTGTTGTATCTCACGCTGTTGCTCCACGACATCGGCAAGGCTGAGGCCATCCAAGGGCATTCCGAAAGCGGCGTCCGCCTCGCCGGTCCCCTCCTCGAACGGTTCGGCGTGTCGGCCGAAGGTCGCGAGCTCGTGTTGTTCACGATCAAGAATCATCTCGCGATGGCACGCTTCTGGCAGAAGCGAGATGTCGATGATCCCCAAACATCCACTTCCTTCGCCGAACTGGTGGGCGACACCGAGCGCCTCCGGCACCTCTATGTCCACACGTTCTGCGACGCCCGCGGCACCGCGGTGGATTTGTGGAATAGTTACAAGGACACGTTGCACACGACTCTTTACCGCTCCACCCTTGAGCGCCTCAAACTCGGCGCGGCGCTCGACGCCAGCCACCAGGAAAAGAAAAAAATGACCCAACAGGAACTCATCGCGAAAACCATCCCCGGCATCGGTGCCGACGAGATCAACGCGCACTTCGGCCTCCTCCCCGACCGCTATTTCGTCCACACGGATTCCGCCGAGATCGCCCTGCATATTCAGATGGTCAACCGACTCCTGCAGTCGATCACGACCGCCGATTCTGTCGGCTCGCTGAAACCCGTCATCGAGTGGAAAGACGACCTCAACCGCTCCCTCACCGTCGTCAACGTCGTGACCTGGGACCGCGCCGGCCTCTTCTATAAACTCGCCGGTGCCTTCAGCGTCGCGGGCCTGAGCATCCTCGGCTCCAAAGTGATTTCCCGCACCGACCACATCGCCATCGACACCTTCTACGTCGTCGAGCCCGGCCGGGGTGTCGTCCAAAGCGCCGCTGCGCAGGAAAAATTCGCCCGCACCATCGAGGAAGCCCTCGTCGCCAACCGCGACTTGCTCCCCGACATCGCCGCGCAGGCCAAAAAAATCGCCTCCACCCGCTACCTCGCCTCGTCGACCGGCGAGACCCTGCACAGCTCGTTTCCTCCCACCGTGGATGTTTATCACGAGCTCTCGATGCAGCGCACCATCGTGGAAATCCAGGCGCGCGACCAGATTGGTCTCCTCTACCGCCTCGCGAAAATTATCTCCGACCACGCCTTCGACATCACCTTCGCGCGCATCGGCACCGAACGTGGCGTCGCCATCGATACCTTCTACATCGAGAGCGCCAATCACGAACCGGTCGACAGCCCCGAACGCCTCGTCGCCCTGCGCGACGCGATGACCGAAGTGATCTCCCCGGCTCCGGCTCCAGCTGCGGCCGTTCCCACGAGCGGCCAATAAACCCGTCGCCGGTCGCGACCTGAACTTTTCCTTGCGCGCCCCGGGCGCGCTTGGCCGACTCGCCTCATGGATGCGAAGCCTGACGCCACCCTTCTGCCGGCGCTTTACCGCTTGGCCGCGCTCGCCTCGCGTGTCGACGATCCCCAATTCGCCCTGCGCGAGATGCTCGATCTCTTCGTCGCGACGTTTCGCGCCGACGCCGGCTCCATCGCACTGCTCAGTCCGGATACGGCCCGCCTCGAAACCGAAGTGCAAACCGGCTTACCCACCGGCGTCGGTTATTCCGCCATCAAGCTCGGCCACGGCATCACCGGCTGGTGCGTGCTCAATCATCGCTCGCTCCTCGCTCCCGACGTCTCTCGCGAACCGCGCTACATCGCCGTCCGCCCCGCGTGCCGCTGCGAAATGGCCGCACCCATCATGGATGGCGACCACGTAATCGGCGTCATCGACCTCGAGAGCGACGCGCTCGCGGGGTTCACGTCCCCCGACCTCACTCAGCTCGAAACCCTCGCCGCCGAGGCCGGCCGCGTCATGCAACGTCTTTGGACGCTCGGGCACCTCCGCGGCAAAGCCCGCCAGCTTGAATCCCTCATCACCGTCGGCCAATCCCTCGTCACGAAATTTGAACAACAGGATCTGCTCGACTCGCTGACCCACGAAGCGCGCCACATGATGCAGGCCCGCGCTGCCGCCCTCTATCTTCACGATGCGACCACTGATTCGGTGCGGTGCGCCTCGTTGACGAGTGCCACCGTCACGCCGCTCCCGAGCGGCGTCCATCCCCTCAACGCCTGCCTCGTCGGTGCCTCGATCCACACCCAACGGCAGGTCTCGTTTGTGGACGTCCAATCACGCGAATTTAGCGACCTCACCGACATCCCCCGCGATCCCACGCTCCGCTCCGTGCTCGTGAGCCCGCTCCTGTTCGAGGGTGAGGTGCTCGCCGTACTCGCGGTGTTTACGGACCGCCCGCATCGCTTCGACAACGATGAGAAGCGCCTCTGCGCCGCTCTCGCCGGCCTCGGCGCCGTCGCCCTGCAAAACGCGCGCCTCTACGCCCGTATTTTCAAACGCGAAGATGTGCTCCGGAAAAACGAACGCCTCACCACCCTCGGTCTCCTCGCCGCCGAAATCGCGCACGAGATCCGCAATCCCCTCACCGTGCTCAAGCTCCTCCATGGCGGCCTCGATCTCGACTTCCCCGCGGGCGACCCACGTCGCACCGACATGCGCGTCATCGGCGAAAAACTCGATCAGCTCGAGTCCATCGTCACCCGCGTGCTCGGCTTCGCCAAAGCCCCCACCAGCCTGCACTCCCGCTGGTCGCTCGCCGACATCGTCGATGACACGCTGGTGCTCGTGCGGCTCAAGCTTGCGCAAAGCAAGGTGTCGCTCCGTTTCGAACCTCCGTCGGGCCCGCTCTTCATCGAAGCGCACAAAGGGCAAATCCAGCAAGTTCTCCTCAACCTCCTGATCAACGCCACGCAGGCCATGCCCGACGGCGGCACGATCACGCTCACGGCCAGGGCTGACAGCCCGACCGACGCCCACCTCGCGATTCTCGACCTCACCGACACCGGTACGGGGATTCCGGAACCGATCCGCGACCGCATCTTCGACTCGTTTCTTTCGGGCCGACCCGACGGCACCGGCCTCGGCCTCGCGATCGCGAAACGCATTCTCCTTTCGCACCACGGTGACATCACGCTGCTCTCCACCAGCCCCGCCGGCACGACCATGCGCCTCGTCCTCCCCCTCGCCAAGTAGGGCAGGTCTCCGCCCCGCCCTTTCTCACCGCCTCCCCTCGCGTTTCATCCATGCCCTCTCACGCGGAGTCCACACCCCCGTCAGCCGTCGATCCCGGCAAGCGCATTCGCCTGCGCCGACAGATGCTGCTCCTCGCGACGGTGCTCGCCCTCGGTGGCATCGTCGTGCTCGCCTTCCTCACGCGGATCCCGCTCCCGCTCCGTCTCGCCGTCGGCCTCACCGACCTCATCGCCAGCGCCGTCCTCTTCCTCGTCGTCCGCCAAAAATTCACGTAACTCCGCTCTGGCAGTCCTCCGCCTGCTCCGCGTCGGCTCACTCCGCCCACTCGCGCGGTTCGACCCCAAACTCAGGGCATTGCGCAGCGAGGTCGTCATTGCCTTCCGGCGACTTGTTTTGGCTCACGTTCCTGCCCATAGCAGTCCGGCCACCGCGCCGATCCACCGCCACCGATGCCCACTCTGATCCATCACTACGCCCTCCTCGCGGTTGGGCTGACCCTGACGGGGTGCAGGCCAATCCGCGCGCAAGCCCCGGCGGGTGACGATGTCGTTAAGATGGAGGCCTTCAATGTCACGGCCTACAACGGCAAGATTCCCATCATCGATGGCTTCACCGGCAAAGACTATGAGGGGACCAACGAGGTCGTCTTCAGTTTCGCCAAATCCTTCAACAAACTGCTGCTCGGTTATCACCGAAAATTGGTCACCGATGAAATCAAACACCTGCAATTCCGGATCAAACTCGGGCAGGAGTTTGATCGGGAAATGAAGCAACTCACCGCCGCGTTCGGCTTTGGCCCCTTCGCGCTGGATGATTCCACGTGGTTGCGCCGCGAACGCGCCATCACCTCGCGTCTCATCCAAGAGCCCTTTTTCAAGATCAAATCTCTGATCGTCTGGGAGGTGGATCGCCTGAACGAAATCGCACCCAAAAAACCTGAATCCAAATACGCCCGCGACATTCACTTTAATCTCGAATCCCGCAGGTGGGAGCGGCGCATCACCGCTCGCTGGGATGTTTTATTTTTCAACCACTCGAATAAATCGGGCAGTTCCTTCGCGACCGACAAGACGCAGGGACTCAATCTCGATACCCTCAATGGCTTTCACTTTATCGAGCGAGGCCTGCCCGTGCAGGTTCCGTCCTACGCGTTCAAGGAGGTCAACCTCACCTACCCCATCTTTTTTTCCGACAGCCTGACCGGGGAAAAAGAACTCAAGCGCTTGCAGCAAACTTTTGTCGCAAACCTGCACTTCATCTACGATCCCTTCAGTTGGATGGCACGCCGCGACACCCGCTTCCGCGGAGG
>CAMBVX010000074.1 GCA_945871085.1 Opitutus sp. GAS368 | reverse complement strand
CATCACCCGCCTCGCGCCCTCGCCCGACGGCCAGCACCTCATCGTCGAGACGCTCCATCGCCCCTACTCCTATCAGGTCCCCGCTTCGCGTTTCCCCAAGCACACCGACGTCATCAACCGCACCGGCCAACGCGACTATCGCGTGTCCGCCCTCGGGCTCGACGAAGCGAGTGACGCCACTGCGGGCGGCGTGCGCGCCGGTCCGCGCCAAGTGGCGTGGCGTGCCGACCAACCCGCGACGCTCAGTTGGGTCCAGTCCCTCGATCGCAACCCCGCGACCGCTCCCGCCGCTGCTCCCGCGTCCACCGCCGGGAAAAAATCTGCGCCCGTCCGTCAGCGCGACGCGTGGTTCACTTTTGCCGCACCCTTCAAGGGTTCGCCCGTTGAACAACAACGTTTCCAATATCGCGTCTCCTCCGTCGCCTGGGGCGACGACTCCGTCGCGCTCGTCACCGAGAGCTGGCAAACCACCCGCACCGAGCGCACGTGGCGCGTCGCCCCGGGCCAACCGGGCAGCAAACGCGAGCTGCTCTCGGAACGTTCCTCGCAAGACCGCTACGCCGACCCCGGTCGTCCCGTGAGCGAACGCAATGCCGCCGGCCGTCTCGTCCTCCAGCGCAGCGCCGACCGCACGAAGATTTTCCTCAACGGCCTCGGAGCTTCGCCTGAGGGCGACCGCCCATTCCTCGATGAGTTCGACCTCGCGACGAAACAGACCCGCCGCATCTGGCGCTCGGCCCCGCCACATTACGAAGAGTTCGTCGCGTTCACCGATGCCTCGTTGACGCGCGCCCTCACCGTGCGCCAATCCGCCACCGAGCCGGAAAATCACTTTGTTCGCGATCTCGCCACCGGCGCCCTCACCGCGCTGACGCAATTCCCGAATCCCTACCCGCAATTCGCCAGCGTGAAAAAGGAGCTCATCCGCTACCAGCGTGCCGATGGCGTCGCCCTCTCCGGCACGCTGTATCTTCCGCCCGGTTACACACCCCACCAAGGCCCCCTCGCCACTCTGCTCTGGGCCTACCCTCGCGAATTCCTCGCCGCCGACACCGCCGGCCAAATCACCGCCAGCGGCACCCCGGAAAAATTCGTGCGCCTCAGCGTCCAAGGTCCGCTCCCGTTTCTCCTCGCGGGCTACGCGGTGTTTAACGATCCGACGATGCCGATCATCGGCCAAAAAGGAAAACAGCCCAACGACACCTACGTCGAACAGCTCGTCGCCAATGCCCAAGCCGCCATCGACGAGCTCACGCGCCGCGGCGTCACCGATCCGAAGCGTGTCGCCGTCGGCGGCCACAGTTACGGCGCGTTCATGACGGCCAACCTCCTCGCACACTCGCGCCTCTTCCGCGCCGGTATCGCCCGCAGCGGCGCCTACAATCGCTCGCTCACGCCCAATGGTTTCCAGTCGGAAACCCGCACCTTTTGGCAGGCCCCCCAAGTCTACGCCGCCATGTCACCCTTCAATTTCGCCGACAAAATCAAGGACCCGATCCTCCTCATCCACGGCGAAGCCGATAATAATTCCGGCACCTTTCCGATCCAGAGCGAACGCTTCTACGCCGCGCTCAAGGGCCAGGGCGCAACGACACGGTTCACCTTGCTCCCGCACGAATCCCACGGCTACCGCGCCCGCGAAAGCGTGCTGCACATGCTCTGGGAAATGGAAAACTGGCTCGACGCCCACGTGAAGATCGCCCCGGTCGAGAAAAAGTGAATGGGCCACTCCGCGGTGGGCGGGCCCGTCCCCGTGCCCGCATTGCTCTGCACCCTTTTCCTCGCCTGCGAGCACGGGCCCGTGTGCGTCCACCACGATGACGCCCTTCGCCCTCGCTCTCGTCTTGATCGCCGCGGTCTTGCACGCGACATGGAATCTTTGCGCGAAACGCGCTGGCGGCGGCCTGCCGTTTATCTGGGTGGTCGGAGCCGTGATCTGCGCGTGCTACGTGCCCGTGTTAATTTTTTACTTCATCCGCTACGAACCCACGCTGCCCACCGGCGCGATCCTGTGGATCCTCGGCAGCGGCGTGCTCAAGACGATTTACTCGCTCTTCCTCCAACGCGGCTACCGCACCGGTGATTTTTCGCTCATCTATCCGCTCGCCCGCGGCACCGGTCCGCTCCTGTCCACGCTCGCCGCGATCGCCTTCCTCGGCGAACGGCCCTCGCTCCTCGCGCTCGCCGGCAGCGTGGTGATCATCACCGCGATTTTTTTTCTCACGGGCGGCCCGCGCCTCTTTCACGAAGACCGCGCGCATCTCCGCAACGCGGTCACCTACGGCGTGCTCTCCGGCGTGTTCATCGCCGCCTATACGATTTGGGACCGCCACGGGGTCGCAAAAATCGGCGTGCCACCGCTCCTCTACGATGCCGGCACCGCGTTCACCCAGCTCGCTTTGCTCACCCCGTTCGCCTTGCGCCGACGCAGCGAGGTCTCGGCCGAGTGGCGCGACAAAAAGCACTGGGCCATCGCCGTCGCCCTCCTCTCGCCCATCGCCTACGTGCTTGTGCTCACCGCCCTCGCGGTCGCGCCCGTGAGCTACGTCGCGCCGGCGCGAGAAGTGAGCATCGTGATCGGCGCGTTTCTCGGCGCGAAACTGCTCAAAGAGGCCGACAGTCAGCGTCGCCTTTGGGCCGCCGCCGCCATGGCCGTCGGCGTCATCGCGCTGGCCTTGGGTTAATTTTTTCACATCGTCCGCCCGATGAAAGAACGCCCCTTCTTGGTCTTTTTCGTCGTGATTATCCTGAGCGCTTGCGCTCTTTTTTTGGCGTGGAAAATAGCCGGTTCCTCAAAACCACGGCCTGAAGTCGCGATCCAAGATGGCAAAACGATCGATTTCTCCAGTGGTCGACCGGTGGTGAAAGACACCGCCAAGGAAAAGGCCTCGATCGAGAAATCCGTAAAAGAGATGGAGGAAGCCGCCAAGGGCGTATCGTTCAGCCCACCCGCTGCGAAAGCAACCGATCCAAAAAAGCCCGCCGCCAAAAAATAGCGCGGGCCGCCGCCGCCTGCACCGCTTCACTTCTTCCCGGTTAGCATGTCTTCCATCAGCGCCAACGCCGTGGCTTCGGTAATGTCGCGCACCCCGAATTGCCGCATGATCGCACCCGCCTGCACGTCCCGTCCGAGGATGTCGCTCGCTGCGGCTTGGCCGATGATCGCCGAGTCTTTCAACCGAATCGCCGTCGCCTGGATGTCCGGCACCGAATACGTTTTGTCTCCCGAAACCTCGGGCACCGTCAGGCTGCGGCTTGAGATGAGCACCTCGATCGCGACGTCGGCGATCTTCGCCAAAGCCTCACGATCTTTCGCCGCCTGATCGCCCACGAGGCGGTGCCCCGGACGCTCCTCCAGCAACGCCACCGCAGATTTTTGGTCGGCCAGCGTGGCGCCGGCATTGCGGAACGCGCGACCGAAGAGTCGCTCGATTTCGCGCACCGTCTGCTGGTCGGCGAGCGTGGGAGCCGTCGCGTCTTTCACCGTATAGGAATTCTCGCCACTGGTCTTCACCGCGTCGTTCTCCTTGTAATATTTTTCGCTGTGCGCGGTGAGCTTCAGTCCCGTTGCAGTGTCGACGAGCGCGCGGTTCACGTAGATCACGATACGTGGAGCACCGTCGGTTTTGTTCACTTTGCGAAAGCCTTCGAGGATGCCGTCGGCGGACTGCCGCGCGATCAGCGTATCGCCCGACGGGGCGTAAACGCGCTGCGGACCGGCTTGCGCAACTGGGGGGAGCGGAGCCAGCAACGCTTGCACCACCGGTGGCGGCGTGGGCGGCTGGCGATCGGCCTGCGCCAGCAGCACGGGCATCAGCACGACGGAAAGGGGACCAAAGAAAAATGAGCGGCAGTTCATGACGGATGGTGGGGGTTTACCGCGCCTGGCGGACGCGGATCGTATATTTCTTCGCCGCAATATTCATCGCGGTGAAGCGCACGGCCTCAGTGGAATTTTCCGTGAGGATGAGCGTCTGAAACGGCGTCTCGTCTCCGGTCGCAGCGTTCAGCTCGTCCTTAAACACGCAGTTGATTTGGACCTCCAGCCGACGATTTTCACGGTTCTTTACGTTGGCCACGACCTCGAGGCGCCCGTCGGCGAGGATGCGTTCTTGGAGCCCGGTGCAGGTCACGGAAAATTGCGCGGGCTTGTCGAGCAGCACAAATTTCTCGGTGTTTTCGAGCGTGTATTTCGTGGTGTCGAGCGGTTGGAAGGGACCGGGCTCCGTCACGCAGCCCGCGAAAAGCACGAGCGCCGCAGTGGCGGAAAGGAGCAGCAGTGGTTGGGTGTTCATAGTCGAAATAACGAGGATGCGAGAGGGTGTGACTGCGATTTAGCGTTTAAGTTCGCTCAAAATTACGACGGTGTCTTTGGCGGGATCCGCCACCGAAATTGTGAGACGGCGGGTAAGATCGGGCACCGTCTGGCCGTTGGCATCATAGAACTGCAGAATAGCGGCATGGTCACCCGCCGGCAGTTGGAGCGAGCCGAAACTGAGGTACTGCGGTAGGTTGTCCCACATCCGCACGTCGGCGTTCGTTTTCGTGGCGGCGGCGGCGATCTTGCTGAAAATCCCGATCACCCCGAGCGCGATCGCCGCGGTTTCCGCCCCGTCGCTCTTGTCCCTTTCGATCACCACCCGTTTACGGCCTTTTTCATCGGTCACCACTCGGCGCTTTTCTTGATTGATGTTGTTGGCGGCGACGGCCGCCCCGACGAGGGCGATATCGCCAATGGTCTCGGTGGTCTTCTTGAACACCGCTTTGTTGCCGAGGACGTGGTCCATCACGCGCCCACCGCGCGTCACGGCTTGAAAGTTCACATTATCCCACGGCAGAAAATGAACGCTCTGTTCTAGCACCGAGAGCGAGGCCGAGCGAATGCGCGACGGCTCGGTGCGGAAGCGGAGCAACTCGCCGTTTTCTCCGGCCGCGTATTTGCGCGGACCGCGGCCAAACTCGGCGAAGAGCAGCACGTTTCCTTGGGCCTCATAGGGCGGGAGCTTGTTCTTCGTCAGCTTCTGCGCTCGCGCGAGGGCATCGGAGCCGTCCGCCGCAAGTTTCGCTGAGGCGAGTCCGTCGAGGTAATCGAGCAGCACATAGTCGCTCTTGTAGGTGTCGGATTCAGCGTCGGTATCGAGGAGCTGGCCCGAGCGGAAACAGGCGCGCGCATTGTCGGGCTCGCCATCGCGCCAATACAGGAGGCCGCGGTAATAAAATGCCATCACCCGCTCGTAGGGCTCACCGATGAAAATTTTTTCCCGCTCCGCCGTAAACAGACCGCGCGACCGCTTCGCGGCGTCGGCCGGGCCCGAGATCAAACCCCCGATCCGCGTGATCGCGTCGTCGAACTTCGCCTTGGCCAGATCAAAATTCCCCATGCGCAACGCGGTCAGGCCGAGGCGATATTCGAGCATCACGCGGTCCTTGTCGGGGGCGATCGCCAGATCGGCGTTGCCGTCGATGAGCGGATCGCCGGTCCGCGCCACCGGGCGGCGCGCGGGTGGTGCGGGCATGGTTTCGCAACCTGCGAGAGTCAGCAGCACGGCGGTGGACATGGCGAGGAGCGCGACGACGGAAGGGCGGCGCTCGCGGCTCGACGGGGCGGGTCGGGAGTCAGTCATGAGGCTTGCGGCGCGCTGGCGGACACCGCAACGCAACATCCAGATTACCGATACGCGGCGTCCTCCAGCCCCTGCTTTTTCACTTCGGCCGAATCCTCCCAGACGATCTCGCTCGTGCGGGCATCGGTGAGGCGGAAACTATAGAGCACATAGTCGCTCGTGCCCTGCGACGTGCGCGTGCTCATGCCTTCGAGTTTACCCGTCAGAAAATAATCGGCCCCGCGGAACTCGACGACGTTGGGATCGCTGCTCGCCGTGACTTGGCCGGATTGTTTGAGCGCGCGCTCACGTTCGAGGGTCTTCATCATCTCGCGATCGAGAAAGCTCACGCGGCCCGCCGCCTTCGAGTTGAGCTGCGTGCGGATGCGGGTGAGAAAGATATCTTTGTTGATCGGAAACCGCGTATTATTGACCACCGGCTCAAGCACGATGCGTGGCTTGGTCTGCGCGCGCGCGATCTCGGGAATCCCCAGAATACTCCGGGACATTTTGTCGGTCACCGACACCAGGTCCTGCGATTCGACGCCGGTGCCTTGGACAAACCCTTTTTCATCCGGGCGCATTTCAGTGACTGCGACGCCGGAGGGATTTTTTACACCCTGCGTGGTTTCGCAGCCGGTGAAAAGCACCGGAGTCGCAGCGATGCTCGCGAGGAAGAATAAACGGGAGGTGGTGTTCATGGAGTGGGTCAGAAAAATTTGCGTCGGAACGGACTGAGAAGCGGACGCCTCAACGTCCAAACAGGCCGTTCGCTTGGCCCATCGGAGCGGCATTGCCATAGTAATTGTTGATAATCGTGATTTGTTGCGGCTGCGCGGCGGGTTGCGCCTGTTGCGCCGCCTGGACGCTGACGGGCTGAGCCTGCTCAACGTAGACCGGCGGACGTTCCCAAATCACCGCGCGCCGATGAGCGTCGAAGATGGAGCCGAGCAGCCAGCCAGCACCTGCACCCCAGGCGGCACCGTGCCAACCGTTGTGGCGAAAACTGCCGCTATTGTGCCCGATGATCCCGCCCGCGAGCCCACCCAAAAAAAGACCCTCGCCTGCATACCTGCCGCTATAATATCCGCTGCCGTAGTCGGCACTGCCACCGTAGTAGCCGCCGCGCTCATGACCGCGGTAGACCACTGGCACATGACGATAAACGTAAGGCGACGGGTAGTGCGCCGTGCGGACCTGGCTATCGCGACGGCCATGGTCACGCGCCACCGCACTGCCCACGAGGGCCCCGACACCGGCACCGATCACGGCACCCTTCCACGCGTTGTGGTTCAAACTACCGCTATTGTGACCGATCACGGCCCCGGCAATTCCACCAGCCACCGCACCATTGACCGTCGCGGGGCGAAACACCTGCGCCGAAGCGGGGACTGCGGCCAACAGGGCAATACAAAGCGAAAAGGTCGTTTTCATGATGATCGTTCAGCGTGTGCGACACCACGGTCGGCGCAAGGTTTCCGCAAAGGACCTCTGTTTTCGCGCCCAATTCGGGCCCATCAACGGCCTGCCCCCCGTCCTCCTCCTCGGGCCGCGTCATCGCGCCACCAACGAGCTATCGTGCCGCATCCGTTTTTATCCATGGGTTCAATCCTCCATCGTCATTCCCCTGCGCCCTGCGCCGCGCTTCTTCCGCACCGCGTCCACCCCAAAACTCAACCCCGATGTTCACCCTCCGCCTCGCCCGCCCGCACGACCATGCCGCCCTCGCTGCGCTCTACACCGAGCGAGGGCACGCCTGCACTCCGGCCGAAATGTCCAAACGTTTGGCGCGCGTTATCAACGATCCCGCACACGCTGTCATCGTCGCCGAGACCGCCGAAAAAAAAGTCGTCGCAGCCATCCATGTCGCGCTCTACCACATTTTATCTACCGCATTTTAGAATGGGACGAAGCTGCCCAGATCCTCGGCGTGATCGTCGCGACGTCGCACCAACGCCGCCGTCTCAGCCGCGCCCTCACGGAACGCGCCGAACCGTGGGCCCGCGAGCGCGATGGCACGATGGTCTACCTCCGCCACAAACGCCCTGCGCACCGATGCCACCAATTTTTACGGCCGTCTTGGCTACCTCAACGACCGCACGCAGTTTTTTTTTACCAAGAAACTCTCCCGCTGATCCCCACCCTCAGGGTTCACCCTTTTGCCACCACGGCCACGATGGCCCCGCCCCAGTCCGCAATTTTTTCTCGAGGCCAGCCCCTCTCGTCGGCTGGCTGGATCGCCCCCTGCACCGCCCTCGTTCCTTGATCCGCCGATGGAACACTCCAGCGGCATCCCATGACTATGTTGTAACCACCATCGAAGTGACGCCTCCTTGCACGCTCCCGCCCCCTACTCCATGATTTAGCGACGTTCGATTGTGCGTAACTTCACGGGTTGTAACTCAGCCGACAACCACTACGTTTATTCCGCCTCGCATTCATGAAGTTTTTACGCCTCACGCTCATTCTGATGACTGCTCTCTCGCGCGCACGCGCGGCCGAACAAGCATCGCATGACCAGGCCGGGGCGATCGCCGCCGTGGGTGCAACCCCATCAACGGCGAATGCGGCCCCCACCAAACCCGCCACCGGCAAGGCTCCGGCCCTCACCAATGCCGAATCCCGCTCCGTAGTTCCCGCTCCGCAAGCCGCAGCACCCACCACCAAATCCACTTCGACTCCGCCCACGGCTCCGGCGACCAAAAAATCCGCCCCCAAGGCCCCCGCCCCGGGTGTCGCCGAAGCTCCGGCTCCTTCTCGAAAAAACGATGCCGCGAAAGACTCCGTCAATATTGCTGAGCTCCGCGAGAAGGCGATTCACGGCAACACGATCGCCCAATACAACCTCGGCCTCGCCTACTCGCAGGGCCTCGGCGTCCCCGTCAATCTGCCGGAAGCCTACGTTTGGTTTTCTCTCGCCTCCGAAAAATCTACGACCGGAAAAGCCTTCGAACGCCTCGTCGGCGGCATGTCCAACGTTCAAGTTAACGAAGGCAACAAACACCTCGTCGTCGTTCGCGACCCCGCGAACGCCAGCGCCGTCGCCAGCAGCCGAATGATCGCAAACGCAAATCCGAAACCCGAACCCGTCCACGTCCCCGATCCGGAGCCATCCACCACCCTCACGCTAAAATCTGATCCCGACCCAGCTCCCGGCCCGAACACCGGCACCACCGCCCGGCCAGTTGTGAAAAAGCCTGCTGCCGCAGAAGAAATCGTCCCTCTCTTCCGTCCGAACCGCACGGCCGCAGAAATTGCCGCGGCTGCGGCTGCGGGTAAATCCGACAGTGTCAGTGTCGGCGCCCCTGCCGCCGCCGGCAGCTCTCCCTCCGGTAACCGCACTGCGGCCAGCGCACCCGACCCCACCTCCGCCAAATCGGCCGCCGCCGTACCCGCGGGCGAAATCCCCGGAGCCCCCGACGCTCCCGCCGGCGGCGCCGGCCCCGCCACCATCGCTCTCGGTGGTGGTATCCCCCCCGAAGCCGCCCAGCGCCAGATCGAGAAAATGGCCGCCATGATCAACAGTAAGGGCCTAATCCCCAATGATCTCCCCGGGGCCGACCAAACCCCTGCCCCTCCCCGCGCCGCGCCGCGTAACCAGATCGATCTCGATCCCGACGCCCAGCCGGTGGCTTCCGCCGAAGATATGAAAGCCGACAAAGGCTCCGCCCACCTGCTCTCCGAAATCGAGAAGACCCAGACCGACGCCGACGCTCCCCGCAACGTCAACGACACCCGCGTCGCTGCGAATTCCGCCCCCGCGACCGCTGCCGACACCGCTGCACCGGTCGCCGGCCCACGCCGCCCGCCCGCCTCGCCCAACGCGCCCCCGGGCCGCACCATTACTCTTCCCGGCGGAGCTGCTGCGGTCGCCATGGAGTCCCTCGCTTCGGCCCCCGGCTCCAACAAACCCGGCTCCCCGCCACGCACCACGCCGACACGACCGTCCGCAACCACCGGCGGCACCAATCCTAACGACTCAATCGCAACCGCTCGCGCCAACACCTCCGCGACCGCCCCGAACGCCACGGCCTCCAGCTCCACCAACCGCGCCACGGCGTCCCGCAACGCCGCGAACGCCGCCGACCCCACGACCAACCCCTCAGTCGCCACGTCTCGCTCGGACGCCACCACCGGGCAGTCCGACGCCGGCTCCGCGTCGTCCTCTGCACCCTCGGCCAACCGCACCGCCTCCTCTCTATCTCCGGAGGTCGCCCGCACCGAATCCGCTTCCTCTAACCCATCGAACGTCCGCGCCGATCCGGCGAGTATCCGCCTCGCCGTCGCCAACGAAAAAGCCCGCGCCGCCGGCCTCGCGGTCACGGCCAGGGCCCAAGCCGATGCCGCTGCCGAGGAACAACGCCGCAACACCGTCGCCCGCATCGCCAGCGAACGCGAAGCTCTCTCGAAGGGTCTGCCCGGCACCGACTCGACGCCCCGCCCGGCCGCCTCCCCGGGCGCGCCCTCCGCCAGCGCCACTCTCACGGCCTCCACCGGCAATTCCGCCTCCTTCGACCCCACCGCGACTCAACAGGGTGCCGGCACGGCCGCCCGCGACAGCCTCTCCGCCCGCCTCGACCAAACTCAGACCGCCCTCTCCGCCGAAATCTCTGCCCGCACCGAAGCGCTCCAAATCGCCCAAGCCAGAGCCACCGAACTCGCTCAAGCCAGAGCCAAAATCGACGAACTGAGCAGTCGCCCGGAAACCTCCGCTGCCCCGCGCACGGAAGCCGCCCCTCCCCGCTTCAACTCTGAACTCGCCGAGCTCCGCGCCCAGCTCGAGCGCACGACCGCCGCACTCGCTTCCCGCCTCGATCAAACTGAGGCCAATCTCACCGCGAAGCTGATCTCCACCGCCGCGACGTCCGCCGAGGCCCGCAGCAAAACTGACGCCCAAAGCTCCGCCAGTGAACTCGCCGAGCTGCGTGCTCAGCTCGCGGCCGCCACCCATCAAGCCACCGCCGCATCCGCGGCCGCGACCGCCAATGCCGCCGCCCTCGCTGAGGCCCTCACGAAAGTGGATTCCCTTGCCAACGAGAAAATCCGCATTGCCGAGCAGGCTGCCAAAGTCGCCGAGGCCGCCGCCGCCGCGAAACTCGCCGCCGAAAAAGAACGGCTCGCCTCGCGTCTCCCTCCCACCCACCCCGCCCCAGCCGCCACGGAAAAATCGGCCGAGGAAAAACGGGCCCTCGCCGCGCAACGCCAAGCCGCCGAGGCCGCGCAATCCGAGGCCTCCGCCAAAGCCGAGGCTCAAAAAAAAAAGAGCCTGACGTCGCTGCCGCCCACGTCCTCGGACTAGCCCGCCGCCACGAACAACTCGCGGCCGCCACCACCCGCGAGCCCACCGCGCCCCGTACCCTTGCCGCTCCCGCTGCGAAAACATCTGCGGAGATTGTCACCCCATCCACGCCGGAGACTCCCACCCCGGGTCGCACACATACCGTCGTCGGCGGCGACACCCTGACTAAAATCGCCCAACGCTACTACGGCGTCGCCAGCCGCTGGCCCGACGTCTTGGCGGCCAATCGCGACGTACTGCGCCACGAACGTGATCTGATCGTCGGAAAAATCCTCCGCATTCCTTGACGGCCCATCCGTAATCCCACCCATTTTCAAGGATTGATCTGCCCGTCGCGGACCTCCTTCATCTCCCATCGATGAGTCTCCGCCGCCTCAGTTCGTGCCTTGCACCCTTCGCGCTACTCGCTTTCAGCAGCTGCGGTTACGTCCATGTCGGCCGTCTCCCCGACCCTGTGACCAACGTGATCGGCGATGAAAAGCTCATAAAGGAAAATTCGGACCTGCGCACCGAAAAGAAAATCCTCCAACAGGAGCTCGCCCTCAACCGCGCCCAAGGCGACGCCCTCCGCTTCACCATTGAAAATCGCGCGGCCGACGGCGACACCACTCGTCGCGTCGCTGATAAACTGACCGAAACCACCCGCGAACTCGCCACCCTCCGCGCCAGCTACGCCCAACTGCAGAGCCAACGCGCCGCCGCCGCCGACCCGGCCGCCAAAGCCTTGGCGAACGCCGAGGTCAGCGACCTCAAGTCCAAGCTCAGCGGCACCGAGGAAAAACTCGCGTCCGCCCTCCGCAACTACACCCAACTGCAGGAAGAGATCGGCGGGCTGCGCACCGAGGTCGCCAAGACCCGCTCCGAAAATCTCGTCCTCGTGGAACAGGTAAAAATCGTCACCACCAAAAACGCCGAGGTCCAGCTCGCGCTCACCCAGCTCAACTCCGAACTCCTCACCCAAAAAGAATCCCTCACCCGCACCGAACAAGACGCCACCACCCTGCGCACCCAGCTCGACAGCGCCAACACCCGCCTCACCGCCCTCGCCCAACAGCGCACCGCCCCCGCCTCCGACGCCCGCGCCCTGGCCCCGGCTGACGCCGTCACCGCCGAACTCCGCACACAACTCGAGTCGCTCCGTCAAAAAGTCTCCGCCCTTGAGGCCGAACGCTCCACCCTGCAACAGCAGCTCGCCGCCAAAACCCCCAACCTCGCCGAAACCAAGGCCCTCGCCGACACCCAAGCCCAGCTCATCGCCGCCCTCAACGGCGCGAAAATGCTCCGCGACGAAAACGACCAACTCAAGACCGCCACCACCGAACTCTCCAAGGCCAAGACCGTTCTAGAAAGCGAACTCACCAAAGCCAATTCCTCCGCGACCAACACCGCGCCCTCGCAGTCTCTCCGCGACCAACTCGCCCAAGTCCAAGCCCAAGCCAACGCCCTCGCCGACGAAAACGCCCAACTCAAGAACCGCTTGGGCAACGGCGCCCGGCCCACCACGGCCCCCGCAACGGGCGCTCCCGCCCCCTCCTCGCCCGGCGCTCCCGCGACCCCGCGCCCCGCGGGCAGTAGTGTCAACGCCACCTTCGTCGTTTCGACCCCCAGCGCCCCCCCCGGCCCGGCCATCACCCGCAGCACGCCATCACCCGGCGGCCCTCGCTACCACACCGTGACCCCCGGCGACACGCTTTCGAAAATTTCCTCGCAGTATTACAACACCCCCGGCCGCTGGGCCGAAATCCTCGTCGCCAACCGCGACGTCCTCGGTGAAGACAACAACCTCGTCGTCGGCCGCCAACTCCGCATCCCGTAAGCGAGCCGCCGCTGGCGCATCCCGGGGCTGTCAGTCTCTACCGAGGTCACGCGTCCGACGGACCGTCGACATCCCGACGCCGTGCCTGGGCGGAGGGAACGTCGCCCGTCGGCGCAACCGACCAACTCCCACCCGCCCCTTGCGGTTCCGCTCTGCACGCGAAAGATTGCTCCACTCCGCATTTCCACCTTCATCGCCACCCATGCGTTTTCTTCGCGTCCCTCTTGCGCTCGTTCTCCTACTCGCGTTCACCGGCTGCGACTTCGTTCATTTCGGCCGCCTCCCCAAGTCCGGCCCCAGCGACGCCGCGCTCAACATCGCCTACTCCGACCTCTCCACCGCGCATAAAGTCCTCAAGCAGGAGCTCGCCCTCTCCCGCAAAGAAGGCGAGAGCCTTCGCTCCGCCTTGGAAAACCGCGGCGGCAGCCCGGCCGCTTCCGCGGAACTCGTCGCTCGCCTCAACGAAACCGCCCGCGAGCTCGCCACCCTCCGCGCGAGCTACGCGAAGCTGAACGAGACCAAATCTCCCTCCGCCGCCTCCGCCACCCGCGCCGGCGAACTCGAGGAAAAACTCGCCGTCTCCCTCCGCAACTACACCCAACTCCAGGAAGAAAACACCCGCCTCCGCACGGAGGTCGACCGCACCCAAGCCGAGAACACCACGCTCACCGTGCGCGTCAAAGCCGCCGTGGCGGAAAACGAACAGGCCCAAAACGCCCTCTCGCAGCTCAACACCGAACTCCTCGCCCAAAAAGAGGCCCGCGGCCGTGCCGAACAGCAGGCCGCCGCCACCGCCGCCCAACTCACCGCCGTCATCGCCCGCACCGACGCCAAACCCGCCACCCTCACCGACGCCCGCGAGGCGTCTGCCACCGGTGCCGCCGCCATCGCCGCCCCCCTGCGGATCGCCAACGCCCCCGCCAACGACGCGCCGCCAACCGCCGAACTCCGCACCAACCCCGCGCGCCTCACCCCTCCACCCACGACCGCCGCGACCGCAGATGCACCGCGTATCCACCTCGTCCAACCCAACGATACCCTCGAAAAAATCGCCCAAAAATACTACGGCGACCCCGCCCGCTGGCGCTCGATTTATTTCGCGAACAACGCCCTCCTCAGCGGCGGCCGCCCCCTCAAGACCGGCATGGAGTTGGAAATCCCGCGGGACTAATTTCCATCATCGTGGCCCCTTGCCTCTGAAAAATTCTGCGGAGACCTGAGCCTATTTCCTACCAACGTCCTTTGAGTTTTTGACGGCTGGTAGCTGCGAGCGTGAGCAGGGGTGTTTCGACTATCGTCCAAAGATCACGAGACGTTGGTTTCAGCCGCGAGATTCGACCGTTTCTAGCCGCGCCTCCCCTCCGTGTTGCTCCGTGTTCATCCGTGGTTAAAAAGCCGCCCTCAAAACACCCCCACGATCACCGCCAGCGTCACCAGCGAGGAAAATACACTCAGCACGATCGCCCCCGACGCGATCCCTTCGTCGCCCTTCATCTCCAGCGCCATCGTGTAACTCACCACCGCCACCGGGCACGCCATCAAGATCATCACAATTTTTAGTTCGGGCGCACCCAGCCCCAGCCAACGCCCCACTCCCCAGCCCAGGAACGGTCCCGCCACCGTTTTCACTAGCGCGGCCACCAACGGCCGGCGCCACGCCCCGCCCAGCTTCGACGTCACGATCGAACCGCCCACGCCGAGCAATCCCAGCGGCAGCGCCATCTCGCCCAGCGACATAAAAGTCTTGTCGATACTCGCCGGCAGCTTCCACCCCAGCAACGCGAAGCTCACGCCCGCGACCGTCGCCACCAACGGTGGTGTCGTCCCCAACTGTTTCAAAAACGGCCAAGCCATTTTCCAACTCAATGGATGCTGGCTCAACAACAGCACGACCACCGCCGCCACGTTGTAGAACACCATCATCGGCGCGACGACGATTACCGCCGCCGATCGCGTCGTGAGCCCCGCGCCCAACGCCACGTCAGGCAGCGTGAAAATAATCGGCAGCCCCACGAACGCCAAATTCCCGCGAAACGCCCCCTGCACAAACGTCCCCGCCACCGCCTCGGGCACGCGCATCGCCCACGCGACCCCATACGCGATCACGATCCCGCCCACGGTCGCGCCCAGCATCGCCCCCAACATCGGCCTCGCCCCCGCCGCCTCGTGAAATGAGCCCGCCAACTGCGAGAACAACAACGCCGGCAACCCGAGATAATACGTCAGCCGGTTCGCCTCCTTCAAAAAATTTGCCGACACAAACGCCGTGCGTTGCAACAACGCCCCGAGGGCCACGAGCAAAAAAACCGGCGCGAGCGTATTGAGAATCAGCACCCGCGCAGCAAAGCGCCCCGCCCCCCGCACTCAAGCCGTCCCTTCACCACGCATCTCCCGGTGAGCGGTGCGCGCAGCCGTCACCCACCCAACGGACCGGCGACATTCCTGTCGCCGTGCGTGGGCCCGCAAGAGCGCCGCCCTCCCGACCCCACCGTTGACACTCCGAATCCGCACCCGCCTCTTCGTTACCTCCCAAAGAAGTTTTCACCGCAACCTCCCCGGCCCCCACGGCGTCACTCCGCCCTCGCCCCACTTTTCCCTTCGCTCCCCTCTCAGCTCTCCGCTCCCCGCCCTCCGCTCTCAGCTCTCAACTTTCCGCTCTCCGTTCTCCGCAAAAATGAATCTCGTCCGCCTCGCCCTGCGCTCCCCGTGGTCCGTCCTCGTCCTCGTCGTCGCAGTCTGCCTCGGCGCCACGCTCGCCCTCCAACGCATGGCCCGCGACGCGTTTCCCCCGCTCGGCGTCCCCACCATTTACGTCGCGCAACCCTTTGGCGGCATGGACCCCGCACAGATGGAGGGCTACATCACCTACTACTACGAATACCACTTCCTCTACATCACCGGCATCGAACACGTAGAGTCCAAGTCCATCCAGGGCGCGTCCCTGATGAAGCTCCAGTTTCACCCCGGCACCGATATGGCCGCCGCCATGTCCGAAGTCGTCGCCTACGTGAACCGCTCCCGCTCGTTCATGCCCGCCGGCACGCCCGGCGCCTTCGTCACCCGCTTCGACGCCGGCAGCGTCCCCGTCGGCTACCTCGTCTTCTCCACCGACGATCCCACCGTCACCGTCGGCCAAATGCAGGACGCCGCCCTCAACCGCGTGCGCCCACTCTTCGCCACGCTCCCTGGCGTCTCCGCCCCGCCTCCCTTCGGCGGCAGCGCGCGCACCATCGTCATCAACGCGAAACCCGACCGCCTCCGCGCGTATGGACTTTCCCCCGACGACCTCGTGCAGGCCATGAGCTCCGCCAACATCCTCAGCCCCTCGGGCAACCTGAACCTCGGCGACAAATACCCCATCGTCCCCGTCAACGCCGTCCCCAAGAACATCCAGGATCTCGCCGCCGTCCCCCTCCGCGTCACCCCGCAGGGTGCCGTTTTCCTCCGCGATGTCGCCACCGTCGAGGACAGCGCCGACATCATCACCTCCTACGCCCTCGCGAACGGCCGGCGCACCGTCTACATCCCCGTCACCAAACGCGCCGACGCCTCCACGCTCTCCGTCGTGAACCTCGTGAAGTCCAACCTCGCGAAATTCCAGGCCGCCGTCCCCGCCACCGTCAAAGTCAGCTACGAGTTCGACCAGTCCCCCGTCGTCAACCAGTCCATCACGACGCTCACGAAGGAAGGCGCGCTCGGCGCTCTCCTCACCGGCCTCATGGTCCTCCTCTTCCTCCGCGATTGGCGCAGCGCCTTCATCGTCGTCGTCAACATCCCCATCGCCCTCCTCGCGTCCATCTTCGCGCTCTGGGTAACGGGCCAAAGTCTGAACTTGATGACCCTTTCCGGTCTGGCCCTCGCCGTCGGCATCCTCGTCGACGAGGCCACGGTCGCCGTGGAAAACATTCACGCCCACCTCGCCCGCGGCACCCCGCTCGCCCGCGCCGCCCTCGAAGCCACCCGCGAAACCGCCCTCCCCCGCCTGCTCGCGATGTTGTGCGTCGTCGCCGTTTTTATTCCCGCGTTCTTCATGGTTGGCGCCGCGAAAGCCCTCTTCACCCCGCTCGCCCTCGCCGTCGGCTGGGCGATGATCGCGTCGTTTTTTCTCTCCAGCACGCTCGTCCCCGTGCTCAGCGTGTGGTTCCTCCGCCGTCACCCCGCGCCAGTTTCTTCAACTTCAACTCCCCAACTTCCACTGGCGCGTTTTTACGCGTCACTCGTGCGCCCGTTCATCACCGCCCGCTGGCTCGTCCTCCCGCTCTACCTCGCCGCCGCCGTCGCCATCATCGTGCTCTTCGGCCCACGCCTCGGACTCGAAATTTTTCCCGCCGTCGACTCGGGCCAGCTCGCCATCCGCTTCCGCGGTGCCGCCGGCACCAAGGTCGAAAAAACCGAAACCGTCGCGAAACAAATCCTCGAGATCATCAATCGCGAAGCTGGCGCCGCCAACGTCGCCATGACCATCGGCCTCGTCGGCGTCCACGCCTCCAATTATCCCGTCAACCTCATCTACCTTTTTAACACCGGTCCCGAAGAAGGCTGGCTCGCCGTCCAACTCAAACCCGGCTCCGGCGTAAAGATCGAAACCCTCAAGGAAAAACTCCGCGCCGTCTTCGCCGCCGAGCTCCCCGAGATCCGCGTCTCCTTCGAGCCGAGCGATCTCGTCTCGCGCGTCATGAGCTTCGGCTCGCCCACCCCCATCGAGGTCGCCGTCAGCGGCCCGTCGTTCCCCGCCAGCCGCGAGTTCGCCGAGAAAGTCGCCGCCAAACTCCGCACGCTGCCGAATCTCCGCGACGTCCACATCGCCCAATCCCTCGATTTCCCCACCGTCGACGTCCACGTCGACCGCGAGCGCGCCGGCCTCCTCGGCGTCCGCACGAGCGATGTCACCCGCTCCCTCGTCGCCGCCACCACGTCGAGCCGCTTCACTACGGCCAACTACTGGGCCGACCCCGGCAGCGGCGTCAGCATGAGCCTCCAAGTGCAGATCCCTCAGTCGCTGACCAACTCCCTCGAAGACCTCCGCAACGTCCCGATCCCTTCCTCCGCGCCCGGCGGAAAACCCGTCCTCCTGCGTAATGTCGCCAGCCTCACGCCCGGCACCGCCCCCGGCCAATACGAGCGCTACAACCTCGTCCGCGTCGTCAGCGTCACGGCAAATCTGCACCACACCGACCTCGGCACCGCCTCCCGCGAAATCGCCGCCGCCGTCGCCGAACTCGGCGAACCGCCCGCCAAAGGCCGCGTCGACTACCGCGGCCAAGTCGGCCCGCTCAACGAACTCACCGAGGGTTTTAAGTCCGGCCTCCTCATCGCCATCGCCGTCATCTTCCTCCTCCTCACGGCGAACTTTCAGTCCGTCCGCCTCGCCCTCGTCGTCATCATCGCGGTCCCCGGCGTGCTCGCCGGCGTCGTCCTCGCCCTGAAATTCACTGGCACCACGCTCAACCTCCAGTCCGCCATCGGCGCGATCATGGCCATCGGCGTCGCCGTCGCCAACGCCATTCTCCTCGTGACCTTCGCCGACCGCGACCGCCGCCGCACCGCCGACCCCGCCGCCTCCGCCCTCTCGTCCGCGACTTCGCGCCTTCGCCCCATTCTTATGACCACCTGCGCCATGGGCGCGGGCATGTTGCCCCTCGCGCTCGGCCTCGGTGAAGGCGGCGACCAAGTCGCCCCGCTCGGCCGCGCCGTCCTCGGCGGCCTCGCCCTCGGCACCCTCGCCACCCTCTTCATCTTGCCCCCCGTCTTCGCGATTTTCGCCGGTCGCAACACCGAGAGCCCGTCCCTCGACCCCGACGACGAATCCAGCCCCCTCCACGAAAAAACCGCCAACCTTTGAACCGCTAATCCACGCTAATTTCCGCTAATCCCAAACCCAATCTTGGCCGCAGCCGATTAGGCGAAGGCCTCCGAAAAGATTAGCGAAAATTAGCGGTTCCCCTTTCCGAACTTCTTCCCTGCGCCTTTTTTGGTCCCATCTCCGCGCTCTCCGCGCCCATTTCATTTTCCGAATCCGTGTTCATCCGTGTCCATCCGTGGTTAAAAAATAAACCCTCCATGCGTTTCCCTCTCCTCCCGCTCCTCCTCACTTTGTCCTCGCTCGTCGCCCCCGCGCTCCACGCCGCCGCCGCGCCCACCGAGGTCAAATTCACCCGCCCCACCCGCGGCGACATCGTCCGCTACGTGACCGTCCCCGGCACCTTGCGCGCCAATCAGCAGGTCACGCTCTACGCGAAAGTCGGCGGCTACCTCAGCAAAATCTCCGTCGACAAAGGCGACGCCGTCACCGCCGGCCAACTACTCGCCGAGCTCGAAGTCCCCGAGCTCCTCGCCGACCTCGCCCGCACCCGCGCCGAAGCCAACGTCGCCGCCACCGAACTCGCCCGCCTCGAAGCCGCCGCCGCCAAATCCCCCGATCTCATCACCCCACTCGCCCTCGACGCCGCCCGCGGCCGGGCCGAAATCGCCCGCGCCCACCAGTCCCGCTCGGAAACTCTGCTCTCGTTCGCCAAGGTCACCGCACCCTTCGCCGGCATCGTCACCGCCCGCTACGCCGATGTCGGCGCCTACATCCCCGCCGCCTCCGCGAGCAGCACGCCCGCCTCCGCCGCCCTCGTCACGATCGCCGATTTCCAAATCGTCCGCGCCACTGTCGCGCTACCCGAACTCGAAGCCTCCAAAGTCAAAGTCGGCCAACCCGTCCGCCTCTCCATCGAAGGCGTCACCGGCAACGCCTTCGAAGCCAAAGTCTCCCGCCTCGCCTACGCCCTCGACGACGCCACGAAGACGATGTCGGTCGAAGCCGACCTCGCGAACCCCGGCCTCGCCTTCCGCCCCGGCATGTATGCCACGATCAAAGTCGGCGTCGAGCGACACACCGACGCCCTGCTCATCCCCGTCGAAGCCCTCGTCATGGAAAAAACCAACGCCTTCGTCTACCTCGCCGTCGACAACCGCACGAAAAAAACCGCCATTAAAATCGGTTTCAACGACGGCGCCCGCGTCGAAGTCCTCTCCGGTCTCGAACCCACTGCCCCCGTGATTTTCGTCGGCAAACTCGCCCTCACCGACGCCCAACCCATCAACGCCGTCGAACAGAAATAAATCCAATCCGATGGAACCGCTAATCCACGCTAATCTCCGCTAATCAAAACCACGTGTCTTGGCCGTAGCCGATTAGGCAAAGGCCCCCGCTCCGAAAAATTAGCGAAGATTAGCGGTTCAAAACCTGCCTTGGCCTTCCCTCTCATGTTCTCTTTCCGTCCTATCGCCACCGTCGCCCTCGTCGCCGCACCGTTCCTCGCCTCCGCCGCGCCGCAACCCATCGACCTCGCGACCACCCTCCGCCTCGCCGGCGCCGACAACCTCTCCGTCCGCATCGCCAAGGAAAAACTCGCCGAAGCCCGCGCCGACGCCGATGTCGCCCGCGAGCGCCTCTTCCCGTGGGTCACCGCCGGCATGTCCCTGCGCCAACACGAGAACAACAGCCAGACCGTCGAAGGCCGCATCATCGACGCCGACAAACGCAGTTTCTCCGCCGGTGTCGGCCTCAACGCCCAATGGGACCTCGGTGAAGTCTACTACCAAAAACTCGCCGCCCAACAACGCGCCCGCGCCGAGGAAGCCGCGCTCACCACCCAGCGCCAAAACACCGGCACCGACGCCGCGCTCGCCTACTACGAACTCCTCCGCGCCACCGCCACGATTCAGATCGCGACCGACGCCCTCGCCATCAGCGAGCGCCACCACGCCCAACTCGTCGCTTCCGCCTCCGCTGGCGTGACTTTTGCCGGCGATGTCCAACGCGTCGCCACCGCCCGCGCGCGCAACGAAACCTCCGTCCAGCAAGCCCGCGAACAGGCCCGCATCGCCGCCGCGCGCCTCGCCGAACTCCTCAAACTCGACCCCACCATCGACCTCGCACCCAACCCCGCTGAACTCATTCCCACCACCCTCGTCCCCACCTCCTCTTCAACGTCAACGTCCGAACTTAAACTGGCGGCGAGCACCGGCGCCGCCGCGCCGGACCTCGCCGCCCTCGTCGCCCGCGCCCTCGCCGCCCGCCCCGAACTCACGCAAGCCGACGCCCGCCTCGCCGCCGTCCGCGCACTCCACACCGGCGCACGCACCGCCCCGCTCATTCCCACCCTTACCGCCCAAGCCACCATCGGCGGCCTCGGCGGCGACACCGGCCTCCGCAGTTGGTCCCGCGGTTTCGATTCCGCCAACGACTACGGCGTCGGCCTCAGCTGGCGCATCGGCCCCGGCGGCCTCTTCGACCGCAGCCGCATCCGCAGCAGCGAAGCCCGCCTCCGGCGCGGCGAACTCGAGCTCGAACAAACCCGCGACACCATTCGTCGCCAAGTCGTCGAGTTCCACGCCCGCGCCTTGTCCCTCTCCGCGCAACTCGCCTCGCTCCACGCCGCCCTCGACTCCGCGACCAAGACCGCCGAACTCTCGCGCGACCGCCGCGCCCAAGCCGTCAGCGGCGTCCTCGAAGACCTGATCGCCGAGGAGGAACTCACCCGCGCCCGCCGCGATTACGTCGCCGCTGTCGCCTCGTTCGACCAGTCGCAACACGCCCTCCTCCACGCCCTCGGCGGCACCGCTCCGTCCAAATCTCCGTAGCGGCCCACCTCACCGTAGCGGCGAACGCCAGCAAGCCGACGCCCGATCAGCCGGCTTTCACCGTAGCGGCGAGCGCCAGCAATCCGACCATCCGCCGCCCGCCACGCGCCATCACCTCACCTTCTCGACCGCCACCCGCATCCGCTCCGCGCGCGCCACGTCGAGTTCAGCCTGAAATTCCGGGTTCTTCCAAGCGGCGGCCAGGTAGCCCCACGCCAGCCGTTTCCCGCCGACCAGATCACTCGGGAAATGCACGCCACCGATGACGCGCCCCCACGCCGCGCGCTCCGCTCTCTCAAGAATTTCCTCGCGTCGAAACGGAAGCATTTCCGCCAGCAACGCTCCCCCTACCCATGACTGCAGCGCACGCCCACTCGGATAGGAGGTGCTCGTCGGCAACGTCACACACGGACGCAAACTGGCATCGACCGTCGTCGGCCGCGCGCGCAGAAACGGCCCTTTCGACGCCCGGTCCATCGCCCCTCAACCCGCGCTTGCCCTCTCCTCCACTCTCACTCTCCCTTTCCCTTTCACTCTCCCTTTCCCTTTCACTCTCACTTTCCCTTTCACTTTCACTCTCACTTTCACTTTCCCTTTCCCTCCACCATGTCCTCCCTCCCCACCCAATTCGCCGCCGTCACCGTCGTGACCAAGGCCAACGTCTACTTCGACGGCAACGTCGTCAGCCACACCGTCCTCTTCGCCGACGCCTCGAAGAAGACCCTCGGCCTCATCCGCCCGGGCTCGTATTATTTCGGCACCGGTGCCGCCGAACGCATGGAAATCGTCGCCGGTGAGTGCACGGTCACCCAAAAAGACAGCCCGACGACCCAGACCTACGGCGCCGGCACCTTCTTCGACGTCCCCGCCAACAGCGGCTTCACCATCGCTGTACCGTCCGGCCTCTGCGAATACATCTGCTCCTTCCTCCCCTGAGCCCGCCTCGGAGCGGCGGTTTCCCCACCGCCGATTTTCCCTCTCTCAGCACGGTCCCTCCGACCGTGCTTTTTTTGCGCCCAGGCCCTCGCCCGAAACTTCCCTTGTCGCCCCACCACCCCACGCCCACCGTCCCCGACATGTCGCCCCGCCCCTTCCGCCTCATTCCTACCATCGTTCTCGTTCTCTTTATCGTTCTCGTTCTCCCTTCCGCCCTCCCAATCCACGCCGCCGAGCCCACTCCCACCTCACCGCTCCCCGACGGCCTCTACGCCGAATTCACCACCCCCCGCGGCACCACCACCGTCGAACTTTTCTACACGCGCGCCCCACTCATGTGCGTGAACTTCACCGGCCTCGCCGAAGGCTCGCTCGCTCCAAAAAACGGGAAACCGTTTTACACCGGCCTCACCTGGTATCGCGTCGTCCCCGGCTTCGTCATCCAAAGCGGCAACCCCGGCCTCAAAGACACCGACGCCCTCCCCTCCCCCGTCACGCCCCACTTCCCCGACGAATTTGTCCCCGGCCTCCGCCATGACGCCGCCGGCATCCTCTCCATGGCCAACGCCGGTCGCGACACCAACAGCTGCGAATTCTTCCTCACCCTCGCGCCGACCAATCGCCTCAACTACCTCCACTCCGTCTTCGGCCGCACCGTCCGCGGTTTGGATACGCTCGCCCTCATCCGCCAGGACGACCCCGTCTCGATCAAAATCCTCCGCGTCGGCCCCGCCGCGAAAGCCTTCCGTGCCGACCCCGCCACTTTTGCCACCCTCTCCGCCCGCGCGAAAAAATACGCCGACTCCTCCGGACCCGGTGCCACGCCCGCCACCGCCCTCGCCGCGCGAGACCCCGCCCCCCTCGCTCACTTCGCCGACCCCGACAACCTCCTCCCCGCCGAACCACCCCGCGCCAAAAACTTCAACTACAAGCTCGCCAACTTCGAGCGCACCACCGGCCTCCGCATCGCCGCCCGCGTGTTCGCGAAATCCCCGACCGCCGCCGAAGACCACGCCCCCGGCGCCTTCATGAAAGCCCTCGCCGCCCAACTTGGCGTCACCCAACGCGGCGCCGTCGCCGCCTACTTCGC
>CAMBVX010000073.1 GCA_945871085.1 Opitutus sp. GAS368 | reverse complement strand
CCCACCGGTAGCGGGGCCAATTTCCAAATCTGATCGGCGTATTCGCGAATGGTTCGATCACTGGAGAACTTGCCGACGCGCGCGGTATTGAGGATCGCCATTTTGGCCCATTTGGCCTGATCGCGATAGGCGGCATCGACCCGGGCTTGCGCCTCGCAATACGAACGGAAATCCGCGAGCAGCAGGTAGGGATCGCCTCCCTGCAACAGGCTCGCATGGACGTGACCAAAGGCTCCATGTTCACCCGGCGTGAAGTAGTCGCTGCCCAACCAATCAACCACCGCGCGCAGCTCTTCGTCGGCGTGGTAATAATCCCACGGCTTGTAGCCTTTCGCCCAGAGCGCCTGCACCTCGTCAACCGTGAGGCCGAAGATGAAGATATTATCGGTGCCGACTTCTTCGCCGATCTCGACGTTTGCCCCGTCGAGCGTGCCGATGGTCAGCGCGCCGTTGGCCATGAGCTTCATGTTGCCGGTGCCGGACGCCTCTTTACCGGCGGTAGAAATCTGCTCGGAAAGATCGGCGGCCGGAATGATTTTCTCCGCGAGCGAGACGCGGTAATTCGGCAAGAAGACGACTTTGAGTTTCCCCCCGATGCGCTCGTCGGCGTTGATGCGGGCGCCGATGACATTGATGGCGCGGATGATGTTCTTCGCGAGGTCGTAGCCGGGAGCGGCCTTGGCTCCGAAGATGAACACGCGCGGCACGATATCGAGCGACGGATTCTGCAAGATCCGCCGGTAGAGCGCGAGGATGTGCAGCAAATTCAAATGCTGCCGCTTGTATTCGTGGAGACGTTTGATCTGCACGTCGAAGAGCGCATCCGGGGAAATCACGACGCCGCACAGCGCCTTAATCGTCGCCGCGAGTTCGACCTTGTTGGCCCGTTTGATGGCCATGAATTCACGTTGAAAGCCCGAGTCGTCGGAGACTTTTTCCAGCCCACGGAGCAGATCGAGATCGCGGACCCAGGCCTCGCTGCCGAGTTGCCGCGTAATCAGTTTCGACAAGCCGGGGTTGCTCTTGAACAGCCAACGCCGCGGGGTGATGCCGTTGGTTTTGTTCTGGAATTTTCCGGGATAGAGCGCGTCGAACTCGGGAAAGAGATCTTTCTTAAGGAGCACGGTGTGCAGCGCGGCGACGCCGTTGACGGTGTGCGAGCCGACCACGGAAAGATTGGCCATGCGGACTAGCTTGTGGCCGTTCTCCTCGATGAGGGAGCAGATGCGCTTCTTCTCGTCGTCGCCCGGCCACTTGGCTTCGACGGTGACCAGCAGGTGCGTGTTGACGTCGTAGATCAGCTGAAGATGGCGCGGCAGCACCCGTTCGAAGAGCGCGACGCCCCACTTCTCCAGCGCCTCGGGCAACAAGGTGTGGTTGGTGTAGGAAAACGTTTTCGAGACGATCGCCCACGCGGCATCCCACGACATATTTTCCTCGTCCGTAAGCAGCCGCATGAGCTCGATGATCGCGATAGCGGGGTGCGTATCGTTGAGCTGGACGGCGACTTTGCCGGAGAAATTTGCCCACGAGTTACCCGGCGAACGGAAATGCCGACGGATGAGATCACGCAGGGAACAGGCGACAAAAAAATACTGCTGCACGAGGCGCAGCTCTTTGCCGTTTTCGGTTTTGTCGTTCGGGTAGAGAACTTTTGAGACGGTTTCGCCCACGGCTTTTTCCCGCACGGCCTCGACGTAGCCGCCGCTGTTGAAAGCCGCGAGGTCGAAGTCTTCCGTCGATTTCGAAGCCCACAAACGCAGGAGGTTGACCGTCTGGGTGCCGAAGCCGGCGATCGGAATATCGTGGGGCACGCCCAAAATTGTCTTGGTGCCCACCCAGCGCGGACGGTAGTTGCCGCGATCGTCAAACACGTTTTCGACCCGACCGAAGATCCGGACCTCCTGCGTGTATTCGGGGCGCACGACCTCCCACGGGCTGCCGAAAATAATCCAGTTGTCGGGATGCTCGACCTGGTGACCGTTGTTGAAGGCCTGCTTGAAGAGACCGAACTCGTAGTAGATGCCGTAGCCGAGCGCCGGGTAGTCGAGCGTCGCGAGGGAATCGAGGAAGCAGGCGGCGAGTCGGCCGAGGCCGCCGTTGCCGAGGCCCATGTCGACTTCGGATTCGCGGATTTCATCGAAGTCCTGTCCGAGCGACTCCAGGGCCGCCTTGGCGGTGTCGAGGAGCCCGGTGGCGATGAGGTTATTGCCGAAGAGGCGGCCCATCAGATACTCGAGGGAGAAGTAGTAAATCCGGCGGGCGTTGTGGGCGTTGTGCACGGCCTGCGTGGCGATCATCCGCTCGTGGATCGTATCTCGCACCGCGAGGGCGGTGGCGACCCACCAGTCGCGCGACGTGGCGGAAGCGGGATGGCGCGCGAGCGTAGAGACCAGATGGCGCTGAATGAGTGAACGAAAAATATCGGCCGGCGTGTCCGACGACGTGTGCGGATTGTGAATCGAATGAATGAGGTCGGTCGTCGGAAAGGGCGCGGTGCTGGAGAGGGCGTCGCCAGCGATCCGCGCGGGCGGGGCCATGGGTGCCACGCGGGCGGGTGCGCGCGGTGCGGGCGCCCGCTTCGGCGTGGCAGGTGAGGCGGCTTGGGCTGGTTTTGCCTCGGCCGCGGGCTGGGCTTTGGGCGTGAATTTTTTCTTAGGTGCGGTCGGCATGGGAAAGAGGTGAAAAGTTTAGAAACATGATTCGTGCCAGTACGAGCGCAGGTTGCGGGTTATTTTTGGAAGCGCCGCGCGAGTTCGCTGTGATTTAACTCGATGTAGGTCGGCCGTCCGGCCGGACTGCTGAGCGGCGTGCGTGTAGCGAGGAGTTGCGCCACCAGTGACTGCAGCTCGGCTTCGCTGGCGCGCTCGGGCAGACGAACGGCCTTCGCCACCGCCAGACGGGCCAATTCTTCCCGGGCGAGGTCCGTGTCTTTGTCCGGCAGACGTCCGTCACGAAACGCCCCGAGCAGATCACGCAAGAACGGCTCCGCGTCAGCCGGCTCCATCCACGCCGGCACCGCTTCGACCCGGAAAAAATTGCGACCGAACTCACCGACTTCAAAGCCGTGCGCGTGAAGAAACTTGAGACGATCCAGCAACAACGCCGATGAAACTGGGTCGAGTTCGAGCGGCACGGGCAAAAGCAACCGTTGGCTCGGAACGACTCCGGAACGAAATTGTTCGCGGAGGCGCTCGAACCACACGCGTTCGTGCGCCGCCCGGCGATCAAGTAACACGAGGCCCGCCGCCGTCTCAAACAGCGCGTAGCTGCCGTGCGCGAGTGCGAGGAAACGCCAGGGAGGATTTACGACTTCAGATTGCTGATTGACGATTGGCGCGGGGGGGAGTGGGACGGAAAAACGTTCAGCCGCGGGCGGCGGCTGAACGTGGGCGGGGATGGGCGCTGGCGGGGCCGGGTGCGGAGTTCCGGCTTCAGCCGTCGGCAGCGGAGACCCGGGCCGGCTAAAGCCGGAACTCCGCACCTCGAGCGGCGCGGGCGCGACCAGCAAAGGCACGGGCGCGGCAGGTGAGCCTAAATCGCGGAGACGAGCGAGGACCGCACGAATCACGAAGCCGCGCACGAGCGGCTCGCTCCGAAAGCGCACTTCGCGTTTGGCCGGGTGCACGTTCACATCCACCGACGCGGGGTCGCACTCGAAGAAGACAAACGCGAGCGGGTAACGCCCTTTCGGCAAGGACTCGTGGTAGCTCTCGATCAGCGCGTAGTTGAGCGTGCGGCTGTCCACCGGCCGCTGGTTCACAAACACGATCATCTCGTGCCGGGTCGAACGCCCCACGCCAGGCCTCCCGATCAGCCCGTGCAGGCCCATGTCTGCCCCCGCCGCGTCGATCGGCACAAGGGACTCGGCGGTCTGCCGACCAAAAATTTCCGCGATGCGCTCGCCGAGCGTCGCACACTCTGGCGAGCGAAACACCGTGCGACCGTCCTCGATCAACGTGAACGACGTGCGCGGGCACGCGAGGGCGTAGAGCCGCACGCATTGCACGATGTGCGCCGCCTCCGTCTGATCTGTCTTGAGAAACTTCCGCCGGGCCGGGACCGAGTTAAAGAGATGAGTCACCTCGATGCGGGTGCCCACTGGCCGACCGCAGTCCCGCACGTGCACAAACTTGCCTCCGTTCACCAAAATCTCGGTCCCCGCATCGCTCCCCTGCTCTCTCGTCTGCAATTCAAAGCGCGACACGCTCGCGATCGACGGCAACGCCTCACCACGAAAACCATAGCTCGCGAGGCGGTCGAGGTCGGCGGCCTCGACGATCTTGCTGGTGGCGTGACGTTCGAGCGCGAGCAGGGCATCGTCGCGCGACATGCCGTGGCCGTTGTCCTCGATGCGCATGAGCGAGCGCCCGCCGTGGCGGAACTCGACCTCCACCCGCGTGGCCCCGGCGTCGAGGGCGTTTTCCAACAGCTCCTTGACCACCGCAGCCGGGCGCTCGATCACCTCACCAGCGGCGATCTGGTTGGCGACTCGGTCGGAGAGAATGCGGACTTTGGCCATGCGCGGACTGTAGGTCAGGCTTTACGCCGGACAGGTCAACGATGCACATGGCGGGCGTAAAGCCCCCCCCAACCCGCGAAACGGCAGCGCCGAACTATTTCTTCTCGCCCCGCTCCGGCATGACCTCGCGCACCAGACTGCGCGCATCCACCAAATTGACCAGATAAGAGGCCGCTCGAAACGGGTTGAGGATGGCATTGCCGATGATGATCGGCTCGACCGGCGTCTTCGTGTCTTCATGCAGGTGAGCCATCATTACTGACAGCACGCAGGCACTCACCAGCACGCTCGCGAAGAACCATTGAAACCAGCCCACGTCGATGCCCGGCGAGCCAGTCGGGCCGGTGCTCTTGAGCACGAGGCCCCAAAGAATGGGGGCACCGCCACCGATGCACGACGTCACCGCGCCATGAATGGAAATATACAACGCCCGCTCGCCGTCAGGGGCTACTTTCGGGAGATAGTTCAAGTTCGCGATATTCCAGCAGACGGCCCCGAGCCCGACGACGAAATAAAGGGCAAACATCGCCGCCGTCCCGTCGATCAGGTGGCGCAAATAAAGCCACCAGCCCACCGCGATCACCGCTGTCAGCCCCAGCGTCACAAGAAAAAACGGCCGCGCTCCGGCCGTGTCGATGCGCCGACGCAGGAGCCAAGCGCCGGCGATTACCCCGCAATAACGCAGCACTTCGAACTGCATGATCTGTCCCGGCGTGAGCTGCGCTCCGACCTTGAGATAGTAAGCCGCAAACGGCGGGATGGGCGTCGTGATGACGGCATACCACACCGCGAGCCACAGGTAATGGCGAAACGGCGACGGAGAAAACATGTGGCGCGGGGTGTCGCGCAGGACCGACGCCAAACTGATCGCCGCCGGCCGGGCGATGTCGGGCAGTCGCTTCAACGAGTAGTAACTGAGGGTCGAGCCCACGAGCGCGATGACGTATTGCACGAGCAGCGCCGAATAGATCGGGAGTAGTGCAAACAACGCCGAGGACGCCACGAGCACCCCGACGCCCGCGACGCCGGAGAGAAACTGGTCACTGGCAAAATACCGCCCACGCACCGCCGGCGGCAGTAGGCCGATGAGCCATGTCGTCATCGCCGCCGTGCCGATCGACCGGAACAGGCAGAAGAAAAATACGCTCCAAATCAGCGTGGCGATCATCCACGGCTGGCCGACATCCGGGGCCAAGATCGACAGCCAAATCGGCACAGCGAGAAAAAAACTTCGCACGCCCCAGCCACCCAGCGCCACGCGCTTGAAACCGAAATGCGGCAGCAGCGTCGTCGCCGCCACCTGCACCGGCGTCAGCAAGAAGACGAACGAATAGGCTAGGCCAACTTGAAACGACGTCGCGCCCAGTCGCTCGGCAAAGAGCACCATCGGCGTGCCGATGGCGATCTGCCAGGTGAGCGCATTGAAGAAGCCAAACAGTAAACCGGCCCGATAGGGAGCGAGCTCGGGGTCGGACTTGGTCGTGGGAAAAAGAGAGGGCATCACAGACTGCGCGGCGGAGGGCAGGGTCTCTGACCCGCCCTTTGAATCGGCCAACACGCGGCGGGCGGGTCCAAGACCCCGCCCTACTTCAAGGCCTTTTTCCAGCGCGCGAACTGCCGCGCGACCTGCGCCGGTCCGGGCATGCCCGTGCCGGTACGCTTGGACAGCGCGCGCTTAAGATCGAAGACCTCGATCCAGTCGGCACCGAAGGCCGCGTTGATTTTTTGCACTTCCTCCGTCGGCAGTTGATCGAGGGCCACGGAATTTTTCTCCGCGAGCCGCACGACCGCGCCGACCGCATGATGCGCGTCGCGGAAGGCCACGCCCTTGAGCACGAGGTAGTCGGCCAGATCGGTCGCGAGTAGAGCGGGATCGGCCACGGCGGCCGCGCAGCGTTCGCGGTAAAATGTCATGCCGCCCAGCGTGCCACCGAGTACGTCGGCGCAGATACCCGTCTGATCAAAACTGTCGAACACCGGCGGCTTGTCCTCTTGCAGATCACGATTGTAGGTGAGCGGCAGCCCCTTCGTGAGCGTGAGCAGCGTGTGTAAATTTCCTTGGAGGCGGGCGGACTTGCCGCGGAGCAGTTCGCAGGAATCCGGATTCTTTTTCTGCGGCATCAACGATGAGCCGGTGCAAAACGCGTCGGGCAGTTCGATGAATTTGAACTCAGTGCTGCTCCAGAGAATGAGGTCTTCCGCGATGCGCGAGGCGTGGACGCCGAACATCGCGCACGCGGCGGCGAACTCGATGAAGAGGTCGCGATCGGCGACGGTGTCCATGGAGTTCTGCGTGACCTGGGGGCGACCCTTGGCATCGACGAAGCCGAGCGCCTTCGCGGTGAACTCGCGGTCAATGGGCAAGGTCGTGCCGGCGATCGCCCCGGAGCCGAGCGGGCTCCAGTTGGCATGCGCGGCAACGTCCACGAGACGGGCGCGGTCGCGGTTCAGCATCTCCATCCATGCGAACAGGTGATGCGAGAGGAAGACCGGCTGGGCGCGCTGGAGGTGCGTGTAGCCGGGGATGAGCACATCGCGATGAGCCTCGGCCACCACGAGCAGCGCACGCTGGGCACCGAGGATTTTTTCGCCGAGGACGGCGCACGCGTGCTTGAACCACAGGCGCATGTCCGTCGCGACTTGGTCATTGCGGCTGCGCGCCGTGTGGAGTTTGGCGGCAGCCGGCACGCGTTTGGTGAGGGCCTGCTCGATGTTCATGTGCACGTCTTCGAGCTTCGTGTCCCACGTAAACTTACCGGCGTGCACCTCCGCGAGAATCGCGTCGAGACCGCCGTGGATGGCGTCGCGCTCCTTCGCGGTGATGAGACCGACGTGCGCGAGCATGGCCGAATGGGCCTTGCTGCCCGCGATATCGAAGGGCGCGAGGCGGCGGTCAAACGAGACGGACTCGCTAAACTGCAGCATCAACTCGGCGGGGCCCGCCGTGAAGCGTCCGCCCCAGGTCACGTGAGAGTTCTTCTTGGCCATAGGAGCACGAGCTGACGGTCCGCCGCGGCGTGGTGCAACGCGAAAGAGGGTTGCCCGTCGAAACGTCACCCGCACATTCGCGCCATGTTGCGCCGTGCCATCGCCTCCCTGCTTTGCGTCCTCGGGCTCGCGCTCGCGGCGGGCGCCGCGGAGACGCCCATCGGCGCCTTTGACCGGGTGACGATCGCGCCGACGAAGACCTCGATCTACATCGGCACGGTTGCGCTGACCATGCCGACGTTCGTGCGGAAGAACGGTGCCTACGAGTCGAGCTACGCCGCGAAGGTTTTCCCGTATTTTTTCTCCAACGAAAAAGGCGCGCTCACGATCACACTCTCCGACGAGAGCCTGCGGAAGCTCGAGCGCGGCGAACCGGTGGAGTTCTCCGGCCGCGCCGTGAACACCGAAGATGAGGAGCGGCGCATCGAGGGCAAAGCGACGCCGGACGGAAAGGCGGGCGGACTGAAAGGAAAAATCAAAGTGCGCGTCTTCGTCTCGAAACGTATCGAGCTGATTTTCAACACGAGCTACCGGTTTGGCGAGTTGTAGAACCGGCCGTCGAACGGTTGGCGACCGGTCACCAGCCGGGCCTACAAAAAAACCGCCGGTCGCGAGACCGGCGGTTTGGAGAGTGGGTCGCTGGGCGATTCCGAATTTAGAATCGACCGTCGACGCCGAACTTGAGCGTGCGTGGCACGACCCATTGGGAACGCACCCGAGATTCCATGAACATGTACTGCCGGGGGCCTTCTTGGGCCAAATTGTTGACGTTCAGGAAAAGGGTGGTGTCGGGACGGACCCGGTAGGTCACTCCCGCATTCATCATTTTCCACGAGTCACGATAAATATTGCCGTTGCCGGGGGACGTCAGGCTATAGGCGACCGGGTAGCGCCCGGTGTAGTTCATGTCGAAAGAAGCGCCGAATTTTTTGTAGGCATAGATCAGACCCGCGTTGTAGGCGCGCGGAATGAAGCCGGCCACCTGGCCATTCTTGAGATCGACGGTGCCGGCGAATTTGCCCGATGTCTCGAGGTAGGTGTAATTGGCTCGAACCGTCAGGCCTTTGAGCAGCCCGGGCAAGAACGAGAGGCGCTCGCGGATATCAAACTGGAGGCCGTTGAGTTTCGCATTACCAAGGTTGGCCGACTGGATGATTTCGTAACCGCCGTAGAGGCCGTCAAACCCGTTGTCATTGCCTTCGGCCACGAGTTGTCCGGAGCGACCAGCCGCACCGATGTATTCTTTGATATTTTTCCGATAACCGTGGATCTCGAATTTACCGGAATTGCTGAAGTAATACTCGAGTTTCAAGTCGATCGCGTCCGCCACCTGTGGCTTCAGGCCAGGATTGCCCATCGTGACCGTCCGATTGGTGTCGTTGCCCGAAGGCGCCGACACGAGGCTGGCAAGCGCCGGGCGCCCATAGGTGTTGGACCAGCTGGCGCGGGCCTTCAAATTTTTGGTGAGGTCGTAGGCAAAATGGAGGCTGGGGAAGAATTTGTGATAACTCCCGTCGCGCGAGAGTTTCGCGTAGTCCAGTGCCGCGCGTTTGAAGTGATCGGGCTCGGCCGCAAGGGTGGTCGTGCGAGCACGGAAGTAAGTAAACGTATCCGTCGAAACCCATTCGCCGCGAACGCCGCCGACCACGGTCAGCTGTCCAAGCTTCGTCTGGCCTTGAAGGTAGGCTCCATCGACGCCCTCTTCCATGATCCGGCGGTTGGTGTATTGCTGCGTCGCCGTGAAATTCACGTCTTCATACCAGAGTGCGCTGTTGCCCAAAGTGGTGCTGATCGCCGCGGGCTCAACGACGGGCAGACGCGACCCGCCGTTCAGACGCTCGAATTCGGTCAGCGGCATCAGCGCGTTGGCCGGGAGCACCGAACCGACGACCCCATACCAACGGCGAGGGTAAACGGGGCGGTTGTTGACGCGACGATTCACGGTATCGAGACCGGTCTTGAGCGTGATGGGGAGCTGCGTTGGCAGCAGGTAAGATGCATTGATGGTGGCGCTGACCTCATTGGTGTCGGTTACGGTGTCGCGTTTGTTGAAGGCGGTTGAAGTGACCGGCACGGGCTGCGTCGTCGTGTTGGCGGCCGTAATCACGAAGGGCGTGTAGCTCGCAATGTTGTAAACGCTGGCGCCGCTCGTCTGAGTAAAAACTTTCCCCTGCTGATCCGAGTTATCGAGGATGAAGCCAACGGCATCACGCGTGCGTAGCGCAACGGTGCCGTTCTCGCGCTCACGGCCAGCACCGGAATCCCAGTGGGTGTTGCTCCACCGGTAAGCATGGTCGACTTTCAAACGGCCCCAATTGTGGTCAAGGGCCAGCGTGCCCGTGGGGTTCTTGCTCGTGAAGGAATAACGCTGCGGATTCAGGCGCATTTGGGCCGCGCCAACCGCGACCCCACCGGGCTGGAGCGCCGTGTTGTTGACCGGAAGGATCTCGATCCGGTTGGCCGTGTAGCCCGCCCTGATCGCTCCGTTCGGATTCGTGACCGGATCATTGACCGTCAGGTTGGTGGAGACCCAAGGATTTACCGCCGTGTAGTGGAAAAACGGCTCCGAACCGGCATTATAAATGAAGCGGAGGGAAGCGGTCGTCGTCTGAGACACGCGGTAGTCAACCCGACCCGTGAACGCGGTGAGGAAACGGTCGTTCAAACCGCTGGTGCGGGTGTAATCGCGCAATTGGGCCACCGGGTTAACGGTGTTTTCGTAGAGATTGGTATCCCAATTGTGCGGATTGAGAACTTCCTGATAGGAAGCCGTCACGACGATACCCAGATTGCGCCGCCCACCCAAGACGTCGAACACCTCGGTGTGGCTCACACTGAAATCGGGACGAAACGGGCGCTCGGCCACGGCGGCATTGCGCTTGGACCAAGACGGAAAATAGCGCCCGGACGCGGTGTAGGTGGTGCGGCGGCGTTCCGACATGGCAAAGGAAGAGCGAGTCTTTAAGTTAATTTGACCTCCGAGCGAATCGGCCCGCTTGTCCGGCGTCTGGCCGCTGATGATTTCAATTTGCTCATAGTTTGAGGCGGAGAATGAGTGCAGTGTGGCCGTGCGGCCATCGCCACCGACACCGGTGGTGGACATGCCATCGACGTTCAAGCGGGTGTAGCTAGCCGGTTGACCGCCGATACTGATATTATTGATCAGCATATCCTCGTCCGTCGTGAAAGTGATTCCGGGCAGGCGGGAAGCGAGTTCACCGACGTTTTGGGTCGGGAGAATGCCCCACTCATCGAAGGCCGTGACGTTCTTCACATTCAAGGCATTTCGTTGTTCGGTGATCGCGAGGGCCTGCCCTTCCTTGATCGTCGCCACCGTGAAAGCTTCCATGATGAGAACGTCCGACGTCTTAAGCTCAAGATCAGCCTGCGTCAGCGAACCGTTGGACACCGTAATTTTTTGGCGCGCCTCGTTGAAACCGGAATAGGTGACCACAAGATCGACGACCCCGGCCGGCACGCCTTTCATGACGAAGCGTCCCGCATTGTCGGTAAATTCGATGAGGTTCAGCGACGGAATCGACACCGTCGCACCCTGCAGCGCATTGCGCGTGCTCGCGCTCGACACCGTGCCCGAGATCGAACCGGTCGCGGAGGACTGTGCGGTCGCGGAGGAAACCGCGAAGGCCGCGAGGAGGACCAACAGGCTCGTGGGCAGACGCCACAGCCGGGAGATTACACCAATAACAGGGGAGCAGTTCATAGTTTTTACGGGTTCGCGGACGGTGAAAAGTGATCTTCCCGCCGCTCAGGTAGTGCTGAGATTAGGCGAGTGTCATACGCTCCCGACGCGGTGCGAGTCCATGATTTTTTTGGGCGGCCCGTTCCCTGTTTTCAGTGGGCGCAGCTCCCGTGGGTCGGTTCCGGCGAAATCTCGCGGCCCGGCGGAGGGGCGCTATCCCAGCGACCGGTTTGGTTCACGGCGCGGCGGCGGTGGGAAACCGCCGTTCCGTCGGACTGGCCGACCACCGTCAAACCAGAGAGGCACCGCTCTCCACCGCACGCGGCAAAGGATGAGCTGGCGTGCGACCGGCCGCTCGCCAAATGATGCCCCACCGATGAAAGCTCACCCCTGCCCTCCGTCTGTGTTGCCACCATTACGCGCGCTGCTCCGCGGCCCCCACCTCGCCCGTTTCCTCGCGGCCACGGTCGTCGGCTTCTCGCTCGCGACGGCCGCGGCCGCAACGTTCAAACCGGAAAAACTCGCGGCCATGGATGCTGCAGTGGCCGACGCCATCGCCACGAAAAAAATCCCCGGCGGCGTCCTGTGGTTCGAACGCGACGGCGAAATTTATCGCAAGGCTTACGGTCAACGCGCGCTGTCGCCGACCGCCGAACCCATTAGCGAGGACACGATCTACGACGCGGCTTCGTTGACCAAAGTCGTCGCCACGACGACCGCCGTCATGCAACTCGTCGAACGCGGTAAACTCGCGCTCGACGCACCCGTCGTCCGCTACCTGCCGGCCTTTGCGCAACACAACAAAAGTGCCGTCACCGTGCGCCAGCTGCTGATGCACCACTCGGGCCTGCGCCCCGACGTCGACACCAAGCCCGCTTGGTCCGGCTATGAAACGGGCGTCACCCTCGCCTGTCAGGAAAAACTCCGCAGCACGCCGGGGAGCACCTTCGTCTACAGCGACATTAATTTCATTATCCTCGGCGAACTCGTCCGGATTGCGAGCGGCCTCCGGCTCGACGCCTACACCGCGAAGGAAATCTTTCAGCCGCTGAAGATGGTCGATTCCGGTTTCCTGCCCCCCGCCGCGAAATTCGCGCGCGTCGCTCCCACCGAACTCACCGCCGGCCACATGTTGCGCGGAGTCGTGCACGATCCCACGACCCGCTTCATGGACGGCGTCGCCGGCCACGCGGGACTCTTTACCACGACCAAGGACCTCGCGCGCTTTTGCCGCATGATCGTCGGCGATGGGCAACTCGACGGCGTCCGTATCCTGAGCGCCGCGACGGTCAAGGAGATGACGCGCGTGCAAAACGACGGCTCGGATCGTCGGGGCCTCGGCTGGGACATCGACTCGCGCTTTTCGGGTCCGCGCGGCCGTTGGTTTCCCTCTGGCGCATCGTTTGGCCACACCGGCTTCACCGGCACGAGCCTGTGGATCGATCCGGGCGCGCGGGCGTTTGTGATTTTCTTCAGCAACCGCGTGCACCCCGACGGCAAGGGCGACGCGTCCCCCGTGCGCCGCACGCTGGGCACCCTCGCCGCCGAAGCGATCGGGCGCGATGCGGGTGCGGTGCTCAACGGCATCGACGTGCTCGTGCGCGAAGACTTCGCGCGTCTGCGCGGCCTGCGGATCGGCCTCATCACGAATCACACGGGCCGGGACCGTGACGGTCGCGCCACCATCGATCTGCTGCACACCGCGAAGGACGTGAAACTCGTCGCGCTCTTCAGCCCCGAGCACGGCATTCGCGGGGTCGCCGACGACAAAGTGGGCGACTCCATCGACGAGAAAACCAAGCTGCCCGTTTACAGCCTCTACGGCGATTCGCCCCCGCGCGCGAATTTCGCGAGTGCCGCCGACTACGATATGGCCGTGATCCGCGCCCGCGCGCCCAAGCCGGAACAGCTGCGCGACATCGATGCCCTCGTCTTCGATATTCAAGACATCGGTGCACGGTTCTACACCTACTCCGCGACGCTCGGCACTGCCTTGGAAGCGGCGGCCGTCGCGAAGAAAAAATTCTTCGTGCTTGATCGCGTTAATCCCATCGGCGGCGTGGGCGTTGAAGGCCCCATGATGACGCGGCCGCCGAGCTTCATCGGATTTCACCCCATGCCCGTGCGACACGGCATGACGCTCGGCGAACTCGCGCGCCTGTATAATGCCGAGCGCAAATTCGGTGCCGACCTCACCGTGGTTGCCTGTGAAAACTGGACGCGCAACCAATGGCTCGACGAGACCGGACTGCCTTGGACGAACCCCTCGCCCTCGATGCGCAGCCTCACCGCCGCGACGCTGTACCCCGGACTGTGCCTGCTCGAAAGCACGGTGGTCTCGATGGGGCGCGGCACGACAAAACCCTTCGAGCAAGTGGGCGCGCCCTTCGTCGATGGCGAGCGTCTCGCCGCCGAGCTCAACCACGCCGGAATTACCGGCGTGCGGTTTGAAGCCGTTAAATTTACGCCCCGCCCGGCCCTCTATCCCGGCCCGGCGGCGCAATTAAAATATCGCGACGAAGAATGTGGCGGTGTGCGGGCCGTGTTGACCGACCGTAACCAGTGCCCGGTCGTCGATATCGGCATCGAGCTGGCGCGGGCGATGCAGCGACTTTATCCGGACAAATTCAAAACCGATGCGATGTCCCGTTTGCTCGGCGCCGATGAGACTCTGGCCGCCATCAAAGCGGGCCAAACCTTGACGGAAATTCGGACTGGCTGGACCGGACAACTGACCGCTTTCGAGGCCCGTCGAAAAGCATTTTTGCTCTACGAAACCACTGCCCGCCGGTAAGCCACCGAGCATTCCGTGCCTCGGCCGAAACCGATCACCTTGGTGCCCAGACCCGGCACGAAGCGTCCACGACGATAGCCCCCACCGATGATCTTCAAAATCCAATTCACCTCTATGAACCTTCGCCTGCTTGCCCTCGCGTTCGCCGCGCTCCTCTCCCTCTCATCCGCAGCCGATCTTCCGGTCACCGGTGCGCGCTCCGTCAAACCCGAGACGATTCTCTTCGTCGGCAACAGCTTCATGTTCGGCGCCGGCTCCGCCGCCCGCTACTACCGCGCTCAGACCGTCACCGATTTGAACGACGAAAAACAAGGCGGCGTGCCCGCTCTCTTCAAAGTCTTCGCCAACCAAGCCGGGCTCGATTTCGCGGTGAGCCTCGAAACCGTCGGCGGCTCCCGCCTCGATCTGCACCTCGAGAAAAAGGCCGACCTGATCGGCCGCCCTTGGGACCGCGTCGTCATGCTCGGCCAGAGCATGCTGGATAACACCAAGCCGGGCGACGCGACGAAACTGGTCAAGGCCGCGCAGGAGATTTCCGCGCTGTTCAGCAGCAAGAATCCGCGCGTCGACATCCGCCTCGTCGCCACGTGGTCCCGCGCCGACCAGACGTATCCGGAAAAGGGAGCATGGCACGGCAAGTCCATTGAAACGATGGCGCTCGACGTGCGCCGTGGCTGCGATCTCGCTGCCGCCGGCACTCCGCTCATTCGCGCGGTCGTCCCGGTGGGCGAAGCGTGGAACCGCGCCTTCAAAGCCGGCATCGCCGATCCGAATCCCTATGACGGCATCGCCTTCGGCCAGGTCAGCCTGTGGACCAACGACCACTACCACGCCAGCACCTACGGCTACTACCTCGAGGCTCTCGTGATCTTCGGTGACCTCACGGGCCTCGACCCGCGCTCCCTCGGCAAAACCGAACGCGCCGCCGGCGATCTCGGCATTTCAGCAACCCAAGCGGTCGCGTTGCAACAGGTCGCCCACGACGAGCTCAAGGCCACGCCGGGTCGCCCCACGCTGCGTGAGTTCACGCTGGTAAAAATACCCCGATAAAGCGCCGCCGTTGACACCCAACCGCGAGCACTACAGCTGTAGTGCATGAGCTCCGCGACCGTCCCGACATCCATCCGGCTCACGCCGGCGGAGAAACGCAAGATTGCCACCGCCGCCCGCAAGCGCGGTCTCAGCCCAGCCGCCTACATCAAGCGGGCCGCCCTCGATGGCACCGTCCCGGCCGCCACCAACGACGCGAAACTCGAACGCCTCGCGACGCTCGTGCACCGGGTATGCGAAGCGGTGGAAGATGAAATCGACTACCGTACCGCCGTCGCTGCGTGGGACCGCCATGTGAAGAGCGGCGAGAAACTCCTCAAACCGGAGGATGTGTGGCGTGAACTGGGCGTATGAAATCGGCCCCGAGGCGGCCCGCCAATTGCGTGACCTCGGGCCATCAACCGCTGCGGACATAAAGCGTTTCCTGGAACAGCGCGTCAAAGGCTCGGCCGATCCCACCGCCTTCGGCAAAGCCCTCCGCGGTGATCTCACGGGTTACTGGCGCTATCGCGTAAAGGATTACCGCATACTATGCAGGATCGAACATCACCGGATAGTGGTCGTCGTCATCTCCGTCGGCCATCGCTCGACCGTTTACGAAGACTGAGCCCGCAACAACGCAATCGCCATCCCAAAGCGGCGTAGGGCAAGCTCAAGCGCTGTGTTCGTTGCCTGTTTGAATTTTCGCTGAACATGAAATTCACCACGCTGTTCGTCGCCCTCTCTTTGCTCGGCACTCTCGCTGCCGCCGAGCCTGCTGCGCCCCTCACACTCTGGTACGATAAACCCGCGGAGAAATGGACCGACGCCCTCCCGCTCGGCAACGGCCGCCTCGCCGCCATGGTCTTCGGCGGCGTGGACCGGGAACACCTCGCGCTCAACGAAGACACGCTCACCTCCGGCGAGCCGCCCGCCGATCTCCGCACGATCGATCTCACCAAGGATTTTGACCACGTCACCGGGCTGATCAAGGCAGGCAAAAATTCCGAGGCCGATGCCTACGTCACCAAAAACTGGCTCGGCCGGAATCAGCAATGCTACCAACCCCTCGGCGACTTGTGGGTCGATATCTCGGCCAAGAATCAATCCACCGTCACCGACTACCGCCGCTGGCTCGATCTCGCCACCGCCACCGCCGGCGTGAGCTTCCAGCGCGACGGTGCGACCTACACCCGCGAAGTCTTCATCAGCGCGCCGGACCAAGTCATCGCGCTTCGCCTCCGCACCGACCGTCCAGGCACCCTCGCCTTCAAAACCTCGTTCAGCTCCGTCCATCCAACGGCCAAGAGCACCGTAGCCGACGGCGAACTCGCCCTCCGCGGCCAGCTTCCCGGCTACGTCGGCCGCCGCGATCTCAAGCTCGTCGAACAGATGGGCGACCAACACAAATACCCGGAGAATTTTTCCGCCGACGGGAAACGACTCCCCCACGCTGCGCAGGTGCTCTACGGTGCCGACATCGGCGGCAAAGGCACCTTCTTCGCAGCACGCCTGACAGTGAAGACCGACGGAAAAATCGTCGCCGAAGCCGGCGCACTCCGCATCGAAGGCGCGACCGAAGCCACGGTCATCGTCAGTGCGGCCAGCAGTTTCAACGGACCGAACAAGAGCCCCAGCCGCGAGGGCATCGATCCTTCGCTGCGCACGACCCACGATCTGCGCGAAGCGGCCGCCCAAACCTTCGCCACGCTCCGCGAGCGGCACATCGCCGACTACACCGCGCTCTTCCACCGTGTCTCCCTGCGCCTCGACGGTGATCCCGCGAAAGAAAAACTCCCCACCGATGCGCGCATCGCCGCTTTCCGCGCGAGCGGCGATCCCGCCCTCGCAATGCAGCTCTTTCAATTCGGCCGCTACCTGCTCATCGCCGGCTCCCGCGCCGGCAGCCAGCCGCTCAATCTTCAGGGCAAATGGAACGACCTCGTGATCCCGCCGTGGGCTTCGCAATACACGGTGAACATCAATACCGAAATGAATTACTGGCCGGCGGAGACGACGAACCTCTCCGAGCTGCACGAACCGCTGTTCCGCCTGATTCGCGAAACCGCCGTCAACGGCGCCCTCACCGCCCGCACGATGTATCACCGCCGCGGCTGGGTTGCGCACCACAATGTTTCCCTCTGGCGCGACAGTTTTCCGGTCGACGGCAACGCCCGCGCTGCATTTTGGAACATGACCGCCGGTTGGTTCACCTCGCACCTCTGGGAGCACTGGCTGTTCACCGGCGATAAAAAATTCCTCGCCGAGGAGGCCTACCCGCTCCTGAAGGGCGCCGCCGAATTCTACGCCGACTGGCTTGCACCCGCGAGCGATGGCTCGGGCGAACTCGTCACCCCGGTGAGCACTTCACCCGAGAATGCCTTCGTCGGTCCCGACGGGAAAAACGCCGCGGTCTCCGAAGGCGTCACCATGGACCTCGCAATCATCCGCGAAGTGTTTTCGCGCACCATCGCCGCCGCCGAACGGCTCGGCCGCGACCCGGCGCTCGTCACCGAACTCCGCACCAAACTCGCCCGACTCGCCCCCTACCGGATCGGCGCGCGCGGCCAGCTGCAGGAGTGGCGCACCGACTACAAAGAGGCCGAGCCCAAGCACCGCCACCTCTCGCACCTCTACGCCCTCCACCCCGGCAACCAGATCAACCCCGACGCCACGCCGGAACTCTTCCGCGCCGTCGCCCGCACGCTCGAACTCCGTGGCGACGAAGCGACCGGCTGGTCGATGGGATGGAAGATCAATTTCTGGGCGCGTATGCTGGACGGCGACCACGCCTACGCGATCATCCGCAATTTCTTCAACCTCGTCGGCACGTCGGACGCGTCGATGAAGGGTGGTGGACTGTATCGAAACATGTTCGACGCGCACCCGCCCTTCCAAATCGACGGCAACTTCGGCTACACGGCCGGCCTCGCCGAGCTGCTCGTGCAGAGCCACGCGGGCGTCCTCCACCTCCTCCCCGCACTCCCGTCCGCCTGGCCGGGCGGAAGAGTCACCGGACTCAAGGCGCGCGGTGGGTTTGAAATCGATCTCGAGTGGGCCGGAGGACAACTCACGCGCGCCGTCGTGCGCTCCAAACTCGGCGGCAATTTGCGCCTTCGAACCTCCGAGCCTGTGACCATCGCCAACGCCAAACCAGTCGCTGCCACCGGCGCGAATCCGAATTCCTTCTACGCCATCGTTGATGCCGGCAAACCCTTGATCACAAATCCCGCCGCCCTGCCGACCGTAAAACTGCGCGCGACGCACACCGTCGACATCACCACGGTGGCTGGCGGAATTTACGTCATCGCGGCCGTCCGGTAGCCGCGAGCGCCAGCGAGCCGAGCCTCGTCGGCTTGCTGGCGCTCGCCGCTACTGCCGCACACTCCCCCTCCCCTGAGCGACGCCCCGCGCACGACGCCGCGCCCGGTTCAGAATTTCCCCTTTACTCCGATCGTCCAGAGCGAGCCGAAGTCGGCGGCGCTTTGACGGAGGTGGGCGACGGCGGGCGTGGCCGGACCGTAGATCTCCAGTTCGTCCGTCACGTGGAAGAGATTGCGCAGGTTGGCGAAGACCGTGAACCGACGGGTGACATGGTATTCCGCGATCACGTCGGTCACGAGCCGGGTGGCGCCCCAGTTGTAGGTCGAGGATTGGATGCTGTTGCCCGTCGCGACGGCAGCGCGGCGCGCGTGGCCGCGGTAATTCCAGTTTACGTGGAGCGTCACGCGCTCGCGCGAGAGGCTCGCGCCCCAGCTGCCGCTCTTGGGCACGTAGCCGGCGAAGTTGGCGTTGGTGTCGCCGAGCGCACGCTGCACGCTGAGGTTGCCGAAGACCTGCACGCCGCGCGCCCACGGCGGCAGGAACGTGAGCGCCTGTTTGTAGTTCAGCGTAACGCCTTCCATGCGCACGGTGCCCGGGAGGTTGTATTGGGTGGCGACGTCGAAATCGCCGTAGGTCGCCTCGTCGAGACCGTAGAGGGCAAGAAACTCCGGGGTGGCGCGGAAGAGGGTGTTGCCAAAAAAATTCTCGATCTCGCGGCGGAAGGCGCCGGCGGAAAGCTGGCCGAGGCCGGCGAAATAATACTCGAGCCGCGCGCTCACGGTGCGCGCGTTCCACGCCTTGATGCCGACGTTGTTGACCGCGATGCGATTGGCAGGCGACGGCGGCGCCTCGGGATCGGGGAGTGTGATACCGCCGGAATATTGGATAAAATCGGGCCGCCCGACCGAGGGATAGGCGGCGGCACGCAAGATGAGATCGTCGCGGAGATTGTAGCTGGCGTTGAGGCTGGGGAAGAGCCGGAGATATTCCTTTTCCGCCAAGCCGCCGCGGTCGAGGTAGGTAAGCTTTGAAATTTCGAAGGCGTCGCTGGTGATCAGGAGCGGGCGGCCATTGGCACCGAGGATCGGTTCGCCGCGGGTGTTGCGCTGGAAATTGCGCGAGGGATCGGTGAGCGGGCCGGCGGCAGCGATGTTGGTCTGCTCGGCGCGCAGGCCGGTGACGAGCTTGAGCCGGTTTTGGAGCAGCGAGAGATCGGCGCGCAGGTAGGCGGAAGCGATGAGTTCGTCGGCCGTGTTGGAGAGGCCGACACCGGAGCGGTAGCGGGCATTGGCGGTGGGCGCGCCGAATTGCGCGGGGCTGGCGCGGAGTTGTTCGTAGAGGAGTCCGTTCGAGAGCGCGGGCACGCGGGGAAAACCGTTGACGCGCCGGCGTGAATCGAAGTCCGGGCGCACAAACTGCACCGCCGCATCGTCGCCTGCGGTCGGCGTGGTGCTCGCTACACCGTCGCGACCGATCGCGGTGTAGTTGTCGGTGAAGCCGCGGGTGTCGCGCCGCGCGTCGCGCACATCGAGGCCGGCCTTGAGCGTGAGCGGCACCACGGCCGTAAAGTCGCGCCGGATGTTGGCGTAGGCGCTGCGGCGCGTGTCGTCGCTCGCGCGCATCGAGCCGACCGCGGCCGTGACGGCGTAGCTGTTGATCGAAAAGGGATCGACCGGCGCACCGGTTGTGCCGTCGGTGACAATGATGTCGCGGGGCCGCCAAAATCCCGCGTCGAGGAGCGAGACGGTCACGCCCGTGCGGCGCATAGTGGTGGAGGCGAAGAGACCGCCTTCGACACTGCGCGTGCGATTGCGCGAGCGCGCGAGGCCGAGGCCGGCGTCGGCCTTCCACCACGGGCCATCGTGACGCCAGGTGAGCGAGGGAAGGTAGCTCCAGTTTTCGCGCAGGCTGCGCGTGGAGACGACCTGCAGCGTGCCCGCGCCGGCCGCGCCGCGGGTATTCGCGAGGGAAAACTGCCCGGGGAGCACGCGGGCGACGTCGAATGTGAGGGCCGCGGTGTCGAGCACGACGTCGAAGGTGGAGTATTGCACACCGAGGGAAACGCGGTCGCGGGGGCCGAGTTTCCAGTCGAGCGAGACGGCCAGCGAGTCGCGTGTCGTTTCGCGGCCGGTCGCCTGCACGACGAGGCCGGAGAGGTAGGGTTGATCCGGAGTCGTGTGCGGAAAGGCCGCGCCGTTGGTCGCGGTGTTGGCGCCGCGCCAGACATTTTGAATCACCGGGGTGTCGGTCATGCGCGTCGAGTGGCCGCCGGAGACGGTGAAGCCCCAGGTTTTGCTCATCGGTGCGATTCCGGAGAAGTCCAGACCGGGATAGAAGCGTTGAAACGCCGATTTTTCGGGCAGCTCGCGACCGTTGTTGAGCATCGAGAAATACGTGCTGGCGTTGAACGACGGCCGCGCGCGCTCGAACGCGGAGCGCGGCACGAGATTGACGGAGCCCGCGAGCGCCGCGCCCTCGGTGTCGGGCGTGGGCGAAAACGAAACCTCGATGCGCGAGATGTTGCTCGTCGTGAAGACATCCATCGAGTTGCTGCGCCCGGTGCCGCCGTCGCCTCCGCTACCGATGGGGCTCGCGACGCTGAAGCCGTTGATCGAGATCGGCACGTAGGCGGAGGGGACGCCGTTGAGTGAGACCTCGCGCGCGCTGTTCACACTTACGCCAGGGAGGAACTTGATGAACTCGGCGACATTTCCGTCGGGCACGTCGCCAAACTCGTCGGTCGAGACCACGCTGCGGAGGTTGGGCGCGAAGCGCTGCTCGTTGATCGCGATGGCGGTGCCGCTCATCTCGCGCGAATCGCCGACCACAAAGGCGTTCAGCTTCACCGGTGCGCCGGGAGCTCCGGACTCCGCGGCGCGCGTGAGCGAGACGAGCGGGATGTCGATCTGCGTCGTGCGGCCCGCCGGGATCGTGACCGCCTGCGTTGCGGGTGCGAGGCCGGTGTAGAAGACGCGTAGCTGCGCGGTGCCGGCCGGCACATGGGCAAGGATGAAGCGACCGTCGGCATCGGTGAACGTCTCGAGCAGCGTGCCGTCGACCGTGAGGCGCGCGCGCTCGAGGTTGGCGCCGGTCGCGACGTGGAAGACGCGCCCCTCAATGGCGCCGGTGGGGACTGCGGCGGCGCGGATCGTGGCCAGCAGGACGCAAGCAACGACGAAAGCTGACACAGGCGGGAAGCGGCGAGTCATAGCGGGTGTGGGGAGGGGTTGCGGAAAGCTGATGCGTTGGTTCCGCAGCGGCGAGCCGTTTTTCGGCGGCCGGACTTCCTCGGTTGACAGACTCGCCGTGACTCGGAGTTTTTGACGAATGCGCACCCCTCGCTTGTCCGTCGCTTTGCTTTTGCTCGTCCCGCTGCTGGCGACGGCAGTTTTCGCCGCCGAGTCGCGTCCGCTGAACATCGTACTCATCCTCGCCGATGATTTTGGCGTGGGCGACATCCAGGCGCACTATCCCGCAAACAAAGTCCCTACGCCCGCGCTCGACCGGCTCGTGCGCGAAGGGATGAGTTTCACGGATGCCCACAGCCCCTCCGCTGTTTGCTCGCCGACGCGCTACGGGCTGCTGACCGGCCGCTACGCGTGGCGCACGCGACTCCAGGAGTGGGTGCTCGCCGCCTACGAACCGCCGCTGATCGCGGCCGGGCGCGTGACGTTGCCGGGATTTCTGCAAAAAAACGGCTACCGCACGCTGTGCATCGGCAAGTGGCACCTCGGCTGGGAATGGCCCGGCCCGGAGCCGAGCCGCATGAGCGAGACCCGCCACGCGCAGAAAAACGTCGCGTGGGATTTCACCCAGCCGATCCGCTCGGGGCCGACGACGCGCGGCTTCGACTATTACTTCGGCACCGATGTGCCCAACTATCCGCCGTTCACGTTCATCCAGAACGACCGCGTCGTCGTGCCGCCCACCGACACGCTGCGCATCGACGACGAGCAGGGCGTCGTGCTGCCGCGCCTCTTCGCGGGTGCGCCGGCCGCGCCCGGCTGGCGCTTCGACGAGATCATGCCCGAACTCACGCGTCGCGCGACCGGCCAGATCCGCGAACTGGCGGCGAAGCGAAAACCCTTTTTTCTCTATTTCCCGATCACCTCGCCGCATGAGCCCGTGTCGCCGTCGCGCGCCTTCAAGGGTCGCAGCGGCATCGCGCCGATCGCGGATTTTCTGATGGAGACCGACTGGGCGGTGGGCGAAGTATTGCGCGCGCTCGAGGAGACCGGCACCGCGGGCGACACGCTCGTGATCTTCACCGGCGACAACGGCCACTCGGGCTACACCGGCTGGGACAAACTTACCGCCGCCGGCCACCAGCCGAGCGGGATCTACCGCGGCTTCAAAGGCGACATCTGGGAAGGCGGGCACCGCGTGCCGTTCGTCGCGCGCTGGCCCGGCCGCATTGCCCCCAACTCGCGCAGCGACCAGCTCGTGGGATTGGTCGACGCCTTCGCCACGGTCGCCGAGGCGGTCGGCGCGCCGCTGCCGGCGGCCGCCGCGGAGGACAGCGTGAGTTTCCTGCCGACTCTGCTCGGCCGCACGCCCGCGCCCACCCGCCGCACGACGCTCGTCAACCACTCCAACCCGGGCGAGTTCGCCTACCGCGACGGCCCGTGGAAACTGATCCTGCGCAACCGCGACGCGGCCCAGAAATCGCGCGGGCAGGCGAAAGTGGCCGAACTCTACAATCTCGCCGACGACATCGCCGAGAAATCCAATCTCGCCGCACAGCATCCCGAAATCGTCGCGCGTCTCCGCACCGCCCTCGAAAGCGTGATCGCGCGCGGCGCCACGCGCGACGTGCCCGGCGCGAAAAACGATGCGACCGTGCGCTCCGGTGTGACGCCGAGCGTCCGCTGGGCGCTGGATTGAGGACGGGGTGCCGCGAGGAACTCGTCGGTCTCTGTCCGGGCGAGGAAGCTCAGCTCAAGCGCGACAGGCCTCGCGCACGGCGTCGACCATACGCTTCTGCCGCGCTTCGACGGTGGCCATGATGGACTTCACTTTCGCGCG
>CAMBVX010000072.1 GCA_945871085.1 Opitutus sp. GAS368 | reverse complement strand
GGGGCGGCTTTGCCCTCGATTTCGGCGAGGCGTTTGCGCAGGGCGGCGTTTTCGTCCTGCAGGCGACGCATCGAGTCGGCCGTGGGGGCTTGAGCGAAGCCGGTGCTGGCGGCGATGGACGCCGCGAGGCAGAGGCTCACGAGTTTCTTGGCTCGGTCGAGTGAGCTCGACGGATTGGGTGTTGGTATCATGGTTTTGCGGTTGGGGATTTCGGATTCCCGCGAGCGACTGCTCGCGGGGTTGGACCAAAAAATTGGAAAAAGGGAATGGGCGATTGGCAGAGCAAGAGGTCGAGAGGTGGTCAGGAGCCGTTGGCGGGCGTGGCTTCGACGAGGGTGGGGGAAACGGTGCAACCAATGCGGCCGGTGGCACCGGGGGTTTCGATGCGCCACATGAGGTGGTCGACGACTTTGCGGACGAGCGTGGGCAAATTGATGTCGATCGTGGCGGGGAGGTGATCGAGGTTGTGGTAAATGACAGGATTAAAATTTCCGAGGACAGCGTCGAAGTCGCGGCCGGCTTGTTGACCGGATTCGCGGAGGGCGCGGAAGAACGATCCGCAAAAATGATCGACGGGAATGTAGAGGCCGGTCGGGCGCGGTTTGGCGGCGAGGAAACGGCGGACGAGGGTGTCGCTTTCGGCGTTGGCGTTGGTCTGGTCGAGGTAACTCACGCCGGGATTTGATTGGCCCAAAATCGTGTGGACGTGGAGGCCGATGTCGCCGGCATGTTGGACGAAGGCCCGCACGCGACGGGTGATGGCGCTGTAGTCGGGGTCGGTTGAGATCACCGCGACGGATTTGTGGCCGCGACGCTTGAGATAGTCGGCGGCGATCTGGCCATTTTCCTCGTTGTTGGGTTCGACGAAGTCTCCGGGGAACGTGGTGGAGCGGCGCGTCATGAACCAGACGTGCGGGAGGCTGCCGAGTCGGGCGAGGCAGGCGGCGGAGGGCTCCATACCCTGAATAATGATGCCATCGAGCTTGGCCTCGGCGAGGCGGCCGGGGAGCTCGTCAGGCGTGTTCGAAAAGAGGACGCTGAGATCGACGCGATAGCGGGGATTGCCGGACTGGATTTGGAGGAGTTGGTCTTGAAACCAGTTGAGGCCGGGATTGTTGGCTTTGGCCCCGACGAACCAGACGCCGATCTTGCGCAGGTCGGGTTTGCGGGCCTTGGGGCCGCGGCGACGTTCGAGCGGAGCGGGGCGGTAGTTGTGCAGTTTCATGACCGCCTGAATGCGGGCCAAGCTGTCGGGCGCCACGATGGCAGGCTGGTTGATGGCACGGGAAACCGTGGCCGGGGAGACCTTCGCTTTTCTGGCGATCTCAGCAATCAACATGGGGTGGGGTAGGACAGGCGAATGAAAATTTCAGAATGAAGGATGAAAAGGGATGAAAGGCGTCAAGCGTTTTGACGGGGTGGAGGGAGGATTTTCGGGGAGGGGGGAGGCGTGCGGAGTGGAGGGCTGACAGCGGTTGGAAACCGCCGCTGCGTCGGACTCAGCGGAGGAGCGCGCGGCGCCAGGCGCCGAGGAGTTCGGTGCGGGCGCGGGCGGCATCGGGCCAAGCGTGGGGATCGGTGCTGACGTGGTAGCCGTGGCTCATGCCGAGTTCGGGGCAGACCCAGAGTTCGTTGCCGGGTCGGGGGCCGGCGAGCCAGCAGGCGAAAAGATCCTCGGTGAAGGCCAGGTAGTCGCGGAACTCGGGAGTGAGGGCGCCGCGACCGTTGGTGACGGGGACTTGGCAGTGTTGGCTGTTGAACGGGCGCAGGTGAAACATCTGCGAGTGTTGGATGAGTTTCGGCCAGACAAGGAGGCGCGCGGAGTAGTCGGCCGGCAGCATATGTTTCGAGACGGCAAAGTGGGAGTGGTCCCAGGTGACGGGCAGGAGTTCGCCGGTGGCGCGACGATAGAGGCGGGCGATCTCGTCGAATTTCTCCGGCGTCTCGGTCGAGGTGTCGCGGTGGGTCTCGATGTGCACAGAGACGCCGAGCTTGCGCGATTGGCGGATGAGTTTGACGGCGACGCGGGCGGCGGTGGCGGGCGGGGTGTCGTGGTTGAGGAGCTGGATGTTGATGAAGCGCACGCCGAGGTCGCGCTGGGTGATGAGCCGCGGGAGGGCGTCGGCGACACTCTTGGCGTCGAAGCCGCTCATGAGGCGCAGGCCGAGGCGGTCGGCGAGGAGCTTCATCTCCGGGGTGATGAAGGCGCAGACGCCGTCGAAGCCGGCGGCCTTAATGGCGCGGAGCTTGTGGGCGATGGACCATTCGTGTTTGGGGGTGGGCCAGCCGATCATCGACCAGGTGGTCGCGCACATGACGAGGGTGGGGGGCGGGGATTTGGCCTTCATGAATGAAATGAAAAAACATGAAAACGGTTATTGAATTTCATGACAGCGCCAGCTTATTCCCGAGCGCGCGTCGTTCGGCAGCGGTGTCGGCGTGGCGCGACCTGGAGTATGTCCGAAACCCCCTTCACCCAACGCGCCTCGTGGATTTGGTCCGCCGAGGCCACTCATGCGACGCCGGACCCGGCGTCGGCTACGCCGTCGCACTATCAAGTGCGGATGTTTCGGCGGACGTTTAACGTGGCGGACGCGACGGCGGCGCGGCTGGTGGTGCACGTGTCCGGCGACAGCCGATATCTGTTTTTCTGCAACGGAGAGCTGGTCGGGCGCGGTCCGGCCAAGGGGGATGTGAACCACCACTTCTACGAAACCTTGGAGCTGACGTCGCGATTGCGGGCGGGGCGCAATGTACTGGCGGCGTTGGTGCTCGATATGTCGCGGGTGGCGCATCGGCCGGCGCACCTCGGGGCACCGTGTTCGGTGATGACGTATGCGGGCGGGTTTGTGTTGGATGGGGTATTGCGGGGCGCGGGGGCGACGGGTGGTGGCGGAGGTGGCGCAGCCGTGGTATGTGATGACGTGTCGACGGATGCGAAATGGAAAGTCGCGGTGGATTCGGCGCATCGGTTTCAGAACGAGGACACGACGTTCGAGGGGTATCAGGGGTATTTTGAGCACCGGGTGTCGAAGGCGATCCCGGCCGGGTGGACGACGGCGGAGTTCGACGATTTCGCGTGGCCGGCGGCGACGGTGCTCTACCGGGCGGAGTTGCTGGTGAATCGGCGCGATCCGACGAGCCCGTATGGGCTGGTGCCGCGCATGATTCCGGCGCTGGAGGAGAGTGCGATGGGCGCGGCGTTTAAAGACGTCTTTTTGCCGGGAGGCGGCGAGGTGGTGGGCGCGTGGAAAGATTTGGTCGAGCGCGGGAAGGTCCTAACGGTACCGCCGCGCACGACCGTGGAGGTGATCGTCGACGTCGGTGAATTGACGACGGGGTTTCCGCAAATCGAGACGGCGGGTGGCGCAGGGAGCACGGTGCTGCTCACGTATGCGGAGGCGCTGCGGCTGCCGTGGGGCACGCCGGGGGCGAGGCTCCTCGGGCGGCAGCAACCGCTGGCGAATCTGGCGTCGCACTTTGCGGATGAGAGCACGGGGTGGACGTTTGACCGGCGCGGGAAAATCTCTGGGTGGCGTGATCGCTGGGAGCCGGCGGATGGCGCGGGCGCGGAAGGGGGCGGAGAAATTTTCGAGCCGCTGCACTGGCGGGCGTTTCGGTATATCGGAATAACGGTGACGACGGGCGACGAGCCGTTGCGGATTCGCGGTCTGCGCTATCGTTTCACGGCGTATCCGTATCACGTGGCGGCGGAGTTCGGGTGTTCGGACGCGAGGCTGGAGAAGATTTGGCGGGCGGCGTTGCGGACCATGCGGCTGTGTTCGCACGAGACGTTCGAGGACTGTCCTTATTACGAGCAGATGCAGTATGCAGGGGACACGATGATCACGTCGAAGATCGCGATGCTGACGACGGGCGACTACCGACTGACGAAGCAGGCGCTGTATCATTTCGATTGGTCGCGGTTGTCGGACGGGCTGACGCAGAGCCGGTTTCCGTCGCGGCTCGTGCAGATCATTCCCTCGTGGTCGTTGCACTGGATCACGTGTGCGCGCGACTACGTGGCGTGTTCGGGCGATGGCGCGGTGGTGAAGGATTTGCTGCCGGGATTTCGGGCGGTGCTGGATTGGTTTCGGCGGCACGGGGACGCTGACGGGCTGCCGGAGAAGTTGCCGTATTGGAATATTACCGACTGGTGTCCGTGGTGGCCGCGCGGCGTGGTGCCGGGCTCCGGGACGGGGCCGACGTGCATTATTTCGGCGCAGTATATCGTGGCGCTCGACGAGACGGCGGGGCTGTGCCGGTTGGTTGGACGGGAGCGGGAGGCGGGGGAGCTGACTGCGGAAGCGGACGCGCTACGCGGGAAACTCCACGCGCGTTTTTGGTCGGAGGCGGAAGGGCTGTATTTCGACCGGCCGGGTGGGCCGGAGGTCAGCCAATACGGCAATGCGTGGGCGGTCGTGTGCGGCGCGGCGGGCGCGCGGGAGCGGGAAATTTTGCGAAGGCGTTTTCCGCACGACGAGAAATTGGCGCCGGGGTCGTTCTTTTGGTGGCACATCGGTTTCCGGGCGCTGGCGATGGCGGGCGACTATGATCGGATGCCGGAGTTTCTCGGACCGTGGCACGAATCGGTCGAGGCGGGGCTCGATACGTTTGTGGAGGAGAACAGTTATTGGCGCTCACTGTGCCATGCCTGGAGTGCGCATCCGGCGCTGGAATTTTTGACGCGGGTGCTGGGAGTGACGCCGGCGACGCCGGGATTTGCGGAGATTGCGATTGCGCCGCAGCTGTGCGGCCTGACGCACGCGAAGGGGAAGATTTGCACCCCGCGCGGGCCGGTCACAGTGGGGTGGCAGCGAGAGGGTGGGCGGTTCACCTTGGAGATTGAGGCTCCGGGGGACACGCCGGTGCACGTGACGTTGCCCGACGGATCGAAGCGTGAGTTTGGCGGTGGGCGCTGGTCCGAAAGCGTGGTGCTGCCATGAGTACAGCACTCCGACTCGAGCACGAGGGCGCGGGGGCGGTGCGCGTGTTGCGGGCGGATGGCGGGTTGGTGTGGCGGTATGTATTTGGCGGAGGCACGCCGGCCAATGAGGCGCCGCGGCCGTATGGGCATCCGGTGTGTTCGCTCGCGGGTGATGTGCTGACGAATTTTCGACCGACCGATCACCCGTGGCACCACGGGCTGAGTCTGACGATCACAAGCGTGGGCGGGACGAATTTTTGGGGCGGTCCGTCGCACCGGGCGGCGGATGGCTATCACTGGCGCGATGATCATGGCGTGCAGATTCACCGCGCGTGGAAAACGTGCACGGCGGAGCGGCTGGAGCATGCGGTGGATTGGCGTGATCCGCGTTCAGGGCGTGAACTGCTCCACGAACACCGGGCGCTGGTGACGACGGTGGGCGACGCGGAGTGGTCGTTGCGGTGGACGAGCGAACTGTTCAACGCGTCCGGGCATGATCTGGCGCTGGACCATTTCGAATCGCTGGGTGGTCTGGCGGGCTCGCACTACACGGGGCTGCAATTTCGTGGGGCGCGCGATTTGCTGGATGAGCATGGCGACGCGCGCATCGGCATCACGGCGGATGGTGGGCGCATCGGCGAGGCGGCCGTGCACGGGGCGGAGGCGGAGACGATGGAGTGGAATTGTCAGCACGACGGCACGCTGCGGCGCACGCGCATTCTTTTTGAGAATCTGGGCGGTCCGGTCCGGTGGTTTGTGCGCGCGAAAAATCCGTTGGCGGCGTTTTCGTTTCACCGGGACACCCGCGTGCTGTCCGCCGGTGCGACGTTGCACCTCGACCATCGTCTGACTTTCTCGAACGCATGAACCTTGATCGAAAAACGTTTCTCCGGCGGCTGGGCGTGGGTGCGGTGGGGCTGGCCGCAGGGGCGTCGACGCGCGGTGAGCAACGGGCGGCCGCGGCGGCGTGGCCGGTGTATTCCGAACGTGATCCCGAGCCGTATTGGTCAGCGATTCGTGCGCAGTATCTGCTCACGCCGGGCTTCGCCTATCTGAACACGGGAGGGCTCGGGCCGGCGGCGGGGCCGGTGTTGGATGTTTTCGAAAAGACGTCTCGCCGGTTGCAGGAAAAATCGGAGACGGGCCATGGGTTGTTTGCGGAGGCGAGGAAGGTTCTCGCGCGGTTTCTCGGTGCGGAGCCCGCGGAGATTTCCTTTGTGCGTAATGCGACCGAGGGCAATGGCCTCATCGCGGCGGGGTTGGCGCTGAAGGCGGGGGACGAAGTTATTTTTGACGATCACGCGCATCCCGGCGGTGCGTTTCCGTGGATCAACCAAGGCAAGCAGCGCGGGGTGGTGGTGCGCATGTTCGAGCCGAGTGTGGTCGATGCAGCGGGCAATCTGGCGCGCATCGCGGCGTTGATTACTCCGCGCACGCGAGTGGTGCAGGTATCGCATGTGACCGCACCGACGGGCATCGTGTTACCGGTCGTGGAGATCGCGAAACTGTGTCGCGAGCGCGGGATTTGGTTTCACATCGACGGGGCGCAGTCGGCGGGAATGTTTCCGTTTTCACTGCGCGAGATCGGCTGCGATTCATATGCCACGAGCGGGCATAAGTGGATCGGCGGTCCGCATGAGACGGGGGTGCTGTTCATCCGGCGGGAAAAACTGGAGCAGGTGGCCCCGGCGATGGTGGGAGCCTATTCGAGCGACCAAGCCGACCTCTCGATGGCGATGACCTTCGTGGCCGGCACGCAGCGGCACGAATATGGCACGCGCAACGCGGCGGCGGTCGTGGCGCTGGCGGCGGCGGCGGAGACGCAGGAGCGCATTGGGCGCGAACGGATCGCAGCGCGCGGTCGCGCGATGGTGGCGCGGGTGCGGGCGGGAATCGCGGCGCTGCCGGAGGTCGAAATTCTCACGCCGGCGAATCCGGAACTCAGCGCAGCGATGATTGCGTTTCGCACGCCGCGGATCGCTTACGACAAATTATTCGGGCGGTTGCTCGGGGAGCATCGCCTGCGTTGCCGGCCGGTGTCGGAGCAGAAATTGGATGCGGTGCGCGTCTCGTTGCACCTGTGCAATGGGCTGGACGAGTGTGACCGGCTCGTGGCAGCGATGACGGCGATTCTGAAAAAAACGTGATGTGCGCGTTATTGGACTTCCACGATCATCTCGATCTCGACGACAGCACCGCGCGGGAGCGAGGCCATGCCGAGAGCGGCGCGGGCGTGTTTACCGCGGTCACCGAAGACGGCGACGAGCAGATCGGAGCAGCCGTTCATGACGGCGGGTTGCGCCTTGAAGTCGTCGGTGCCGTTGACGAAGCCGGCGACCTTCACGATGCGTTTCACTTTCGAGAGCTCACCGATTTCTTTTTTCAACGAGGCGAGCAGAGCGAGGGCGGTGGTGCGGGCGGCGGCGTTGGCGGTCTTTTCGTCGGTGTCTTTGCCGACCTTGCCGGCGATGACTTTACCGGCGGCGTCGTAGGGCAAGTGGCCCGAGAGGAAAACCAGGTTTCCCGTGCGCACGGCAGGCACATAGTTCGCGATGGGGGTGTTGGTCACGGGCAGGGTGAGGCCGAGGGCGGCGAGTTTCGCCTCGGGGGTGGTGGGTGTTTCGGCGGCGCCGAGCGACGCGAGCGAAACGAGGGAGAGGAGCAGGGTGGGGATGAAGAAACGACGCATAGTGGAGACACGTTGAATTTATGATCATCGCACGACGACTATTTTTTTTCGCGCTGGCGTTTTTGAGTGCGAGGGCGGGCGCAACGGAGCTGAAGCATGATCTCTATGTGTGTGTGAATCTGAGCGGGCAGGGGAGCGTGATGGGGCGGAGCGGACCGCTGTTGAGCGGTCTTTACCGCTCGACGGACCGCGAAAACTTCGAGCACCTCGGGCCGCACCACATTCGCACATTTTCAGTGACGCACGATCCGAGTGATCCAGCCCGGCTCTACATCGCTCTGCTGGACGGCGTGCTGCGGACGCCGGATCGGGGGAAAACGTTCCGCATTGTCACGAGCTGGGATATGACGGAGGCGAAATCTCTTTCCGTGGACCGCAATCGGCCCGAGCACGTTTACGCGGGAATTCCCGATGGCATCGCCGTCTCGCATGATCGCGGTCAGACGTGGCAGCGGATGAATGAGGGTATTCGCCGCGCGTATACCGAGGCGATTCTGGTGGATCGCACGGCGGCGGGCCGGGTGCTCGCGGGCACGGAGAAGGGCCTTTATCTGACCGAGGATGGCGCGCGCACGTGGCGGCTCGTGCAGGCGACGGAGAAGGTCACGCACAGCCTGCGCCAGTCGCCGCACGATCCGAAGGTGTTCTTTGCCGTGACCGGGGGCGATGGCGCGTTGTGGTCGACGGATCGCGGCGTCACGTGGAGGCGCGTCGCGGGCGTTGTGGCGGAGCGCACTTTGCATAACGGCGAGTTTGATCCGCGCGATGCCCGTCGATTGGTTTACTGCGGCTGGGGTGCGGGGGTGCAGGTGTCGGAAGATGGCGGGAAAACGTGGGTCGACCGCACGGCAGGCCTGCCGAGGCGCGAGGTGTGGAAGGTGGCGATCGATCCGGACCTGCCGGAGCGGATTTACGCGGCGCCGTATATGGAGCCGTTGTTCGCGTCGGACGATTTCGGCCGCACGTGGCGGAAGCTCCAGTGGGAAAAGGCGAACGTCTTCGACCTCGTGTTTGTGCCCCGGAAATGACCATGAAAACTTATCCCTTATTTTCCGCTATCATCGTGTTCTTGGCGGCCGTGGTCGGGCTGTACGCGCAACCGTCCTTCACGGCCCCGCCGCCGTCCACCGCGCCGGTGGAAGATCCAGCGCTGCGGCGCGACCAGTATCTCGCGCGCCGGATGGAAGCGCTGCGGTGGCGGGCGGCGTTGGCGACCCCGGGTGATCCGACGAAATTGGGGCTCGCGGAGATTGCGGCGAAACTCGCGCTGCGCGAAGATGCGGCGGCGTGTTCGGAGCGGTTGATCGAGCTGATGAAGAAGCCCTCGGCGGACATGTTCTGGATGTTTCCCGTGACGTGCATTTCCTACCTGGGGCGCGACCAACTGACGTCCGAAGCCAAGGCGGCGATCCGCGAAGCATGGCGCACGTATTATCCGCTGCGCGGTGACACGGAGAACCACTGGGTGATGTATTACACGACGATGCACCTCATGGCGCAGCTCTGGCCGGGCGAGGGCGAAGACCGTTGGTTCAACGGCAAGACCTCGGCGGAAATTTCGGTGGAATCGCGGGCGTGGTTGCTGCACTGGATGGAGCTGGCGACAACGATCGGGCAGGGTGAATACGACTGCACGCACTACCTCGGGGAATATTCGATTCCGATGCTCTTTCTCGCGACCTGGGCGAAAGACCCGGAGATGCGCCAGCGGGGAAAAATGATGCTGGACTGGGTGATGGCGGACTTTGCGGTCGAGACGCTCAACGGGATTTACATCGGGTCCCATGCGCGGACGGACGACACGACGGTGCTGGAGAAATGGAATGCGCTCTCCTCGTATTTCGCGTGGCAGATGCTCGGGAATTGTCCGCCGCAAGCGAGCTACGGCGGCTGGGGGATTTATTTTGCGACGGTGGCGGACCACTACGAATTGCCCGAGGTGATTTACCGGATCGGCACGGATCGCAGCGGCGCCTACACTCACGTCGAGCGCAAGCGGACGCGGCACCGCTGGCGCAACAGCGACGTGCGCAATGCGCCGGTTTACAAGACCGCCCATGTCACCAAGGACTACGCGCTGGGCTCCGACCAGGGTGGTTTGTTGCAGCCGATTCAGCAGCACTCGTGGGATCTGACGTGGGCGGTGCCTGACCCACGCGGCGTGCACAACACGATTTTTTCCGTGCAGCCGTTTTATGGAGCCGAGGAGCTGATGATGTATTTTACGGAAATGCCCGACTACATGCCGGCGGCGGTGACGTTTCAGGGGAAACCGACCTACATCGCAGAGAGTAAACTCGTCGGTGGTTCGCCGTATGAGCAGATCTTCCAGCAGGAGGATACGTTGATTTCGCTGAGCGATATTCCGGCCAGTGCGCCTTGGAAACAGGTGAACGGTTTTTTTTCCAAAGACCTCGCGTTGATTGAGGAGGACAAGTCGGGGTGGATTTTTGCGCAGGGCGGCAGCACGTATATCGCCTATCGTCCGCTCGCGGGCTACGAGTGGCGTCCGCTGGAGAAAGGTGGGAAACGGCTCTACTCGCCGCACGCGAAGAATGGGACACTGCTCCAGGCGGCGGCGGCGAGTGAGTTTAAGGGTTGGGAGGCGTTTAAGACGGCGATGCGGGCGTTGGCGCTGGCGATCACCTTGGAGCCGACACCGAGCGTGAAATTCACGACGCTGCGCGGGAAAAAAATCGAGGTCGCCTACGGTGCGGCACCTCGGGTGGACGGGCGATCGGTGGATCACGCGAAGGAGTGGAAGCTCTTCGCCGGGCCGTATCTGAATGCCGAGGTCGGCGGCCGTAAACTCACGATGACGCACGGGCGCTTGAAGCGGGTGCTGGATTTCAACACGCTGACGATTACCGATGCCGTGGTGCCGTAAAGTGGGGCGGACTTTGGTCCGTCTTGGGAGGAGAATGAGCCCGGGGAGGCGGACTGAAGTCCGCCCTACTTGGCGGTGCGCGGTGCTCGGGTTTTTTCTCGCTGTGGGGGTGGGTGCGACCGAGCCGGCGACGCCGCACGCATTTTTGGAAAAGCTGTGCGATGATTTTGGTCCGCGCATGACGGGGAGTGTCGGCAACAACGCGGCGATGGACCGACTGGCGGCAGAGTTGCGTGCGCTCGGCTATGCGCCGGAGAAAGTTGCGTTTACGATGTCCGGTTGGGAACGCGGTGACGACCGCGTCGAGGTGCTCGCGCCGTTCGCCCGCCGACTGCGGGTGGCGGCGCTCGGGTATGCGGAGGCGCACGCGGCGTTCGCGGCGGCGATCGTCGATCTGGGCAACGCGAAGGCAGCGGAGTTGGACAAGCTCGAGACGCGCGGGCGCATCGGGGTGCTCTCGCCGACGACGGCGCTGCAGACGAGCGAGATCGTGGCGATGGCGGTCGCGCGGGGGCTACGGGCGGTGCTGTTCGTGAATCGCGAGGGCGGCGGGCAATTGCTCGCGCGCACGGGGAGTTTTTCCGGCACGCCGTTGCCCCTGCCGATCTACTCGATTGCGCAGGAGGAAGGGCAATGGCTACAGCGGCTCTTGGCGCGCGGCACGCCGGTGCGGGTGCGGATGGAAACAAAGTCGCGGTGCCGCGAGGTGCAGACGGCGAATTTGCGGCTCGTCGTGCCGGGGCGCGTCGATTCGCGGCTGATTGTCGGTGCGCATTTCGACAGTTGGGATCTCGGGCAGGGAGCGATGGACAACGGTATTGGCATTGCGCAACTCTACGCGCTGGCGTTGGCGTTGCGGGGTGCGAAGCCGCACCACACGGTTGAGCTGGTGTGGCTCAACGGCGAAGAGCAGGGACTGCGTGGGTCCCGGTTCGCGGCGTCACAGCTGGGCGCGACGCCGGTCGTGGCGATGCTGAATTTGGACATGGTCGGCGTGCCGATCGGCGTGAACGCGCTGGGGGACGATTCGCTCGTGCCGGCGCTGGAGCGGTGGCACGGGGCGAGGCCCGAGAGCGCACGGCTCGCGAAAGGCGTGGAGAATCTTAACTGGCTCGCGAGCGACCACACGCCTTACCAACTCGTCGGCGTGCGGGCGCTGACGTTCAACGGGCCGATTCCGCGGGAGTCGGTGCGCTACTATCACGACTTCGCGGATACGATCGACAAGGTGGCGGTGAAGCTGATCGAGGATGCGAGCGCGGTGGTGGTCGGGTGTGTGCGGGCGCTGGCGAATGATCGCGAACTGAGAGCGGAGCGGAGGTCGGCAGAGGAGACAGAGAAACTGTTTACGCGCTTTGGTTTGGAGAAGCGGATGAAGGCGATGGGCCTGTGGGCGTTTGGGCCGTGAGGGGCGGGGCTGGTCTTCTACCAATCGCCCAAATAATTCAGACTTTGATTTGCCGGGTAGCCGCGAGCGCCAGCGAGTGGTGATCCGTCCACTCGCTGGCGCTCGCGGCTACCGCAAAGTCCAGAGTTCAAAGGACGTTGGTATTACGCAGCGACGGAAGCGCAAGGTTTCGACTTCCGGTGCTGGGCCGTGGCTTCGGCCCTCGGGCGTAAAATTTATCGGCCTACCCAAGCGGGTCGGCGAGGGAGAATCGTGGCTGAGGTTGGCGACTTGGCTTGCGGTAGCCACTCGCCTCCGTGCCTGTGGGGCGCGGCGACAGCCCGCCAGATCAGACCAACGTCATTTGAGTTTTTGACTGCTGGGAGCTGCGAGGGTGAGCGAGGGTGTTTCGACTATCATCCAAATTCCGCGAGCGTGCTGCTGATCGAGTCCTCCTCGATTACGCGCGGCGGGATTTTTTCGATGAAGGCCCGCGCGGCGGCGACATCGTAGGTGTCCAGGGCCGACAGTCCATGCGCACCGTCCTTGCCAACCTCGGCGTTGCGCACCGTGGGCATCGATCCCGGCGAAAAACTCTACGATCTCACCGACAAGTGCCGGTGCACCGGCGGCGGCAGTTCGCGTTGGATGGCGAGGCTGCGCACGGAAGTGATTTACGGAGTGGGCGGCGGGGTGGATGGGTCGGGTGACGGCGGCGCCCGTTTCGCCGCCTCCTGGGCCCTGAGCTCAGCCAATTGGAGCGGATGTTCTTCAAGAAGTTCTTGCTCCGACATCCTTCCCGTGAGCCAGGCGAGGTTCATCGGGTAGACATCGGGATTGAAAATGACGAAATAGAAGTGCCAGACGATAATCGCGAGAGTCGCGAGGACGGCCTCGTAGAAATGAATCGTGCGCGAGATGTCGAAACCCAGTTTCGAGAAAAGACCGATCGACGTGTTATCGAACCAGAGGACGATCCCCGTGATGCCCATCAATCCGGTGCCCCACATCATCGCCCAATACTCCGCCTTTTCGATGTAGCTGAAGCGCGGGAAGAGCGGCTTGGCCGGGGCGAGGCCAACGTTGTATTTTAGAACCGCCCACGGATCGGTCAGATCGCGCCAACGTGGCAGCAGATCCCGGATGAGCGCTCGTCCCGGAATCGTGAACGCGAGGTAGCCGAGGTGCCAGACACCCGCTACCATGATCACGACGCCAGCGAGGCGGTGCGCCCAGCCCCGCCATTCGAAGGCCCGTGCACTGACGTTGCGGATACCCACCACCCACCAGGCCTCGGGATAGCGGAGCATAAAACCGGTCACGACGAGCAGCGTGAAGCTGAGCATCAGCACACCGTGCTGCATCCGTTCGTGGACCGTCATGCGCAGGTAGAGGCGATGTGCCACGTGTTCGGGTTCGATGAGCCCTTTCTGAATGGCGAGCTTGCGCCGGAGTTTTTTGAAGAAATCGAGTGCGTTGTGGAGCCCCATTCCGCCGACCACGACGACGATCAGCAGCACGTAGATGCTCGAAATAAGATAGAGAATTGGACTGCTGCCGTCCTTGCCGTCGGCGGTTTCGGGGCTGACGTGAACTTTGCCGATGGCGAAGCGCGCGGTGGCGCCCTCGTGGCATTGTCCGCACGTCTTGACCAGATTGGCTGCATGGATCGTCGAAGTCGGATCTTTCTGCGATTTGATGCCATGCGAGCTGTGACAGCTGGCGCAATTGACGACTTCCACCGCGCCACCGCGCACCGCGAGACCATGAAAACTGTCGGCGAACGTCTGAAACGACTGCGAAGGCAGTCCGTATTTTTGCGTGAGGCGGAGGGAGGCGTGGCAATTGCCGCAGACCTGTTGGGCGACGTTTTTGGCGCTGCTGGGCGAAGTGGGATCGGAGTGTTTGCGGATGTCGTGTTCGCCGTGGCAATCGGTGCAGGTGGCGGACTCGACGTTGCCCTTGCGCAAGGCCACGGCGTGGGCGCTCTCGGAAAATTCAGCCGCGACCTTTTCGTGGCACTGGGCGCACGCGTCGGCGACGTGGAGCTTGTTCATTTGCGCGCTCGCGACCATCGCGCGATTCATCTCGTGGGCACCGTGGCAGTCGACGCAGTTGGCCGCTTCGACGTTTCCGCCGATCAACGCGGCGCCGTGCACGCTGCGGTCGAAGGAGCTGACGAACTTTGTGCCGCGGAGGGCCTGACCGGCGACGCTCTCTTTCCCCACGTGGCACGATTCACACTGCTTCGTCTGCGCGAGTTTTTGGGCGAGGGTGGGTTTGGCCGGCGCGAGGGCGACGACCGGCTGGCGGTGGCACGTGAGGCAGTCGGGCGAGTTGGCGGCTTTGGTCGCGAGGGCCTTGCCGTGGGCTGAGGCGGCGAAGTGATCGCGCGCCTTTTCGTGGCATTTTCCGCAAGCCGCAATCTGCGCGGACTTGAAGACGAAGGCCGCGCTCTTGATCCCCGCGGTGTCGTGTTTGCCGTGGCACCCGGTGCAGGAGGTATCCTCGCCCGCGGGCATCGGGGTCAGGGCGATGCGGGGGTGGAAAGCGTGTTTCTTGGCGGTGTTCTCGTGACACGACACGCAGTCCACGGAAACCATGGGCTTGAGATGCGGAGAGCTCTCACCGTCAAATTTCTCATGGCAATCGATGCATTCCAACGAGCGGTGGGCGGACTTCGCGGTGACTTTCTCGTCGATAAAGAGGAGCAGCTTTTGGCCCGCCTTTTTCATCGTGAGCTTCTCGTCGCTATGGCATTCGAGGCACGACGCGGTGGAGTTCGGCGCGGGCGCGGAGGGCTTCGGCGGCTCGGCGGCGAAAACCGGAGCCACGAGGCCCAGCCATAGCCATCGCCATCCGCACCGCGTCCGGACGAAGTGGTGCGGCCGACCAGCCCACGCCATCGCTACAAAAAGAGAGATCGGAGTTTTCGTTTGACGCTACACTAGACCGAAGTCGCCGGGGTCGCTCCGCATCGACTGTGCAAGGGGCGGCGTTTCTTGCCGCTGCCCGATAGTACCAACCGCCCCAAACATTCAGACTTTAACCACAGATTGCACAGATACGAACCGGATAGAAGGCGGCCGAGTCGAGGCGTCGGTGGTTTTATCGGGTATTCATCCGTGAAATCTGTGGTTAACACTCCGGTTCCTAAAATCCGACTTCACGGGCTGTTGGTATCAATCATACCCGCGTTTCGCCTCATCTGGTTTGGGCTTGGCGTGCTTTCATCTGCCGTCGCCGCCAGTGCGGCCGAACCCACGCCTCAACGCCGGCCGCGAACCACACGCCCGCAGGGTGTGCAGCCAATCAGCCAATTCGCGCCCAAACCGCGCGAGCGAATCGGCGCGGACCGCAATCTCTGCGAGGGTGGCCGGACGGAGTTGCAGGGGTGAAATGGCTTGGCGTTTCTTCGCCAAAAACTCGTCGATGATTTCTGCCGCGCGCAATCCCACACACGATACCATTCACGCGCTTTGCCACCTGCGATTTACCGTTCTGGCATCAAAACCGGAATGACCTTGTTGCCGTGGCGGCGATAGATCCGGAAATCTGCATCGAGCGTGAAGACGACCCCATTGGGATGCAGCTCCGCCAGGCGCACGAGGCAGGCGTCGGCCAAGGACATCGGGCGATCCCGGTAGCGACGCATCAACGTGCGCAAGTCCGCGATCTGATCTTCGATTTCCAAGCCTATCCGCAACACTCCTCGCTCCAGCAGCGCAAACAACGCATCGGTCTCAACCCCTTCCCTTTTTAGCAAAAATGCCGCCTCCGTTAGCACCGGTTCACACGTCAACAGGGGCGGATGCAAACGCTTCCATTGGTCGCACACCCAGTCGTGATGACCCACGCCGGCCGCAAGAAACGTCACGAGCGGCCCCGTATCGAGCAAGACTGCGCCCTTCACTGCCCGAATCCTTCCATATGCTTTGGGTTGGTCGCCAGATCGCGTGGCAAGCCCTTCAAGGACCCGGCCAGATCATGCGCCAGATCGTAGCAACTCGCCTTCTGGCCGGCAGATCGGGCCTCCAGCGACCGCTCCAAACACTCCCGCACCAACGATGATTTGGTCGTCCCGCGCGCGCGCGATTCCGCCTCCAACCGTTCCAACAATCTGTCCGGCAATTTAAGCGAGATCGTGTTCATGCCCGCGAAGTAATACGCCCCATACTCACGCGCAATACCGAACTCCGCCGTCGACGCGCTCGCCTGCGAAGGGCGGGTGCATGGATTGAGATCACTCGACTCCCATCCGCGCCTCGCGCTCGACATACCCACGGAATCTGAATCCATCGGAAGCCCCCATGAACTCACTCCGCCGTTTTCTCCCCCTCTTTCTATCCCTCTTTCTCTCCTTCTCCGCTGCCGCGGCCGCCCCGGCAGCTTCCGCCCCACGCCCCAACATCATCGTCCTTCTCTGCGACGACCTCGGCTACGGTGATCTCAGCTGCTTCGCCCATCCCGACATCCGCACCCCGAATCTCGATCAACTCGCGCGCGACGGCGTCAAGTTCACCGATTGCTACTCCGCTTCTCCCGTCTGCTCGCCCTCCCGCGCCGGGCTCATGACCGGCCGCAATCCCAATCGCCTCGGCATCCGCGATTGGATTCCGCCGCAGAGCGGAATCTTCCTGCGCCCCGGCGAAATCACTGTCGCCCAACTCCTCAAAAAAGCCGGCTACCACACGCTCCACGCCGGCAAGTGGCATCTCAACAGCCGCACCGACGGCTCCGAGCGCACGCCCGGTGACGCCGGTTTCGACCACTGGCTCTACACGCAAAACAACGCCGCCCCCAGCCACCTCGACCCGCGCAACTTCATCCGCAACGGCACGCCCGCCGGCCCGCTCACGGGTCCGTCCTCGCACGTGGTGGTCGCCGAAGCCACGCGTTGGCTCGATGAAACCAAACGCGCGCCCGACGCCCCGTTTTTCCTCAACCTCTGGTTTCACGAAACCCACGAGCCCGTCGCCGCCACCGAAGAATTCCTGGCGCAATATCCGAACGAAACGAATCTCGACCGCCGCCACTACCTGGCCAACGCGTCCCAAATGGACGCCGCCGTCGGCAAGCTCCTCCGCTACCTCGATGACCACGGCCTCCGCGAAAACACCTTCATCTTCTTCTCCAGCGACAACGGCCCCGAGACGCTCAATCGCTACCGCGGCGCCCAGCGGAGCCACGGCTCGCCCGGCCCGCTGCGCGGCATGAAACTCCACGTGACCGAGGCCGGCTACCGCGTCCCCGGCATCATCCGCTGGCCCGGCCACGCGAAGCCCGGCACCACCAGCGCCGAGCCGATTTGCAGCCTCGATTTTCTGCCCACCGCCTGCGCCCTCGCCGGCATCGTCCCTCCCACGGACCGCGCCCTCGACGGCGGCAACCTGCTCCCTGTTTTTGCCGGGAAAACCGTCATCCGCCCGCATCCGCTCTACTGGCAATACGACTTCGCCCTCAACGAACCCCAGACCCTGGCTCTCCGTGACGGCCCGTGGAAACTCCTCTCCACCGCCACCCTCGATCACGTCGAGCTCTACAATCTCGCGTCCGACGTCGCCGAGAAACGCAACATCGCCGCCAACCACCCCGAGCGCGTGAAAGCGATGGTCGCCACAATGCGCGCCCTCCGCACCGAAATCGCCGCCGAAGGCGCGCGGTCCGGCAACCCGCCCGCCCGCCAAAACGCGGCGAAGAAAGAGTAGCTCGACCTCGCAAAGTCCGGTTGCAGGCCCGGGCGTCGACCGGACATTTTATCCGTTTTCGTCCTCTATAGCAGACTTTGCTTGTTTTATCGTCCGCTATAACTGACACTACGACCGATGTCCCCCGCGTCTCCCCTTCCGCTCCCTGCCGCCCATGCCCTCCGCAAGCTGGGGCGTGAGCTGGCCCTCGCTCGACGCAAGCGCGCCATTTCCACCACCGACATGGCCGCCCGGCTCATGGTGAGTCGCGACACCCTGTGGCGCCTCGAGCGCGGCGACGCGACCGTCGCCGTCGGCACGTTGGCGACGGCACTGTTCATTCTCCAGTTGCACGACCGCCTCGCCAATCTCGCCGCGCCGGCCACCGACGCACTCGCGCTCACCCTGGACGAACGACGCCTGCCGCAACGCATCCGCCGTGCCGCCCCATGAGTATCGAAGTCCATATCGATTGGGCGGGCGAAACGAGATTCGTCGGCCTGCTGTATCCCGCTGCTCGTAGTGCAGCCGTCTCATTTGAGTATGCGCCGGCGTGGTTGGCGCGCCAGGATACCTTTTCGATCGATCCAACTTCGCTGCCGCTGCGCCCAGGCGGGCACCACTCGCCGGCCCTTTTCGGGGCGATGCAAGACTGCGGGCCCGATCGTTGGGGCCGGCTGTTAATCGAGCGTGCCGTGCGCCAGCACGTCCTCGACCGCAAGCCCTACCAAGACCTCGACTACGTCCTCGCTCTCGACGATGCCTCGCGCATCGGGGCGCTCCGTTTTCGCTCCACCGCCGACAGTCCATTCCTCGCGGCCAGCGTCGGAAAACTTCCGCCCCTCGTCCAACTGAGTGCCCTCGTCCGCGCGGCCAACGCCGTGCACGGTGCCACGGAGACCGCCGCCGACCTCCGCTTCCTCCTCGGCCAAGGTTCGCCGCTCGGCGGCGCGCGCCCCAAATCCGCCATTGCCCTCGCCGACGGGCGCCTCGCTCTCGCAAAATTTCCGAAACCGGACGACCGGCGCGACATCGCGGCCGGCGAAATCCTCGCTCTCACGCTCGCCCGCCAAGCCGGCATCACGGTCGCCGAACATCGTCTCGTTGCCGTCGGCGCAAAAAACGTCGCGGTCATCACCCGCTTTGACCGCGACGGCCCGCATCGCATTCCTTTTCTCTCCGCCCACAGCCTACTCGGTCTTCCGACCGGCGAACCCGGTGCCTACACGCTGCTGGCCGACGGCATCCGTCAATTCGGCCACGACACTACCGCCGACCTCCGCGAACTCTGGCGTCGCCTCGTCTTCTCACTCCTCGCGAGCAACACCGACGACCATCTCCGCAATCATGGCTTCCTCCAACGCGCTCCCGGACGTTGGGCGCTCTCACCCGCCTACGATTTGAACCCCGTGCCCGAGATCGACCGCACTCAATTTCCGCAAACGCCCATCGCCGAAGGTAACTCCGAATCGACCCTCGGTGCCGCCTTTGCCGCCGCTCCACGTTTCGGCCTAAAACCGGCCGCCGCCAAAGCCATTCTCCGCGAAGTCCTCGCCGTCATCGTCCAGTGGCGCAAAACCGGGCGACAACTTCGTCTGAAGTCCTCCACGCTCGACGCCTACGCCACTGCTTTTGATCATCCACTCGTAGCCGACGCCAAAAAATTGATCTGAGCCGCACATGGCGACGACCGGCGGTAGCGCGAGGCTTCAGCCCGCGTTTCGAATTCATCGAGTGCACCGGACGCGGGCTAAAGCCTCGCGCTACCCCAAGCACGCTGGAACGCGATCATCGGAACGGCGCTTTCAACTGATCAGCAGCAACCGCGGCGGATCACCCGGCCCTGTCGTCGGCGCGCGGTGCACACACGGCGGCACCGGGCTCCCGGGCCAGTCCACCGCAATGCGCCAAAAATTTCCCAGGCCAAATGAAAACGGCCGCGCGCCCGTCACCGGCGCGTAGTGCAAGTCGTAGCAGTGCTCGTTCAGGTAGACGCGGAAATCATCATCGTCGGCTCCGCCGTAGAGCTTGAGCAGTTCCGCGCGCGTCGCCGGCAGATCGACCCGTCGCACCGTCTCTTCGTTGCGCAGACCTTCACTCGCGGGACCGTGGTAGGTGCACAAATACGTCGAGGCTTCGACGGGCGCGCTGTCGGCGTGAAATGAAAACACGTCCGTCACCACCGGGCCCGGCTCTTCGTCGCGCGGGTAGCCGTCGATGCAGTTGAGCACCGGATCGAGTTCTTGCTCCTGCAACAGGCGCAAATCCGCCAGCATCACGTCGACCGCCACTCGTCCGACCCCACTCACCGGGAGCGCCCGCAGTCGTGCTTCGTCGAGCGCGCGAATTCCCTCGCCCGAGCCAAGCAATCGCACGACCTCGTCAAAATCACCCGCCAACCTGCGCTCCCAACAGAGCGCGTTCACGCCGTCCTCCAACGGTGTGGCGACGAGTTCGCGAAAACTCTGCACCCGTTTGATGCGGGTATAGTCGGAGGGAAAAATCAAAGGAGTCACGCCCCGATCCAGCGGTATCGGTCCCGCCTTGGCGAGCCCACGGTCAAACACTCGCACCTATCGGCCGACACAAGTCCCATCAGCACGAGCTCAACCCGTTTTGTCATCGCGAGAGCTCGGAGCAAGCGAGCCTGCGTGGTGGGACAATGCACACTTCGGATTGTCATCGCGAGGAGCGCAGCGACGTGGCGATCCACACCTCGGATTGTCATCGCGAGGAGCCCGAGCGACTGTGGCGATCCACACCTCGGATTGTCATCGCGAGGAGCGCAGCGACGTGGCGATCCATCTGGAATTTAGCCTGGATTGCCGCGCCCGCCGAGCCGGGCTCGCAATGACAAACAAGGAGTGTCCATCAGCCGGCAAGGAGCCCGAGCGACTGTGGCAATCCACCGTGCACTCCCCGATGGATTCGTCGCCCCGCGTGGATCGAAGGCGTGTCGCCGTGGCCGCCCCGGAAAAAATGAATCCCACGCAATGCGCTCGGCGCGCGCCCGTTTCTCTCCCTAACATCCGCGCCCATGGATTCCCCGTCGCCCGTCCGTTTCGCTCGTTATGTCGCCCTCGGCGACAGCTCGACCGAGGGCATCGATGATCCCGACGGAGTCGGCGGCTACCGCGGTTGGTCCCAGCGACTCGCCGAGCGCATCCACGCGAATCAGGGCAGCCTGCACTACGCAAATCTCGCGGTCCGCGGCTTGACCACCGCCCAAGTGCGCGCACGCCAACTCGCCGCCGCCCTCGCGCTGCGTCCCGATCTCGCGACGGTTTTCTGCGGCACCAACGACGTCACGGCACTGCGTTTCGATGCCGCACGGGTCGCCGCCGATATCGAGCACATGCAGCGCGCTTTGGCCGCCGGCGGTGCGACCGTGCTCAGCTTTACGCTGCCCGACCTCACCCCGTTGATGCCGCTCGCCCGGTTCATCGCGCCCCGCATTGCCGCCCTGAATCGCGCGCTCATCGCCGCATCACGCCAGACCGGTTCGGTCGTCGTGGATTTCGCCGCGTATCCGGTCGCCACCGACTATCGGCTGTGGAGCGAGGACCGCATTCACGCCAACTCCGCCGGCCACGCCCGCATCGCCGAGGCCCTCGCGCAGGCGCTGCACCTGCCCGGGAGCAATGACTCGTGGCGGCAGCCACTCACGCCTTCGGACCAACGGACCGCCCTGCAACGCTACGCCGCCGAAGCCCGTTGGGTCGGCAGACACCTCGTGCCGTGGCTTGGGCAAGGCATGCTGGGTCGCTCCTCCGCCGACGGTCGCGCGCCCAAGCGCCCGGAACTCGCCCCACTCCACGTGCCCCCGATCGAAGTCCAGCCGACGCGTCGCAGGTGAGTGGTCGCCAACGTGTCCGGCGCTGACACGAAACCGGTCGAGCCCGCACCCGGACATGTCCCCGCCCCGCCTGTCCGGGGCGGCGAGCTGTCCGTTAGCAGACCTCCGTGATTGTGCGACCATGCGGCGCCATGAAAAACCCGCACCCACAGCCCGACCTCACCGTATCACAATTAATCGCACGCTTCGGCGGACGATTCCTCTGTCGCTCGCCCCCTGCACTGGCGGCGGGCCGCCGCGAAAATCGATCGCGGCCAGAAAGACGGCCCTTTCGATCTCCGTCACGTCAACCACCCCGCCAAACACTCGCCCTCCGTAGCGACCGAAAATCGGTGTGACTCCGCGTCTACTCCCACGTCGCTTTCGCGCTTCCTCGGTGCCAGCCCGAATGTGCCGGAGCTCCCGCCGCCTGCGCCCGCGCCCCTTTCTCACCGGCCGCGCCCGACGCCCCACGGTGAAAACGTCACCACCACCGTGAGCCACACGACCGCCAGCACCACGAGCGTGAGCCGATATTTGCGGCGCTCGCTTCGACTCATCGAGTTTCCTGCGGCAGCGGCCGTGAGATCGGCCACTTCGTTCGCGCCCGGATTCGCGCCGCCGCTACGGCTCACCAGCGCCATCGTCGCCGCGCAGACGAGCGTGATCACAAAGCCGCAGTTCAACGCACTGCGGAGGTAGCGCGGGAGTTGCACGACGATGTCGGGCCGACCCAGCGCCCAAAATGTAATCGCCCCGAGCACCGTGCCCACCGTCAGCGTGGCCACGGCACCACGCGGCGTCGCCCGACGAGTGAAGATGCCCGCCACGACACACACGAAAACGGGCGGCGCGAGCAGCGACCAGATTTGCACGAGGTAACCGTAGACGCCCTTGAACTGCTTGATCCCTGGCGCCAGCACCGCACACAGCACCAACACCACCACCATAATGCCGCGGCCCATCCGCACGCGGGCCGGCTCGGACAATTTCGGGGCGAAGCGCAGCACAAAATCATACGACACCATCGACGCCGCCGCGGAAAGACCCGCCGCCACCGTGCCGAGAATCGCCGCGAGCAATCCCGCGAGCACGAGTCCCGCGAGACCCGGGGGCACATAAGTCGATACCAGCCGCGCATAAACTTGGTCGGCCTGCGCCAACCCGGGAATAAGTTTCGCCGCAATCACACCCGGCGCCGCGATGATGAAGAGCGCAAGAATCTTCAGAAACGCCGCGAACACCGCGCCCATCTTCGAATGATAGACACTCCGCGCCGCCAGCGCTCGCTGCACGTAGTCATGATCCGTGCAGTGCCCATGCACCGCGAGCACCAGTCCGCCCGTAATCATCGGCAACCAGCCAAAGGCGTGATCCCACGGCAGCACCACGGTCCACAGGCTGTTGCCCGCCGTGCCCGTGGTGGGTAACACCGCCGCCCATCCACCGGCCGCCGAGAGGGTCAGCAGAAACGTGATCGCTCCACCGATAATCAGCAGAGAAGTCTGCAGGAGGTCAGTCCACAACACCGAGCGGAGTCCGCCGAAAATCGTATAGGTGCCCGCCGCCACCGCGATCGCCGCCACCGCCAAGTTGAATTCCAGCGTCGAACTCATACCCATCAGGTCCGACAACACGGTCGCCCCCGCGTAGAGCGCACTCGCGATGCTCGCCGCCAAAATCATCACAATATTGATCGCCGAAACAAACATCCGCGTGCCCGGGCTGTAACGGCGTTCGAAAAACTCCGGTGCCGTGCGCAGTTTCAACGACAAATAAACGTCGACGAAAAACACCGCGAGGAGCGCGAAGCACGATGCCCCAACCAGCTGAAACGCTCCCGCCGCCAACCCGATCGTGTAGGCGAGTCCCGCCTGACCGACAAACTGCTGACTCGAAATATTCGCCGAAAACATCGACGCGCCGACCATCGGCCACGTCGCCTCGCGGTCCGCGAGGAAGAGCGCCTCCGCGCTCCGGATTTTTTTCCGCCCAAACCAAAGCCCGAGCACGATCGTCAGTAAAAAATAGGTGCCGACGATGGCACCGTCGA
>CAMBVX010000071.1 GCA_945871085.1 Opitutus sp. GAS368 | reverse complement strand
CACAAGACTACGGTCAACGATTTACGCGACGTTCACTCCCTCGTAATTCGTTGATCAGATCTGCCGTGATTCGGCCTGTGCCGCAAACGTATGACGTGTGAAACGCTGCTGTCGTTAACGCCAGGATTCTGTTCGAGCGCAGCTTGAAGGTGAATTTTTTGATTCAACTCTGACCCATGTCATTGTCGCGCCCGCTACCGTGCGCCTTCTACCGCACCACCACTGGCAACTAGCCGGTGCGTGAGTGGTTGAAGGCGCTGGCCGGATGGCGAACGCAAATCGTCGCGGCTTAACCTCGCCCCATTCAGCTGCCGCGCTGGTCGGCGTCCGGCCGGAATCTCGCGAATACACGAAAAACCGAACTCGGCGACGCGTGAATCTCCCTGGCGACGACTCGAACATGGCGGCCCAAGCGGGTCTCGGCTTCGAGAATCAAGCGGACAATCTTGGAATCCAGCGGTGGCCGCCCCAGCCGCTTACCTTTTCTGCGCGCCACCTCTAGTCCGGCCAACGTGCGTTCTTTGATCAACGCCCGCTCAAACTCCGCGACGGCCATCAATACACCGAGTTGGAGCTGACCCACCGGATTCTGCTTGGAGGTATCGATGCCTTGGCTCGTGCAAATCAATGCGACGTTTCGCATCTGAAGTTCACCGACGATGATCGCGAGATGGGTCGAACTCCGGCCCAGGCGATCAAGCTTGTAGGTTACAACCTGATGGACGCCGCCGGCCCTCACCTGTGCCAGCATTTGCTCAAGCCCGGGCCGACTTGACGATGCGCCGGAGGCAGCATCCCGAAGTATCAGCGGCGGTTGCCAGCCGCGCACTTTGCAATATTCCAGCACTTGGTGCTCCTGCGAATCGGTCTCCTGCTCAGCGGTCGAGACCCTGAGGTAAACGATGGTTGGATTTTCTGTGGTATTCATTGGGCGATGCGTTGTACATCGCCCCACGCTACCCAAATTTTCCGAGTCTGCGCTCGGGGGTGTCATCCCAAAATTGACGGCGTGTGAAACAGGCTTGTTTTCCGGCCAAGGATTTGACTTGCCGCGTTTGATAGCATAATTTTGATTTCAAACGTGAAGTTCGATTGGGATCCGGTCAAAAGCACCAGCAATCAGGCAAAGCATGGCATCAGCTTGGCCGAGGCATGTGTTCTTTGGCAGGGTCCTGTCGTCACGCTCCCGTCAAGAAACCCGGACGAGTTACGGCATCTCGCCCTCGGGCTAATTGAGGGGAAACACTGGACGGTGGTTTACGCCCCGCGCGGCGACCACCTACGACTCATCTCTGCGCGCCGCTCCCGCACCAATGAAAAAGCTCTCTTCCAAGAACTCATCAGCTAAGACGACTGAGTCCAACCTTGAATCGCGCTTCGCGAGCGGTCGCGACGTTTTGGACTATTTTGATGCCGCACGCGCGGTAGTCACCCACGGTGGAGCACGTCCGGGGGCAGGCCGTAAACCGACCGGGAAATTACAGAAGACCGTGAAACTCTCTCCCCAGGCGATACGCCGTTTTCAGGCTTATGCCCGTCGCGAACGCCTGCCAGATTTCTCTGCGGCCCTTGAGGCAGCCTCGCGCGTCGTCTAGGGACCATGATGCATCCGCTCGAACTGCATCGTGGTTCGAACTTCAGACCGCGGCGACTTCCTCGTGCCGAAAAGTTCCTTTTAGAAACAAGCGGAAATCTGAGCCTCCCCAATCAACGCCCCCTCTATGATTGCGCCCGTCGATTATGCACCGGGGCAAGCCATCGGGGCCCGGCTCGTATGTAAGTATTTACGAGCCTGTGCGAAGGCCTCTTCGGCGTCCGCTTGAATATGATGAGAACCTGTTCGGATCGTGCTTGCACCGATGTTGTCGTTTTCGATCCGTGCGCGTGCCAGTCCGAGGCATGCACCCCCTGCGTGCGATTCCGGCCTTCGACCGGATCGATGGGCTCTCGCTTGTCGCTCCACTGCTTCTTCATGGGACGGAACTGCGGGCCGCACGGAAGCAAAGGAAGTTAAAACTATCGCCCGGTGAGCTCCGCTACTGCAACAATGGAGGGTCGCAACCGAGAAGCTGCCCGACGCGTTTCACGACCAATTGGCACGCTGGCGATCACCGTGCTTTGGCTGGCTCGCGAGGTTCACTTGTCCCTCGAGAAACCCGAAAATTGAAGCGAACCAAATTCAGTCGGGCGACTTCGCCCGATTGGTGCGACTTGCGACCCCTCGTAACTCAAATCAATTGTAGATGCCGACTGTTAGCGTTGGGTATTCCGATACCGAAGAGGTGACTGGCCAAAATGCTGCCGGAAAACGCGGGAAAAATAGTAGGGGCTCGCGAACCCGCTGGTTTCTGCGATTTCGGTGATGGTCTGGGAGGTGCTCGCGAGCTGCTGGCAAGCGACCTGCAGACGACGCTGATTCAGCCATTCCATCGGTCGCAACCCGGTTTCACGTTTGAAAATGCGGCCAAAATAGACCGCATTCAGTCCCACGGCGCGCGCCCATTCCGAAAGCCTAATGACCTCTGGGAGGCGAGCGTTGGCCCAAGTCTCCGCTTGCAGAATCTTGTCCACCACCCCGCGCTCCTCGGTGAAAGCGCGGCCGATCGGCGGTCGCAGTCGATTGAGTAGAAACGCCAGCCAATGAAACAGCGCGCCGTTGATCTCGAGATCGCGAAAGGAGGAACTGCTGGCGAGCGCGGATCGCACCTTCTCGAATTCAGCCACATACACCTCAGGGTCTGGCCAGACGTAGCGACGCTGAAATTGCCGATACAGGAGGGTGTTTGCGCTTCCCCCTTGTTCGAAGGCCAACGACGCGCTCAACCCTACGTGGGGACGCAGTGGATTGTGCCCGAGCGAAAATTCGTCTCCCCCCATCACCACGAGGAGATCGCCGCTGCGCAGGTTCCATTTTCGGCCGTTTACCACGGCCCAGCAGGTGTTCCGTTCCACGAAAAAAAACGACACCATGTCGGCCGCGAGACGAGAAGGCCCCACCTGCCAGTCGGGCGGGCCGGCATAGCGATCAAACCAGTGCAGGCGCAGCCCGATGCTGGACTGATGGGCGAGTCGCCAGTCGTGGTGATAAGGCAGCCAGGTCATGGTTGAAAAAATGCAAGAAAAGCCCTCGCCGCGTGCATGTCAATTTGCTCCCCGATACTGCACTATGAAGCGGTCGGGTTACCCCCTTGGCCGTTTTGGCCGCGGATGAACACACTCAATTTCACCCTTTTCGGACTCTACCTGCTGGTCAACGTGGCCATCGGCTTGGCGGTGGCACGACGGGCCACAACCAATGCGAGGGACTATTTTTTGGCCGGCGAAGGCCTCCCGTGGTATGCGATCGGCGGTTCGATAATCGCGGCCAACATCAGCACGGAACACTTCATCGGCATGGTGGGCGTGGCTTACGTGGCGGGCTTTGTGGTGGCGCAGTGGGAGTGGGGCAACGTCGTCACTTTCTCCGCCCTCATCTGGATATTCCTACCTTTCTACATCCGCGGCGGGCTCTACACGATGCCGGAATTCCTGGAGCGCCGTTACAATTCCCACTGCCGCACGTTTTTCGCCGTGTGCTGTCTCGTGCTGTGGATCGTCGCACAAATGGCCGTCGTCATGCTCGCCGGCGCGAAAGCGATGCGCGGGATGTTTGATATCAATGAGACCGTCACGATCGTCGCGCTCGCGGTGCTCGCCGGAAGTTACACGATCTACGGCGGACTAAAGTCTGTCGCGTGGACGGATTTTTTGCAGTTCGTCGTCATGATGATCGGCGGGTTGGTCGTGACGGTGGTGGGACTCGAGAAAGTCGGTGGCCTCAGCGCCCTGATGCATGAGGTGCCGGGGAAATTCAAAATTATCTTCCCCGCCAACGATCCCGAATTCCCCTGGTTCGGAGTTTGGACGGCGTTCCTCTCGGTGGGCATCTGGTATAACTGCACCAACCAGTTCATCGTGCAGCGCTGTCTCGGTGCGCGCAGCGAGTGGGACGCGCGCATGGGGGTCGTTTTCGCCGGTTACATTAAAATCGCGCTGCCCTTGATGGTGGTCATTCCCGGCATCGTGGCGTTTCGGCTCTATCCGGATTTGCCGGACAAGGACCTGGCGTTTCCCACGCTCGTGCGCGAGTTGCTGCCGGTGGGAATGGGCGGCATCGTGATGGCGGGCCTCGCCAGCGGGATGCTCTCGCACATCAGCTCCGTGTTGAACTCGTGCAGCACGGTTTTCACAATGGATCTCTACAAGCCGTTTCTCGGAAACGGCAAAGACGACAAGCATCTGGTGCGGGTGGGGCGGGTGAGCGGCTTCGTCATCCTCGTCGTCGCCACGCTGTTGGCGATCTGGTTCACGCATCAACAGCTGGGCATCTTCATGCTGATTCAAAACATCGGCGCGTGGGTGGCCGCGCCGATCGCAGCGGTGTTTCTGATGGGCGTGTTCTGGCGGGGCGCTACGGCCGCGGCGGCCACGTTCGTGCTGTGGTTCGGTTTCCCGTTCACGTGGTTGGTCGAGGCGGTGGTCTTCAAGAAGATCGCGCGGCTGGTTCAATACGACAATTTCCTCAACCGCACCTTCGTGGTCTGGATCACCTGTATTTTCGTGATGGTGGTGATCTCCTGGTTCACGCGAGCGCCGTCCGCCGCGCAGCTCGAAGGTATCATCTGGTCGCCCAAGTTGGCGGCGTTGCCGGAGGAAGAGCGCCGCCGTCATGGCGGCCTGCGGAGCCTGTTCCTGTGGTGGGCCGTGTTCGTCGGCCTGATGGCCGCGCTTTACGCCTATTTTTTCTGGTTCCAGTTTTTCGGCCCGGCCAAGGGACTTTGAGCTTCGCAAAAATGCTAAACCGATCCGCTCCCCATTTGGATTTCAACCCCGTCAGCGATTCGCTGGCCGACCTCATTGGGCGCGAACGTATCAGTGCGTCCTGCCACGCCCGCGCCGCACTGACCGGTGAAGACAGCGCCGCGCTGGTCGCGCTCGCAGGCGAGCCGGTGGATTTTCTGCCGGCAAGTTTTATGGCGCGGCAGCACGATCTGCTGAAACGCGTCGGCGAACGCCTCATGGCACCGCCGGCAGGTGCGTCCCCCGGAGGCGCTTCGACGAGGATGTTCGACGCCGCGACCAATCTCGGAATGGCGCCGTTAAGCGCGCTGGGCCTGTTTCGCGTCGGCGAGGACGGACGGTTGTATTTGATTTCCAAGAGCGAGCATTACCACACGCCGCTGGGGCACGGATTTCCCGGCTACAGGCTCCTCGACCGCGCTAGGCAGCTCGGCATCCCGAACGCCACGCACAACAATACCCGCGGCCAAATCACTCGCGTGCTCGAGGACGCACTCGTTGCCGGCGCACATGGCATTTCCTCCGGCGACTCCGTCGCCCTAGAAAAGATCAAAGCGGCCAGCGATCTGTATCTGCCGAACCGCGTGCTCAATCTCGAAACCGGCAGCCTCGCCGTCGAGGCCGCGCTCAAGATGGTGCTCGCCCGATTTTACCGCATCGAACCGGGAGCGCCCGAACCGAAATACTCCGGACGCACGCCCGTCCTTCTTGTCATGGGCAACGATGACGGCGGGTTTCAGGCGAACTACCATGGCACCACGGTGGTGGCTCAGACCGCGCGAGGGATGTGGCCGGAGCTTTATGCCGGGATAGCGCAGGCGGGGCTCTACCGCGTGTGCCCGATCCGGCCCAACAACTTCGACGACCTCGAAGCCGCCTTCGAACAGTGGGAAGGCCGCGGCTACAAGATCGCCGGATTCTTCCACGAAATCGTGATGATGAACTACGGCGGCAAGCTCCTCTCGCGGGAATTTTTGCAGCATGCCTACACGCTCTGCCGCGCACACGACGTGCCGACCGTGGTGGATGAAATCCAATCGTGCATGTGGCATCACGATTTTTTCCTCTTCCGCGAGTGGGGACTGACGCCGTCGGCCGTGGCACTGGGCAAAGGATTTCCCGGCGGTGAATACCCCGCATCGCGCCTCATCTTCAGCTCCGCGTTGGATGTGATGCCGCAGTTCGGCGCACTGGTTACCAACGGCCAGGAGGAACTCGCGTCGCTCGCCTACCTCATCACGATGCGCTGGGCCAAGGCCAACGCACCGATCACGCGCGCGATAGGCGACTATTACGAAGCGCGCATCCGTGAGTTTGCGGCCGCCCATCCCGAAAAAATTTCCGCTGTCGAGGGCCGGCGTCACATGACGACGATGTTTTTCAAGGGGCTCGATGCCGCCAAGGCCTTCGCACGTGAGCTCAATCGCCGCGGCCTCGACATCAGCGCCCAGACCTACAAGGCCGATTGCCCGCCGGCCGTGCTCACCAAGATTCCGCTGATTTCCACGCCGGTCGTCGTGGACTTCATTGTCACGCAACTGGAGTCGGCGATCCACGCCACGTGAATTTTCAACCAATCGGGCCTCGCGAAATTCCGTTCGCGCCAAGGGGCCGACAAAACCCATGACCCGTTTCACTCGCGCCCGCTCACGATGATGGGCCCCAAATGTACCTCGGACTAGACATTGGCTCGACCTCGCTGAAAGCCGCCGTGTTCGACGCACGGCGCGGACGCCTGCTCGCCCAGGCGGAGCACCGCCTCGTGCTCGACGTGGACGAAACGGGCAAACGTGAACAAGACCCCGCCGCGCTGTTGCGCGCGCTGGGCGCCGCCGTCGCGTCGTTGCGTGAGCAGGTCGCCGACCGTTGGAACGACATTCGCGGCATCGGCCTCGCTGCACAGGGCGGCAGCACGATTCTCGTCGACCGCAGGACGGGCGCAGCCGCCACACCAATCTTTCTGTGGAACGACACACGTGCTTTCGGCCACTTCCATAAGATCGCCGCCCAGTTTCCGGCGCGCTGGTGGCGCGCGTTTGCGTTGAGCGACGGGCCGGGCATGGGCCTCGCCCGCGCCCGATGGATCCGCGAACAGTGGCCGCATCTTTTCAAAACCGATCCGCTCTGCGTGGGTGTCGGCGAGCACGCCTATTTTGCGCTCACCGGCGAGTGGCGCCAAGACGCCTGCCACGCGCGGCAGTCCGGCTGTTACGACGCCGTGAACAACCGCATCACGACCCTTCCGATGACCAAGCTGGGTTTGCCGGAGAACCTGTTCGCCCCGCTGCGGCAGTCGCACGAGATGCATGCACTCACGCCGGAAGGCGCCGCGCTTCTTCGCCTGCCCGTCGGCATCCCCGTCGCCGGCCCTTACAATGATCACGAGGCCGGCTATCTCTCCGTGCTGCGAGCCTCGCGCCGGCCGCTGGAGTGTTCGCTCGGCACGGCGTGGGTCGGCAACTTCGTTCTCCCCCCGGCGTTTTCCGGCAGAGCGCCGTTTCAGATTTGCATTCACTCGCCGACCGGGAACGGCCGGCAAATCATCATGCCGCTTATGACCGGCAACGTGACGCTGGAATGGGCGCTCGCCACGTTCGTTCATTCGGACCGGCAAACTGCGTTGGATCGCGCAGATGGAATTCTCGCCGAGCGGTTGCTGCCGCCGCCTGGGCTCGTGGCGCTACCGTGGCTCAATCGTCCCAACGCGCTGCGTCCCACGCAGACCGGCTGCGGCGGTTTCTTCGGCATCGGCCCCGCGACCACGCCCGCGGATCTTTTCCGCGCCGTTGTTGCGGCGATGGTCTTCGAGTTCGCGCGCGTGCTCGATCCCGTCATCAAGTCCGGCGCCGTGGACAGCCTCGTGCTCTGCGGCGGCACCGCCAGAAATGCGCACATCTGCTCGCTGTTCGCGGCGTTGTTCGCGCCGCTGCCGCTTCGCCGGGTCGTCGAGGCCGAGCTTATGGGGACGCGCGGCTGTCTTCACGCCTTTGCCCCGAAAATTTCCCACGCACCGACGACTCCGTTGCGAAGCGATCACCGGATTGACCGCAAGGAACTCGCCGCGGCGCGCGCGCTTTACCTGGAAACGTTCGACCGGCTCTGCGGCCACGTGCCCGAGGGCAAACCCTATTCGCTGAAAAAAAATAGACGGAAATGAACCAACCCAAAATCGGGCTGTTGCCACTCTACGTAAAACTTTACGACGAAGTCCTGCCGGACCTCGCCGCGAAAATGGAGCCGTTCATCGTTCAGGTGGAAAATGCGCTCGCCGGAGGCGGACTCGAGGTCCTCGTCGCTCCGATTTCGCGGACTCGTCCGGACTTCGCCAACGCCGTCGCAAGCTTCGAAGCGGCGGACGTGGACACCATCGTCACGCTCCATCTCGCCTACTCGCCGTCACTGGAGTCCGCCGAGGTGCTCGCCCAGACTGCGTTGCCCGTCGTCATGCTCGACACCACGCCGGACCGCGATTTTGGCCGACACGTGGACCCTTCGCTGTTGCTCCGCAACCACGGTGTCCACGGCTTGCAAGACCTCGCGTGCGTGCTGCGCCGCATGGGCAAACCGTATCGCGTCGTCGCGGGCCATTGGGAGGACGCGGATTTGATTCGGCGGTGTGTGAGCGTTGTCCGTGCCGCGCGCGCCGCGCACGCCCTGCGCTTGATGCACGCACTACGGATCGGCGATCTGTTTCCCGGCATGGGCGATTTCGCCGTGAGCGACGACGTGCTGCGGAGGGTCCTCGGTGTCACCGTGAAGACGATCCAGCCCGCCGACCTCGCGAACGCCGTCACCGCTGTGAGCGAAGCCGCGGTGGACGCGGAGATCGCTGCTGATCGGGGACGCTTCCGCGTGGATTGCTCGACGGAGGTTCACGCCCGTTCCGTGCGCGTCGGGTTAGGGCTGCGCCACTATCTCGAACAAGGCTCCTACGGCGCGTTCAGCATCAACTTTCTGTCTTTCCGGGATGCGACCGGTCCGGTCAACACCGTGCCGTTTCTCGAATGCTGCAAGGCCATGGCGCGTGGGGTCGGCTACGCCGGAGAAGGCGACGTGCTCACCGCCGCGCTCACCGGGGCGCTGCTGCAGGGCTTCGGTGCGACGACCTTCACGGAAATCTTCTGCGCCGACTGGGCGGGCCAAGCGCTTTTTCTCTCGCACATGGGTGAAATCAATTCCGCTGAAACTGCCGCGACGCCCGTGCTGCGCGAGCTGGAGTTCCGCTTCACGCCCACGCTCAACCCCGCCACGCTCGCCTGTGCGCCGCGGCCCGGCGCGGGTACATTTGTGAATCTCTCGCCCGGGCCCGACGACACGTTCCGCCTCATCACCGCGCCGGTTGAAGTGTTGCCCGACGGCACGCATCCCGACCTCAAGCATTGGGTGCGCGGCTGGATTCGACCTGCGGCGCCGCTGCCACGTTTCCTCGAAGAGTTCTCGCACCTCGGGGGCACGCATCACAGCGCGCTCATGTTCGGCGATCACGTCGCGGCGCTCAACGCCTTCGCGGCCTTCCTAAAAATCGAACACTGCAACATCGCGTGACTATGAACACCTGGAACAATTCCGCGGAGCGCGATTACAACCTGCGCGTCTTTGACGAGGAGCTGAATGACTTTCTGCCCGGGAAGATTTTTGATGCGCACGTTCACATTGCGCCGCCGGACGGCTTTCTGCCCTGCGGTCCGTTCGATTGCGCCGGCGTGCTGCTCACGTCCTACACTTACGATGAGCTGGCCGCCGACCTGAAGACCGCTTTTCCCAACCGTCACACCGAGGCGCTGTGTTTCGGCTTTCCGAATCCCAAATATGAAACGGCGCGCAACAATGCCTACGTCGGCGGCAGCGCGGATTTTCAACGGTTTTTCCCGTTGCGCCTGCTTGATCCGCAGCGCGACACCGCCGAGGCCGTGAATGCGGACATCGAACGGCACGGCTTTCTCGGCCTCAAACCGTATCCCGATTACGCGCGGCCCGGCGATGTCGCCAATGCTGAGATTCCCGAGATGCTGCCCGATTGGGCGATGGCGATCGCCCACGAGCGCCGTCTGCTCGTGATGCTGCATATCCCGCGCCCGAAGCGCCTCGAAGACCCGCTCAACCGTCGCCAACTCCGCGCGCTTTGCACGCGCTGGCCCGGCGCCAAGATCATCCTCGCGCACGTCGGACGAGCCTACTACCTGCGCGGTGTCACCGGCTTGCTCGACGACCTGCGCGAGTTGCCAAATCTCTACTACGATCCCGCGATGGTGCAGAATTGGGAGGTCATCGCCTACTTGTTCCGCAAGGTGCCAGTGGCCAAAATTCTTTTTGGGACGGACATCCCCATCGCGCTCGCGCAGGGCAAGGCGGTCGAGATCAACCATCAATACACCTACGTCACGCCGCGCCCGTGGGCGCTCTCGCTCTGCGACGAAAAACGTAAACTGCAGTTCACCTCGTTCCTCAACGAGGAGTTGCGCGCCATCAAACAGGCCGCCGACGCCGCGAAACTTTCCCGCGCCGAAGTCGCCGCCTTTTTCTACGACAACGCCCGCGCCCTCGTTGACGAAGTCGCAGCCCGTGTCGCCCCCCACCGACTGAAATCCCCATGAAATCGTTTCGCTTCCCAGTTTGCATGATGCTCATCACGGCCTTGTCCGGAGTGACGCTTGCCGGCGTTGCGGCTACCGCGCCGTCGCCGGCTGCCGCAGCGTTCGCCGCCCAGGCGTTGGCGGAGACCGCTGTGCCGGTGCGCCCGGGCGAGCCCGGCGTGACGCCGTTTTGGAACAGCGGGGCGGTCCAGTTTCTCTATGCTCCGGCCTTCGCTATCCCTGCAGTGGCCGGTGCGAAGACGTATCGATTCACCCTCAGGTCGAAAAACGGGGACGAGCAGTCGTTCACCGCGCCGCAGCCGTGGGCGGCGCTCTCACCGGTGTGGCCAAAGGTCGCGGTCGGCCCGGTGACATTGACCGTGCAGGCGCTCGATGGTGACGGCCGCCCGCTAGATCAACCGGCCCAGCGCACTTTTCATCGTGCGGCTCCTTTTGGCGGTGTCTATGCCGCGCCGGCGTCGACGTGGCGCGAGAGCGCACGCACGGGTCTGGCGGCGCTCGCGCACTCACCCGACTTGCGCTGCTGGTTTGGGACCGGCGGGCCGGCGGAGGAATTTCATCTCTATCGGTATCCCTACAAAATTGTCGGCGCGGCTGCGGCTGCGCTGGCGATTTATGCGACGCAAACTCCCGTGCCCGCCGACGCCCCTGCAGCGCTCGCCGCAGCCCGACGGGCGGCGGACTACCTCTTGAGCCTGAGCCTCCCCGTAGGTTCGCCGTGGGCGTTTCACCCACCGACCTATCATCCCACGATGTTCGCCGAGCGACTCAAGGGACACATGTCGGCTCAAAACTACATGACCTCATCGGGCGCGGAGTCCGGGCTTTGTTACCTATCGGTCTACAAGGCGACCGGTGATCGCAAGTATCTCGATGCCGCGGTGCGCATCGCAGAGACCTATGCCGAACGCCAGCGCAGCGACGGAAGCTGGCCGCTCTTTGTGCGGGTTAGCGATGGATCGGAGGTAACTGAAAACACCATGATCCCGACCATGGTGGTGGACTTCCTCGACCGGCTCGCTCCGGCGGCGAAGACCGATCGGTTCTACGCAATGCGCGCTCGGGCGCTGGCGTGGATCGAGTCGAATCCCGTGCGCACTTGGAACTGGCAGGGCCAGTTCGAAGATGTGAAGCCGCTTCCGCCCTACGAAAATCTTACCAAACATGACGGCTGCGACTATGCCATCCACCTGTTGCGCTCGGCGCCGAACGACCCGGCGAAACGCGCACTCGCGCTCGACCTACTGCGGTTCGCGGAGGACCAGTTCATCATGTGGGCGCAGCCGCCAAGTGAACGCCCGGGCAAGCAGAGCGCCGACGGTGCCGCGGCCACGAAGCCCAATCGATGGCTGCTTCCGTGCGTGCTGGAACAATATCGTTGTTACGCGCCGGTCTGCGCGAGCTCGGCCAAATTGATCCGCACCTATCTCGCAGCCTACGGCGTCACCCGCGATCGGTTGCACCTCGAAAAAGCCCGGGCGCTCGCCGCCACGCTCACCCGAACCCAGGCCAACGCGAAGGCGCCGGGCCGCTTTCTCACCTGGGTCATGCAGCCGTCCGGCTTGATGTGGTTCAACTGTGAGCTGCTCGCGATCGAAGCGCTCCAAGAACTGGCCGCGGTTGATCCGAGTTCTCCCTGAATAGTCCACCTGCAGTTTCTTCCGTATGAAAACCCCGCTACTCGCCTCCGTCGTCGCACTTTTCTTCGCCGCTGGTGCGTTGCCCGCCGCCACTCCAATTGCGGATGAATCGGCGACGCGGCCGGCATCCGCTGCCGGCACGGTCACGGGCCGTGTTCGTAACAGCCAGACTGGACGCTTCCTCGTGAATGCGCGCGTCACCGTGGCTGGCTCCAACGCTGTGGCCTTCACCGATCCGTTTGGTTCCTACCGCCTCACCGACCTGCCACCTGGCTCCGTCGTCTTGGAGTTCTTTTTCACCGGACTCCAGCCGGGGAGGGCGACGGTCGAGGTCAAGGGTGGCCAGCCGGTCGTGCACGATGTCGAGCTCGCCGCCGCGGGCGCGCCGGCGGAGGGCACGGTCGTGCAGCTTGATGCCTTCGTCGTGGCGCAAGCGCGAGAGACCGAGGGGCATGCGCTCGCGACCAACGAGCAGCGCTTTTCCTCGAACCTCAAGCATGTCGTCGCCACCGATGTCTTCGGCGACGTGCAGGAGGGAAATGTGGGGGAGTTTCTGAAGTTTCTCCCCGGCGTGGTCATAAACTATGTCGACGCCGAGGCCCGCGACATTTCGCTCCGCGGCTTCGCGCCCAATCTAACGGAGGTCACGGTCGACGGCGCGCAAACCTCGAACGCGAATTACTTCGGCAACTCGCGCGCGCCGCACATGTCGCAGACCTCGATCACGGGCGCCTCGCGCGTCGAAGTCTACAAGGTGCCCACTCCGGCGAACTCCGCCGCGTCGCTCGCGGGTTCGGTAAACTTGGTGAGCAAGAGCGCGTTCGAGCGCACGCGCGCCGAGTTCCGTTATCGCACCTACCTGTCGGCCAACTCGCTCGCGCTCCGCTCCCGCTCGCCCTACACCTACGACGACAAAGTCGCCTACAAGATCCTGCCAAATGTCGACTTCGACTGGACCATCCCCGTGAGCCGGAACTTCGGGCTCGTGGTCACAGGGTTGGCGTCGAATTTCTTCAACCCGCAGCGATTTCACCAATCCGTTTGGACGGCCGCCGCCACCGGCACGTCGGCTTCGCTCAGCAGCCCCTATTTGTCCAGCGATGTGACGCGCGACTCGCCGCGCTTTACGTGGCGCAAGGCCGCCGGCCTCAGCCTCGACTGGCGCGTCAGCCGCGACTCGGTGCTCTCGCTGGGCCTCAACCTCAGTGATTTCATGTCGCAGGGTGGAAACAACCTTCGGACGTTCGGCACCGGGACCAACGGCACACCGACGATCACAGCGGCTGCGGGTGGAGTCCCGCTGACCTACGGTCCGGATTTCACGCAGGGAGCCACGGGACGCGGAGTCGTAAACCTCACGAGCGAGACGACGAATCGGCTCGAACAGACGCTGGCGGGAAGCCTCCGGTATCGCTTCGACGACGGACGCTGGCGCGTCCAGGCCAGCGTCAACCGCTCCGCGTCGAGCGCGAAGTTTCAGGGCGGTGGCAAGGACTGGGTTTTCAACAGCCTGACCGCCACCTACGCGGCTCCCTTGCGCATCTCCTATTCTCGCATCACGCCGCTCAGCGATGCCGGCTCCACTACGGTCGTGCGCGGCTTTGCCAATGACGGACGCGAGATCGATTACAACAATCTCGCCGACTTTCGCGTGACCACGGCGGCGATTGGAGGCCGGCGGATCACCGATGACGTTGTATCCGGTGACGCCAGCGTGCGCCGGCGCCTCGGATTCCTGCCGTTCCCCGCTTCACTCGAGATCGGTGCGCTGCAGCGGGCCCAGCGGCGCGACAGCCGCATCCCGGTGCGCAACTTCACCTACAACGGTAACAATGGCGACTTCTCCGCCTACCCCTACCGCATGCAGGTGTATGTCAACCAAGACTCCGGGTTCGGAGTTCAGAATGTCGCGTTCATGAACGTCGTCGCCGCCTCCCGGGCTTATAAGGCCAACCCGACCCTTATCACGCAGACTCCGGCCCAAGTCGCGGCGGAGGCGGTGTCGCGCGTTAACACCTCCGAGTTCATCCGCGAGCAACTCACGGCCGCTTATGCCCAGACGGAGCTCCAAATCCTGCCGGGGCGGCTCAAGGTGCTGACGGGGGTCCGTTTCGAAGACACGGACAACCGCGGCCAGGGACCGATCTACGATCCCGGCGCGGCCTTCGTTCGTAATGCCAATGGCACCTTCGCGCTCGACACGCGTGGCCAGCGCATCCGCAAGGCGGAGGCTGGCACCGCCGGTTCGATCGAGGAAGTGCGTCTGACCCGCCGCGAGCGGGGCAATGAATCGAGCGGCAGCTACGACGGCTTCTATCCAAGCATTCATGTCACCGCGACGCCGACCGCCGACTTCGTGTTTCGTTTCGCCTACGCGCGCACCTATGGCCGGCCGAATTTCAGCGAGATCATCCCCAACGTCGTCATCAACGAACGCGACTTGTCGGCGGCGGACCTCGCCAATCCGACGGTGATCCCCGGCACGCTCAACGTGCGGAATCCCTCTCTCCACCCGTGGACGGCCGACAACTACGATTTCTCCGTCGAGCACTACACGGCCGAAGGCGGCGTAATCTCGGTGGGCGCATTCCAAAAAGACGTTCGTGACTTCTTTGCCGATACCGTGCGAGTGGCCAGCGCCGCGGACATCGCCGAGCTCGGTCTTGATCCGCGCTACGCCGGCTTTCAACTTTCGACGACCATCAACGCCGGTTCTGCGCGGATTCGCGGCATGGAGTTCAGCCTGCGGCAATCACTCCGCCGCCTTGGCCCTTGGGGGCGATCGTTCTCCGTTTTCGTGAACGGCTCACGACTGCTCCTGGATGGCGACCAGAACGCGGATTTTTCCGGGTTTGTGCCGAAAAGCGCGTCATGGGGCGTGACGTTCGCGCGCTCGCCGGTGACCGTGATGGCCCGTTGGAACTGGCGCAGTCTGCAACGCAACGGCGCCTTCGCCGCGCTCGGCACTGACTCCTTCAACTACGTGCGCGCACGCACCCACCTCGACGTCAGCGTCGATTGGCAGGTCCGGCGGAACCTCGCGCTCTTCTTCTCGGCCCGCAACGTCTTCAACGTGCCGAACGAGGCCATGCGCTACGGCTCGCTCACTCCGGCTTACGCCCGCATGTTCATGGTTTCCGAATTTGGGGCGCAGATCACCGCCGGGCTCAAGGGGAGTTTCTGATCATCGCGATGAACCTACTCCGATTTCTCGTCTTGGTGGCTGCCTTGTCCGTCTCTGTCGCCGCACGGCCGCCGAACATCCTCGTCATTCTCGCCGACGATCTCGGTTACAGCGACATCGGCGTTCACGGGGGCAAGGTCGTGCCCACGCCCCACCTTGATGCGCTCGCGGCGTCCGGTGTGCGCTGCACCAATGGCTATGTTTCCGCTCCGATCTGCGCACCGTCGCGCGCCGGCTTTGTCACTGGCCGCTATCAGACTCATTTCGGTTTTGAGCACAATCCACGGGTGGGCGACGAAACCAAACTCGGGCTGCCGCCCGCGCAGCGCACGCTCGCAGACCATCTGCGCGGGGCCGGCTACGCCACGGGGCTGGTGGGAAAATGGCACCTGGGATTCAGTTCCGCCTATATGCCGCAAGCGCGGGGGTTCGACGACTATTTCGGCTTTCTGGTGGCGATGCATAATTTCATTTTGCACCAGGACGCTCAGCCACGATTCGAGGCCGCCTATTCCCGAAACATGATTTACCGGGGCCGCGATCTGCAGAAAAACGACGGATATACCACCGACCTTTTTACTGACGAGGCCATGGCATTCATGGCCCGCCACACAGATAAGCCTTGGTTTCTCTACCTGGCCTATAACGCCGTGCACACGCCGTTGGAGATTTTGAAAAAATATGGGGATCGCGTTCCGCCTTCGATTGCGGACCCGGAACGCCGGGGCTATCTCTCCCTGCTCATCGGTCTGGATGACAATATCGGGCGGCTCACCGCGCATCTGCGTGAATCCGGACGAGACCGGGACACGTTAATCTTTTTCTTCAGCGATAACGGTGGCGCCGGCAAGAAGCCCTTTCTATCTTACAACACGGGTAACAACGCCCCGCTGCGCGGAGACAAAGGCCAGCTTCTCGAAGGTGGAATCCGCGTTCCCTTCTTCGTCTCCTGGCCGGGCAAATTGCCCGCGGGAAAAATCTATCACGAGCCCGTGATCTCCCTCGATATTGCCGCCACCGCACTTGCGGCGGCAGGTGGGGCTGCGCCGGCGAATCTCGATGGGGTCGACCTCCGACCCCATCTCACGGGCGAAAAATCGGAGCCTCCGCATACGGCGCTCTACTGGCGCCTTGGTCCGCAAAAAGCTATCCGCCAAGGTCGCTGGAAGCTCGTGGATTGGCGCGACTTCACCGCCAAGAAGCAGAGCGGCTGGCAGCTTTATGATCTGACGCAAGACGTGAGCGAGAACGAGGATCTCGCCGCCAAAAATCCCGCGGTGGTGGCCGAACTCGCGCAGACGTGGGACCGCTGGAACGCCAAAAATATCGCGCCTCTCTGGCAGGGCAGTTCGACCGAAGATCCCACTGCTCCCGAATTCCGGCCGCTGCAGAAAAAATAACCGCCGTCGGTGCCTCATGGAAAACACCAACCCGCTCACGCGCCGACAGTTCATCGGGCAAAACGCCGCGACGATCGCCCTCGCTGCCGCGCCGATGGCGCTGCCCGGCCCCATGCGGGCGCAGAGCGACACTCCGGCGAAGAAGCTGCGCATCGGCATCGCGGGCGGGCGGTTTGGGGCGATGTTTTACTGGCACGAACATCCGGGTTGCACGGTGGCGGGCGTGACCGACCTAATGCCGCAACGCCGCGAGATTTTGATGAAGGTTTACCAGTGTGCGCAGTCCTATCGGTCGCTGGAGGAAATGGTGAAGGATCCGAGCCTCGACGCCATCGGGGTGTTCACGGATGGCCCAAAACATTTTGAGCATGTCATGCTGGCGCTGGCCCACGGGAAGCACGTCATTTCCGCGACTCCCGCCGTCATGGCCGCCACTGCGGCTGAAGCGCTCGATCAGGCCGCTCAGTTGTTCGCGAAGGTGAAGCAGATGGGTCTGACCTACATGATGGCCGCGACTTCATTTTGGCAGCAGCGGATGATCTCGGCGCGGAAGCTATATGCCGAGGGTGCGCTCGGCCAAATCACCTATTGCGAATCAGACTATTTGCATTCGGGGGTGCGAATCTTGTGTGGCACAGCGGCGAACCCCACGTGGCTCTACGGCCTGCCGCCGATGTTCTATCCGACCCAATGCACCGCGCATCTCGTCGGCCTGACCGGCGAGCGCCTCGTCGAGGTGAGCTGCACCGGGTGGGGAAACAACGATCCCGTACTCCGGAAAAACGCGTTTGCCGACAATCCGTTCTGGAACGAGACCGCGATGTTCCGCAGCGACCGGGGCACACCGTTTCGCGTACGCGTCTGGTGGGAGGGACCGGTGGATAACGGCACAACGGCCAGCTGGTTCGGCACGAAAATGTCCCTGAACGCCCAAGGCGAAATCTGGACGCTCGCGGCCGAGCCGGGGAAAGGGGCTGCGAACGGCGCGCGGCAAAAACCGCAGCTCTTGCGGCGCGAAGACACGGCATGGTGGAAAACTGATCTGCTGCCCGAGCCATTGCGCCACGACAGCAAACACGAAGGGTCGCACACCTTCATCACACACGAGTTCGTCGATGCCGTGCAGCATCGGCGGCGGCCAGCGATTGATATTGGCGAAGCGCTCGCCTACACGGTGCCTGGGATCATAGCCCATCAATCCGCACTCAAGGGCGGTGAATTGCTGAAAATCCCGACCATTGGGGCATGAAATTACTTTGCGTGGATGCAGACCGCAAAGCAGATGCTGATGGCACCGAGCGCATCGCAAATTACCAAGCCCCTCTCGCCCCATCGCGTTCTCGGACCCACTGCTGAGCCATTATGAGTATTGAAATCAATCTGTCCCAAAAAACTGTGCTGATCACCGGTGCGTCACAAGGCATCGGCGCGCAGATGGCGCGACTCTTTCACCGGGCCGGCGCCACAGTCGCCGTGAATCATCCCGACCTCGGCGGCACCCGTCAGGATGCGGAGACGTTGGTCAACGAGTTGAATGCGCTGCGCCCCCTCAGTGCGTGCACGGTGGCGGCCGATGTCGCCGACGCCGCGGCGGTTCAAGCCATGATGCAGGACTTGAAGCAGCGTTTTGGGGGCATCGATTTCCTGATCAACAACGCGGCTATTCTGCGCGATCGTTCCCTGGCCAAGATGTCGCTCGACGAATGGAACGTCGTCATCGATGTAAATCTTTCGGGCGTTTTTCACTGCTGCAAATTCGGGCTCGAAATCATGCGCGACGGCGGCGCGGTCGTCAGCATGGGCAGCATCGCGGCGATTCAGGGATTTTACGGGCAGGCGAACTACGCCGCCGCCAAGGCTGGCGTGCAGGCGATGATGCGCGTGGTCAGCCGCGAGGGTGCGCGGCGCGGCATTCGGGCCAACGCGATTGCGCCCGGCGTGATCGAAACTTCGATGGCGGCGACGATCCCCGAAAATGTGCGGGCCGAGATGATGAAAAATATTCCGCTGGCGCGCTTCGGTGCGACCGAGGACGTCGCCAACGTCGCCCTTTTCCTGTGTTCACCACTCGCGGCCTACGTCAGCGGACAAACGATCGAGGTCAACGGAGGCTGGCGCGGATGAGAGGTGCGGCCCGCATCGTGGCGGCCGACGAGGCGGTGGCCGCGATTCCGAGCGGCGCAACCGTCGCCGTGGGCGGCTTTGTGGGCGCGGGTCACCCCGAGGCCCTGACGGCGGCGTTGGAAAAACGTTTTCTCGCCACCGAGACACCACGCGATCTCACACTGCTTTACGCGGCCGGCCAGGGTGATCGCGGTCAGCGCGGATTGAATCACCTCGCTCATGCCGGGCTCGTGAAGCGCGTCGTGGGAGGACACTGGAATCTCGCGCCGAAGCTGGGCCGGCTGGCGCTGGAGAACCAAATTGAAGCCTACAATTTTCCCCAAGGTGTGATCTGCGGATTGTTTCGGGAGATTGCGGCGAAGCGCCCGGGGATTTTCAGCAAAGTCGGGCTCAATACCTTCGTCGACCCCTTGCACGGTGGCGGACGCCTGAACCAGCGCACGGTGGAGCCGCTGGTGGAACGGCTGACGCTCGATGGTGAACCGTGGCTGCGCTACCGCAGTTTTCCGGTGCACGTCGCCCTGATTCGCGCCAGCAGCGCGGACCGGCTGGGGAATCTCTCGATGGAGCGGGAGGGTTTGATCGGCGAGGTCCTGCCGATTGCGCAAGCCGCGAAAAACCACGGCGGCATCGTGATCGCGCAGGTCGAGCGCGCGGTGGATCGCATTGGAGATCCGAAAGCCGTGCGCGTTCCGGGCATGCTGGTTGATTTCGTGGTGGTCGCCGAACCGGCCGATCACCCGCAGACGTTTGGCGCGACGTTCAATCCGGACTATGTGACCGCAGCCGGCACGGATCGGCCGATTACTCCCGTCGCTTTCTCCGAACGGAGCATCATCGGTAGCCGCGCGCTCGCCGAAATTCGGCGCGGCGACATCGTCAATCTCGGCATTGGCCTGCCCGAGGCGGTTGCAGCCGTGGCGGCCGAGACGGGGCGCCTGGGTGAATTTATCCTCACGCTTGAGAGCGGACCCATCGGCGGGGTGCCGGCCTCGGGATTGGACTTCGGTTGCAGTTGGTTTCCCGAGGCCATCATCGATCAGCCGGCGCAGTTTGATTTTTACGACGGAGGCGGCCTCGATATCGCGATCCTCGGCGCGGTGGAGGTCGGACCGGAGGGAAGCGTCAACGTGAGTTCATTCGCCGGCCGCTTTGCCGGCGTCGGTGGATTCATGAACATCGCTCAGAGCGCCAAGCGATTGGTTTTCTGTTGTTCGTTTCGCGCGGGTGATCTGGAGGTGGCGATGGCGGACGACGGCCTGCGCATCGTGCGCGAAGGGCGCCATGCGAAGTTCGTGCGGGAGCCGCAGCAAATTTGTTTTCACGGACCTTCCGCGATCGCGCGCGGTCAACAGGTGCTCTACGTGACCGAGCGGGCCGTTTTCGAGCTTACCCCCGCAGGGCTCGCGCTGCGTGAACTGGCGCCCGGCATCCGGCTGGACGAACACGTTTTGAACCAAATGGAATTTCCTCCCGTGATCGGCCAATTCCGCCCCATGGCGGCAGACTGTTTCGCGAAGCCATAACATGAAGTATACTAAACCGATTTTTATCGCGGCTGCGCGGCGCACACCGATCGGCCGCTTTGGCGGCGGATTGAAATCGCTCTCACCGCTCGAACTGGCGTTGCCCGTCGCGCAAGCCGTCGTCGCTGCGGAACACCGGACGGCGATCGACCAGGTTATCCTCGGTCAAGTGCTTCAAGTTGGCAGCGGAATGAACATGGCGCGGCAGCTCGGTCTCGCGCTCGGCGCGCCGCAGACCACTCCGGCGTTCACGGTGAACATGGTGTGCGCGTCGGGTTTGAAATCGATTTTGCTCGGGGCGGACGCAATCGCACTCGACGCGGCCTCGCTCATCTTGGCCGGCGGAGTGGAAAGTATGAGCCGAGCTCCTTACTATTCGACCGACTTGCGGTGGGGCCGGAAGCTCGGGAACGGGGAGATGGCGGACGCAATTTTCACCGACGGACTGACCGATCCGCAGTTGAAGATCAGCATGGGTGAAACCGCCGAGCGGATTGCGGACCGCCTGGCGATCGGCCGTGAGGCGCAGGATGAATTCGCGGCCCTCAGCCAACAGCACGCGGCGACGGCACGGGCGCAGCTGCAGCGGGAGATCGTCGCGATTCGCACGCGGGAGGGCGAGATCGCCACGGACGAGCATCCGCGGGCCGACACCACGCGTGAGAAGCTCGCTCAGCTCAAGCCGTCGTTTCGCGCCAACGGCACAGTCACCGCCGGCAATGCGTCCGGACTCAATGACGGCGCCGCACTGGTGCTCGTGGGGAGCGAGGCGGCGCTGAGGCGGCACTCGATCGCGGCGCGGGCCCGCATCGTGGCGGCCACCGCGGTGGGCTGCGACCCGGCGACGATGGGTTTGGGGCCGGTGGCAGCGATCCAACAACTTTGCGCCGAAACGGGCTGGCGGCTCGACGATGTCGATGCCGTGGAGATCAACGAAGCCTTTGCGGTTCAGGTGCTCGGGTGCGCGCGCGAGCTCTCGCTCGATTTGAAAAAACTCAATCAGCGCGGCGGCGGAATCGCGCTCGGCCATCCGATCGGCTGCAGCGGCGCCCGCATCGTCGTCACGCTGCTGCATCTCATGGAGGACCTCGACCTCCATCGCGGGATTGCTGCACTATGCGTGGGTGGCGGGATGGGTGTGGCGGTTGCGCTGGAGCGCTGATACCAAAAATACCCGCGGTGGGCGTGGATTATTACGCGGTGGCGGTGCGTCGGAGTGTGAAGGTTGCAAAAATGCAAAACGTAGCCGGGCTTCGTGCATGTTAGTCCGGCCGGTATTGCCCTACTGTCTGCGCCGTGAACTCCCCTGGCGGCTCCGGAGCCAGTGCCCGTGGCTCCGGTCTTCGCATCAGCGTCGCCGCATCATAGGCGGATGAGCATAACGCGTCCGGCGAGATCAAAAGCCAAACAGTAGATCCTCCAGGACTGTCACCCCTCGATTGGATTTTTTCGTCCGCGTCTCGTCACTGTTTTGGGGCTTTGGTCGTTGGCTTGTCTTTGCCGTAGCGTTAGTCTCGTCCATCGGGCTTGCGCAATCGCCCGCCACCTTTTCGACCGGCAACGCTCAGGCGGCGAACCAAGATGAAACCATCACGCTTTCTTCTTTCATGATCGATTCGAAGGCCGAAATGGCTTGGGTCGCCACTCAGACGCTCGCGGGCAGCCGGATGGCAACTGACTTTAATGATCTAGCCACGCCCATCGAGGTGATGAGCAAAGATATTCTGGATGACCTCGACTTGAACAACTCCACCCAGGCGCTCCGCTACTCGACGAGAGCGGAAAGGCGGGAAGATGTAGTCACGGGGGAAGGCTTTTCCCGGGACTTTTCAGAAAGGAGGAATCGGTCGGGGTGCTATGAGCGCCAAATTGGCGCGTTCCAATACCAACCGTATTTTGCACAGCGACGCAGAGGGTGGTAGGCCAAGGTATGGGGGTATCCCAAACTTGCCGCCGTTTTTGGAACGGTGAAATCCAAGCCACCACCTGACCTTCGGTTCCGGGAACGGTCACTGTCGCGCGGAAAGGGCTGAAAATCACACTCTCAATCCGCTGTTGGTCGGAAGCTTCTTGGTCTTGCGCTATCCCTCGAGCCGCCGCTGCACGCCGTAGGGCTTCGCGGGACAGTTCGGAATCGCGGAATCTCGACAATACAGATCCACCGTGGGGGTGCCTCCGCGATCAATCAACGGCTTGCCCCCTTCAAACCCTCCCATCGCGGAAGTCGGGCCAATTCATCCTCTTCCTTAGCGGCTTGAACTGCGCGAACTACCTGCGGGTTATTCGGTGACCTGTTTTGATGGCCAACGGGGATGGCGGCCGGTGAAGGCACGGGGGGGACTGCCTCAGCTCCTTTTTCCCTCCCACCTTTTCTCCCGTTCTCCCAACTGGCAAGCAGACCGGCGTTCTGATCGGTGAAGAGCGTAACCCCGTAGGTGTCGGCCGTTCCGTCGATGGCTGTTAGGATGCGGTGTTTGATGAGCGCTACGTTGGCCGTCTCAGGATTGAGGTCGTCGGGCGCTCCTAGCGCCGCAACGATGTAGTCGTCGGGCAGGTAGTGCTCGGTCGTCTTTTCGCTCTGGCACCTTTCAACCAATTTAAAGAGAAATTCCAGTGCGGAGTCGTGACCAATAGCCTTCTTGAACGCCAAGAACGCAGGGTTGCGGGTGCAGACGATGGCGAAGTTCATGACAGCCCCCTTTTCTTGCTGAGGTAGAACAAACAACAAGACGAAGAGAAGCGCGGTGAAAAAAGCCAGAAACACAGTCGCTGACAAATCCGTGGCAAATCCTGATTGGATTCAATCCGGTCAGAAAAACCGGAGAAGCCTTTTCCTCACCCCAAGCGCAAGCCCTGAGAAACTGTATTATACCAACGTCGATTGAACCCTGGACTTTTCGGTAGCCGCGAGCGCCAGCGGGTGGACGGATCACCACTCGCTGGCGCTCGCGGCTACTCGGCAAATCAAAGTCTGAATCTTTTGGGCGATTGATATTAGCGTTTTCACGACGGATACCATCGAACACAGGAGGAATATCTCGTGTTTACCCGTGTGCGTCCGTCGCAAATGAAACACGTGCCTTGCGGGCGAAGGGCAAATCCCCTTCGGGCCGCATGCCAAGTTTCTGCGTTTCCGCTGCCGCGCACGCTGTGTGTCACATCGTAAGATTATCAGGGCATCCAATCGCGATATCGCGCAACTCTGATTGCGTCCGGCTCGAAGACGCGGCCCAGCGACACCATTGCCTCCATTGCCTGGTGCGCATCGCGCCGCCATCCCGCCGCCACGCTCGCGAGCATCGCGGCACCGAGACAAGCGCGCTCGGGCGATGCCGGTGTCATGATCGGCACGCCCAACATATCGGCTTTGATTTGCAACCAGAGAGCGCTGCGCGCACCGC
>CAMBVX010000070.1 GCA_945871085.1 Opitutus sp. GAS368 | reverse complement strand
GAACAACCCCTTCGGCTGCGCCTGCTCTGGTCTTTCAGCTTTCTCGGGAGGGAAATGCGCCAGGGCGGAGGAATCGGCCACGAGCACCTTGGAGCGGAACGATTCTTCGTGGTTGGGCCAAGATTCTTACCCATAGAATCTTCCTCCCTTCCTCCGGCGATTGGTTTAGCGAGCGCCCACTGGTCGGTCCAAACAGGCGCATAAACTTACGCCAAGATTGATCGAGCCAGTAAGGCACTTTCCCGCCGACGACCTCGGTGGCCCGCTGGCGGGCGCTGGCCCGAGCGCCCAAGAGCGCGTGCAGGCTCGCGGCCGACCACCACGCCGCAGTGCACCACCGACGTGTCTCTGCACAACGCGGGCGGGCGCACGTTGGCGATGGGGGCGGCTTTCCTGCCTGGCGCGCGGCGGGCAAATCGGAACGCTGCCTTGGTGTCGTTTGGCGCAGGCCCTCGCCAAAGTTCGGCCCCCTTTCCTCCCCACCCCAAAGTTGAGCATTGAGCGCACGGAACCGACTCGCGAGAGTTGCGTCTGTCTATCGTCTCCTCAGCCAACGTTTCCATGTCCGCACCTGCCGCCGCGCCTCAACCACTCGCGATCGAAGTCTCCCACCTCGTAAAAACCTACGCCGGGGTCACTGCGGTCGCAGATATCAGTTTCACGGTGGCGCGCGGCGAAATCATCGGCTTTCTCGGACCCAACGGCGCCGGCAAATCGACCACCATGCGCATCCTCACCGGTTACCTGCCGGCGACGTCCGGCAGTGTCCAGATCTGCGGCCTGTCCGTCGCTCACCAGCCCGATGAGATCAAACGCAAGATCGGCTACATGCCGGAAAACAACCCGCTGCCGGATGACATGCGCGTCTCGGAGTATCTCTATTTTCGCGGCCGGCTAAAAGAAGTCTCCCGCCGCAAACTCAGCCCCCGCATCGACGAAGTCCTCGAACTCTGCGACCTGAAAAGGGTCCGTCACAAAATCATCGGCCAGCTTTCGAAAGGCTACCGTCAACGCGTCGGCATCGCCGAAGCCATCCTCGCGGAACCGCCCGTGATCATCATGGACGAGCCCACCATCGGCCTCGACCCGCATCAGATCCTCATCGTCCGCGATCTCATCGCCAGCCTCCGCGGCCGCATGACCGTCATCATCTCCTCTCACATTCTCCCCGAGATCGAAATGACCTGCGACCGCGTCCTGATCATCAATCAAGGCCGCGTCGTCGCCCAAGGCACTCCCGCCGATCTCCGCCGCGAAGTCCTCGGCGGTTCCAACTACCAACTCGAAGTGGCGGGCGACCTCACGTCGCTCCCGGCGCACCTCGCCGCCGTCGAACCCACGCTCACCATCACCTCGCAGACGAGACCGGACCTCGGCGGCTTCCGCACCGTCGCCCTCACGACCGACCGCGCCGACGAACTCGGCGAGCCTCTCCTGCGCGCCCTCCTCGCGCAAAACCTGCGCGTGCGTTCACTCAGCCGCGTGCACTCGACACTGGAGGATGTTTTCCTCGCCGCGACGCGCCGCAGTTGGGATGCCGTCGCCGCGCCCAAGCCCGCGGCGAAATGACCGAACGCCCAATGTCTAATGACCAATGATCATCGCTCGCATTCAATTCTCAACCGTCCCTCACCTTCTGGCCGCGCGCCTTCGCACGCGGTCGCCCGCCCCACCGCGCGCCTCCGCCATTAGTCATTAGACATTAGTCATTGGTCATTTCCTCGTGAAACACTACCTCACTCTCCTCAGTCACGAAGTCCGCATGTTGCTCGTCAACCCGAGCACCTACATCGCGGCCGTCATGTTTCTCGGCGTGATGGGTTTTATGTTCACCGGCATCCTTGAAAGCTACAGCAAGACCCCGCAGGACACCTCACCCGCCCACGTTTTCTTTTCCATCTTCTGGTTCCCCGTCCTGTTCATCGTGCCGCTCCTCACCATGAAGTGCCTCGCCGAAGAACGCCGCCTGGGCACCATTGAAACCCTCCTCACCACGCCCGTCACCACCACGGAAGTCGTCCTCGCCAAATACTCCGCCGCCTATCTGCTCTACGTCTCCCTCTGGGCCTCAACCGGCGGATTTTTCTACATCCTGAAGCGCTTCGCCGGCGACTCCCGGTTTCTCGACGCAGGTCCGTTGATCGGCGGCTACCTCTTCGTCGCCGTGTCCGGTCTGCTCTTCGTCGCCGTCGGGGTTTTCGCCAGCTCACTCTCCCGCAACCAGTCCGTCGCCGGCATTCTTTGCTTCACGATGCTCGCCGGTTTGATCGTCGGGGTCCGCTTTCTCTCCGATGCCACGTGGCTCAACCGCGACCTCCTCGCGCCGATGAAATCCGCCGTGGATTACGCGCAAGTTTTTTCCCACTACGAAGACTTCACCCGCGGAGTCATCGACGCCCGCCAGATCCTCTTTTATTTCAGCGGTACCGTCCTCGCCCTCATCTTCAGCATTCTCGGCGTCGAAGCAAAACTGCTACACAGCTGAGACCAATCCCCCGTTCCTTTCTCCCTCCCGCCCTCGGTCCGTCCCTCCGTCTCTCCCTCCCCTCATCCGCCTTGTCCTCCCCCGACAGCTTCCGCACCGCCCGCTGGATCCGCACGATCAACCTCGTGCTCCAGGCCGTGCTTTTTCTCACCCTCTTCGGCGGTCTGAATTACCTCGCCCGCAACCTCCACTGGCGCCGCGACCTCACCCAACATCGCAGTTTCTCCCTCTCGCCTGAGACCCTCTCCTACCTCCGGCAACTCGACCGCCCCGTGCAAATCGTCGCCACCATCGGGGACGAGAGTGAGAACCCGCAGGTCCGCGGCCTCCTCCGCGAATACGCCAACGCCAGCGACGCCAATCCAGCCGGGAAGATCACCGTCAAATACCTCGACGTTTATCAAAACCGCCGCGAAGCCGAAGCCCTCGGCCTCGAACAGCCCGACGTGATTCTGCTCCGCTGCGGCGACCATCCCCGCGCCGTGCCCCTCGCCGAGCTCTACCGCTACAAGGACAAACAGCGTGAAGCGTTCATCGGCGAACAGGCCATCACCGCCGCCCTCCTCGACGTTTCCAGCCCCGCCCGCAAAAAAATTTACTTCCTCGCCGGCCACGGCGAACTCCGCCCCGATGAACCCGACGGTAACCGTGGCCTCACCGTCGCGCGCGACCAACTCCGGATCCGAAACTTCGAGGTCGACGGCCTCGACCTCGGCGTCAGTCGCAAGATTCCCGCCGATGCCGCCCTCCTCATCGCCGTCGCGCCACAAAGCCGCTACACCGCCGCCGAACAAGAACTCCTCCGGGAATATCTCCGGACCAATGCCGGCCGCCTCCTGCTCTTCCTCGCCCCCGGTTACCCCCACGGCCTCGAAGACCTCCTCCTCGATTGGGGCGTCCTCGTCGACGACGACCTCGTGTTCGACACCGGCCCCGCCAACGTCAGCGACGGTGGCGACTTGGTCATTCTCGCCTTCGACAAAACCCACCCCATCACGCAGACGCTCATCAATTATCAATTCAAACTCCTGCTCGGCCGCACCCGCACCGTGCGCCCCGACCCCGGCCGCAGCTCCGGCACCAGCCTCAACACCGTTACCGTCGCCGCCACCTCGACGTCCGCCTGGGGCGAGGTCAGCTACCGCGACCTCAGCCAGCTCCCCCGCTTCAACCGCGGCATCGACATCACTCCTCTTCCCGGCATGGACCCCGCCAACCGCCTCGGCGTCATCGTCGCCTCGGAACGCCTCGCCGTCCGCGATAACCTGCCCTTCAGCGTCCGCGGCGGTCGCCTCGTCGCGTTCGGCAGCGGCGATCTCCCGGTGAACAACCGCATCGTCAACGCCGGCAACCTGAATATTTTCCTCAACGCCGTGAACTGGACCGTCGACCGTGACACTCAGCTCAACGTCCCCGCCCGCCCCATCGAACGCTTCCAACTCGCCCTCAGCGCCGACGTTTTCCTGAAACTTCGCTACGCCCTCCTCTTTGTCCTCCCCGGTATCGCCGCCCTGCTCGGCCTCGCCGTCTACTGGACGAGGCGGCGCTGAGGCGCGCCGCGCGCCCGTTGAAGTAAGCAGTTCAAGTCGCAGAAAAACCAAACGCCCCCGACTCGCGCCGCCCGGTCCTTAAACTTAAACTTCTGACTTAAACTTTTTGTATGCGCACCAAAGTCACTCTCGTCCTCGTCTTCCTTAACGTCGCGCTGTTCTTTTTTATCTTCAAACTCGAGCGCCAGTGGATGACGGATCCCCGCGCCCGCGACGCCCGCAGCCGCGTGCTCGGCCCCGAGGCCGCCGACATCCGCACCCTGGAAGTCACCAGCACCGCCCCGGGCGGCTCCTTCGCCCTCGCCCGTCGCGGCGACACGTGGTGGCTCACCAAACCCCTCGAGTGGCCCGCCAACCCTCACGCGGTCAGCAGCATCATTCACGAGCTCCAGCTCCTCGAAAACGTCTCCAGCTTCAGCGCCAAGGACCTCGCGAATAACAGCATGTCCCTCGCCGACTACGGCCTCGACCGCCCCAAGCTCACCGTCTCCTTCGCCTCCGGCGAGCAACCCGCCACCACACTGCGCATCGGCGACTCCACCAATATCGGCCATCGTCTGTATGTGCTTTCCCCCGACAGCGAACGCATCCACGTCGTCGCCCGCGGCCTCGCCGACAGCCTTTCGCTCGGCCTCGATCGACTCCGCGCCGATACCCTCCTCACCGTGCCCGGCTACGAAGCGCGCGGGCTCCTCGTGCAATCCTCCGCCGTGCGCCTCCGCATCCGCCGCGAGAATAACCGGTGGCTCTTCGACACCATCATCAACAACGCCCGCGCGAGCCAGACCGCCATCGATCTCGCGATCACCGGTCTCAATCACCTCCGCGTCAAATCGTTCAGCCCCGCCACCCCGCCGGCGATTCTCCCCGCCACCACCCCCTCGCTCCGCATCACCGTCGAAGGCAACAACCGCCGCGAAACCCTCCTCCTCGGCGAACCCGTCCCCCCGTCCGTTGCTCAAAGCCCAAATACCCCCTCGCCAATTCCGCACGCGCCCCCCCCCACGCCCGCCACTCCTCCTTCGCCCGGCGCGGACGCGGCCGTCGAATACTACGCTCAGCTCGAAGGTCGTGCGGCCGTCTTCACGGTCGCCGTGCCCTCCGCCCTCCTCACCACCCTGCGCAACGCCCAAGTTAGCCTCCGCGAAAAACGTCTCCTCGAATTCGAACTGCCCAGCGTCACCGCCGTCGCCCTCACCGCCCCCAACCAGCCGCCGCTCACGCTGCAACGGATCGACGCCGGCACCGCCACCGCCGACGCCCCTTGGCAAATCGTCCGCCGCGGTGCCACGGCGTCCGGACCACAGACGACGCCCGCTGATCGCGCCGTCGTCCAACGTTTGCTCGAACAGCTCAGCCTCCTCGCCGCCAAAGCCGCCGGCGGTTTCATGAGCGACGCGCCCGGCAACGCCGACTTGGAAAAATGGGGCTTCAACCGCCCCGAACGCGAAGTGACGCTGACCCTCGCCAGCGCCGCTGCCCCGCCCCTGAACGGCCAACCTGCCAAGCCCCACCCGTCCACCACGGTCACACTCCAACTCGGCACCGATGCCCAAGGAGCCGTCTACGCCCGCCTCGATCCGCTCACCAACCCCAAGGGCTCCATCTACGCCGTCGACCTCGACCTCGCTCGCGAACTTTCCTTCACCCCGCGCGACTGGCGCGAACGTCAACTCCCCGCCCTCCCACCCACCGCGACGATTTCGGCGCTCACCCTCACCACCCCTTCCGCGGGCGCGGTCCCGCTCTACACCCACAAACTCGCCGCCAATGAATCCTGGCCCAGCGTCTTCGCCACCGAACCCGCGGCAAAAAAAGCCGCGCTCGAAACCCTCCTCGATCACCTCCGCACCCCGCGCGCGAAACACTTTGTGCAAGACACCTTCACCGCTCGCGTGACCGTCGCCGGCGCCGATCGGCCGTGGAGCTACCAACTCGAAGCCACCGTCTCACTCCCCGGCGGCACCGGCGGCGAGCAGACGAGCACCCGGACGATGCTGTTTACCGAACGCGTCGGCGGCGCCCAACAACTCGCCGGCTCCAAGGAATTCGACGCCGTCTTCGAAATCGAACAGCCCCTCCTCGATGCGCTCTGGACCTTGACCTACGGCCCCCGCGACCCCGCCCCCCCCAAGTAGGGCGGACCTCCGTCCGCCTTCCACCGCCTCTCCCCGATGCGTCGCGCATTTCAAAACCTCTGGACCGGCACCCGCTGGTGCAGCGCCTGCGCGTGCTCCTTCACCCTCTGGTCCCTCTGGCTCGTCCTCGCACTCTTGCTCGGGGCCCAAACCTACATCGCGACGCACCAAGAACTGGAAGTCCCCGGTTTTTTACTCCGCTCACTCGAGGAACGCCTCGCCGCCTCCGGCGTCCGCGCGACCTTCGGCCGCACCTCGTTTGATCCCACCGGTCGCGTCTTGATCGAAAACGCCCGCCTCTCCCTCCCCGCCTTCAATGAACCCATCATCTCCGCTCGCGCCATTTACGTGCGCCTCAATCCGTGGGCGCTCGCGAGCGGTCAATTTGAGCCCCGCGAGCTCCGCCTCTCCGGCGCGAGCCTCGCCATCCCCGCGATGCTTTCGCCCAGCGGCCGGGCCGAGGAAATTCTCCGCGATCTGGATACGACCCTCATTCCGCACGAACAAACCCTCGAACTCGCGCAACTCTCCGGCCGCGTCGCCGGCCTTTCGCTGATCGCCCACGGCGCCATTTACCTCCCGCCCCGCGACCCCACCCGGTCCGGCTCCCTGCCGATCGCCGAATTCCTCGCCCGCCACTATGCGGCCATCTCCCGCCAGCTCGCGACCGCCATCGCCCAACTCCAGGCCCTCGACCAACCCACCCTCCAGCTCGAACTCGCCCCCTCCGAATCGCGCATCGCCATCGCGCACGTCACCCTCTTCGCCCGCGGCCTGAAGCTGGCTATCCCGCAAGCCGTCCAAGCCTACGGGCTCCACGTCGTCACAAAAATTCCTCTCTTCGGCGACGCCCCCGTCACGGCTCGGCTCGACCTCACCGCCGATTCCGTCGCGCTCCCTTTCGGGGCCCACGCACTCCAGGTCCGCGCGCTCGTCCAAGGCACGCTCCGGCCCGGCCGCCTGCAATTCCTCCCACGCAAACTCGACGTTTCGGCCGATGCGCTTTCCGCCGCCGGTTTCGCCGCGCGATCGGTCGTGGCCCACCTCACGCCCGGACCTCTCCCGCAACTCACCGCCGCCGTCCACGGGCTCCTCCTGGGCGCGCCCCTCGCCTTCCAAGTCGAGGCCGACCTCGCTGCGCAAACCGCCACCGTGCGCTTCGACGGCACGATCTCGCCCACGATCCTCACCCCGTTGGGTGCAAACATCCGGGTCGACGTGCGAAAATATTTTGATTTCGCCACCCTCGACCACGCCGCCGGCGAGGCCCGCCTCGGCCCCGGCTGGAAATTTGAGCACCTCTCCGCCCGCGTCGCCTTCCGGGGCGTCGACGCCTACCACGTCCGCCTCGAGGAAGGCCGCGCGCGCTTCACCTTCGACGGCCGCCATTTTTACGCCTCCGAAGTATTCGCCCGCATCGGTGATAATTTTGCGCACGGCACGTTCGCCCAAGATCTCGGCTCCTTCGACTATCGCTTTCTCCTCGAGGGCCGCCTGCGCCCACTCGCCATCTCCGGTTGGTTTCGCGACTGGTGGCCCAATTTTTTTCGCCAACTCCAGTTTCCCGCCGCCCCGCCCGCCGCCAGCGTCGAAGTCGCCGGTCGCTGGACCGAAGGACGCCGTTTTAGGGTCTTCGTTTTCGCCGACAGCGCGCAGCCCGTCATCCGCGGCGGTGCCCTCGATCGCGTGCGCACCCGCCTCTTCATCAGCCCGGGCTACTACGACGCGCCGGAGGTTTTCGCCACGCACGCCACCGGCACCGCGCAAGGCACCTTTTCCTATTCCACCGATCCCGTCTCCCAAGCCGCCCGGTCGCTCCACTTTGAGGTCGTGTCATCGCTCGACCCGTCGCTCGCCGTCACGATGCTGGGCCCCTTGGGCGCATCGATTTTCGCCCCCTTCCAATGGTCCGCTCCGCCGGAGTTGAAGATCAGCGGCCAAATCGACGGCCCCTCCGCTCCCGGCGGTGCCCATACGGCGTTTCAAATCGCGGGCCGCACGACCGGAGAGTTTCGCTTCCAAGACTTCCCCGTGGAGGATCTCGTGTTCACCGCCGCCACCCGGGATAACGACATCGACGTGACGAGTATGCAGGCCCGTTTCGCCGAAGGCCTGCTCACGGGCAACGCGAAGATTTTCGGCCAGGGCCCGGCTCGCCGTATCCGTTTCGACTACACGCTGAAGAACGCCGGCCTCAGTCGGGCCGTCGCCACGCTGCAGGCCTTCACCGCCCGAAAACAAGGCGTGCCCGTCCCCGCGCCCGGAAAATTCCTGCAAGAAAAGGCCAATGTGCACCTCGATCTCACCGCCGCCGCAGAGGGCAGTTACCAGGACTTGCTCAGCTACCACGGCGCCGGTCACGCCACGTTGCAGGGTGCCGGCCTCGGCGAAGTCCAACTGCTCGGCCTCCTCTCGGAACTCTTCACGTTCACCTCGCTCCGCTTCAACTCCGCCCGCTCGTCCTTCCAAATCGACGGCCCCAAACTCACCTTTCCCGATCTCACACTCCGCGGGGCCAATTCCGCCATCGACGCCCACGGCGAATTCGCGCTCGACCGCCGCGTGCTCGACTTTAAGGCCAAAATTTTCCCGTTCCAGGAAAGCAACAGCCTGCTCAAAAGCGTCGTCGGGGCCGTGCTCACGCCCTTCTCGAATATTTTTGAGGTCAAGCTCCGCGGCACCCTCGATAAACCCGAATGGTCCTTTGTGGTCGGCCCGACCAATTTGCTCCGCTCCCTCGCTCCCGGTGAAACCACCCCAGTGCCCACCCCTCCGCTCGGCCCCCAGACCCTCACTCCAGCCGCCGCTGCCACCCCCAAACCTTGACCCCCTCAACTCCCCGACGAGGAAAACGCATTGCCCAGCACCCACCGTTTGTTTTGGTAGGTAAAACGCCTTAATGGATTCGCTCCAGACATTGCCCGGCCGCAGTTGGCTTGAACGTGCGTCGCTCACGTTGGCCGGGGTAATCGCGTTCGTCGGCGCCGCCACCCTGCTCGGCTGGTGGCTCCACTTGGACGAGTTGATCCAACCCTTCCTCAACACCGCGCCGATGAAGGCCAATACCGCGCTCGGACTCACCGTGCTCGGCGGCGTCTTGCTCTCGATTGCATCCGGCCATCGCCGTGCCGCCGCCTTGGCCGCCCTCCCCGCGCTCATCGGCACCCTCACGCTCTGCGAAATTCTTTTCCATCGAAACCTGCAAATCGACGAACTGCTGGTCCGCGATCACCTGCTGATCAACACCGACCAACCGGGTCGCATGTCCGCCTTGGTGGCCACCTGCCTCGTCCTCGCCGGACTCACTCTGGCCTGGCGGACTTTCCGCGGGGGCGCGCCAGGGCGTCTGTTCGCCGAAGCCGTCACCGGCTCCATCCTGTCCGCCGCCGGCCTGTCCACCGTGCTCGGCTACGTATTCGGTCTGCCCGCCGTTTACAGTTGGGGCACGGCCACGGCGACCCCACCCGTCACCGCCGCTTGCCTCCTGCTGCTGGGCCTCGCGCTCATCTTGCTGGCTTGGCGCGAGAGCATCAAAACCGAGGGCGGACCGCCGGCGTGGGCCCCCATGCCCGCCGTCATCGCGTGCCTTACGCTGACCGTCATTCTTGGCGTGGGACTCCGCGACCGGGAAAACCTGACCCTCACCCAGCGCACCCATTCTTCGATGACTCAGCTCGGGCTCCAGATCGGCAACACCCTCGACCAGCAAGCCACCCAGATTGAGCGCCTCGCCCGCAGCTGGAGCGATAATCCCGAGCTCTGGAAAGACGACGCGGCCCGCCAGATGATCACCTCCGGTGAATTCGGCTGCGTCAAAATCGCCTTCGTCGAACCCACCCTGCGCACCCGCTGGATTCATCCCTTGGCGGGCAACGAAGGCTCCATCGGCTTTGAACATATCAGCGTCGAGGAACGCCGGGCCGCCCTCGAGACCGCCCGCAAACTCAACACCGGGGCCCCGGTCATCTCCGCCAGCCTCAAAGTCTTTAATCAAGGCCTCGAAGAAAAAGGTGCGGTCATCTACGCCCCCGTCCTGCGCGGCAACCGCCTCATCGGCTTCCTCGGGGCCGAGTATGTCTACGAGACCATGTTTACCCGGAGCATTGCCGCCCTCCCCACCAGCTTGGGCACCGACTACCATATCGCCATCGCGATCGGCGGCCAGACCATCTACAACCGCGGAGCCACGGACGTCACCCGCAACGAAGAACTCACCGTGAACAAGACCGTCTCGCTGGCCAATCGCCTCATCCGCTTTCGTCTGACGCCCTCGGATACCGCGCTGACCCAAGACCGCCGCTCCCTCCCCGAGCTCGCCCTCGTCGCCGGCTTTGGCATCACCATTCTCCTCGGCATCACGTTTCACCTCGCCCGCACCGCCCGCGCGGGCCAGCGCGCGGCGGAGATTTCCAACAAGCGACTTTTTTCTGAAAACGAAGAACGTCGCCGCGTCGAGGCTCGCCTCAAGGTCTCCGACGAGCGTCTCCGCCTCGCCCTCGATTCCACCCAGATCGGCATCTTCGAATGGAGCGTCGCCGCCGGTCACGTTTACTACAGCCCCGGCCTCTGGGCCATGCTCGGTTTCGAACACGGCCGCATGCCTTCCACCGTCGAAGCCTGGCAATCGCTCATCCACCCCGACGATCTCCCGCTCTACCGTCGCCGCACCGAATCCCAGCTCAACGGCATCGCCACCTTCATCGAACCCGAGTATCGGGTCCGCGCCCGCACCGGCGATTGGCGCTGGGTTTACACCCGCTCCAAATCCGTCGCCACCGGCCCCGATGGCCATCCCACCCGCATCATCGGCACCGTGCAGGATATCACCGCCCGTCGCGAGGCCGAGCTCGCACTCCGCGAATCCCAAGCCGAAGCCCGCAAACTCTCGCTCGTCGCCTCCAAGACCGACAATCCCGTCCTCATCGGCTCCGCCGACGGACGCATCGAATGGGCCAACGAAGCGTTCTGCCGGGTCATGGAATACCGCCTCGAAGAGGTCGTCGGCAAAAACCCCGCCCACTTTCTCTTCGGCCCCGACACCAATATTCGCACCGTCGTCCGGATCCGCACCGCCATGTCGCGCGGCCAAAGCATCAGCACCGACGTCGTCAACTATTCCAAGTCCGGTCGCAAATACCACCTCCACCTCGAAATCCAGCCCGTCCGGGGTGCCAGCGGCGAAGTCGAAAATTTCATCGCCGTCGAAAACGACATCACCGCCCGCGTCGAGACCGAGAATCAGCTCCGCCGCGCCAAGACCGAAGCCGACGAAGCTTCCCGCGCGAAGAGCGAATTCCTCGCGTCCATGTCGCACGAAATCCGCACCCCCATGAACGGCGTCATCGGCATGACCAGCCTCCTCATGGAGACCATGCTCAACGCCGAGCAGCGCGACTTCGTCAACACCATCCGCACCTCCGGCGAAGCCCTGCTCACCATCATCAACGACATCCTCGACTTCTCCAAAATCGAGTCCGGAAAAATGGAACTCGAGCGCACTCCGTTCGAGCTCGCCCTATGCCTCGAGGAGGCGCTCGACCTCTTCGCCCTCCAGGCCTCGTCGAAGAAACTCGAACTCAACTATCACATCGCACCCGAGGTCCCGGCCTGGATCATGGGCGACGTCACCCGCCTCCGCCAGGTCGTCGTCAACCTCGTCAATAACGCCGTCAAATTCACCCCGGGTGGCAGCATCTCGCTCGAAGTCCGCCGCGCCATGCGCGAACCTGCTCCCCTCGGTTTCTCCGCAGGCGTGGCCGACGATCCGTCGCGCCTCATTCTCGAATTTGACATCCACGACACCGGGATCGGCATCCCGCCGGATCGCCTCGATCGGCTCTTCAAGGCCTTCTCCCAGGTCGATTCCTCCACCACCCGCAAATACGGCGGCACCGGCCTCGGCCTCGTCATCTGCCAGCGCCTCACCGAGCTCATGGGCGGTGGCATTCGCGTCGAGAGCACCAACGGCCAAGGTTCGTCTTTTATTTTCACCATCCAGACCGAGGCTGCCCCTGTCGGCTCCGATACCGGTCTGCCGCCCCTCCCCGCCCTGCTCCGCGGTGGCACGATCCTGTGCGTCGAGGACCACCCGAGCACCCAGGCCCGCCTCCGCACCTTGTTTGAACGCTGGGGCGCCCCGTGCATTATCGTGCCTGACGCGCCCGCGGCCCTCGCCGCCGTGGCCACCCTCGGTCATGCGCCCGCGCTCCTCGTGCTGGACGGCGGCGACACTGAGCTGCCCACGTCTTTCGAAAAACTCACCGCCCTGCGGTGTCCCCGACTCGTCATGTATCCCTTCGGCCAAACCTCGCCGACCACCCCCGGTGATGGCCAGTTATTCGCGAGTACGTCGAAGCCCCTGCGCACCGCCTCCGTCATCCAGGCCATCGGCTCCTTGTTCAATCCCCACCTCGCCGCCGCCGCCGCGACCAAGTCCGCCGAACACACGATCAGCGAAGAATTTCCCCTCGAGGTACTCCTCGCCGAAGATAACGCCGTTAATCAAAAGGTCGCCCTCCGCTTCCTCGAACGCCTCGGCTACCGCGCCGATGCCGTCGCCAACGGTCTCGAGGTGCTCAGCACCTTGGAAGCCCGGCGCTACGACCTCGTGCTCATGGATCTTCAAATGCCCGAGATGGATGGCCTGGAAGCCAGCCGACAGATTCGCCTTCGTTTCTCGCCTGAGCGCCAACCCAAGATCATCGCCCTCACCGCCAACGCCATGCAGGGCGACCGCGAGCTCTGCTTGGCCGCCGGCATGGACGACTACATTTCGAAGCCCGTCAAGATGCACGAAATCTCCGCCGCCATCCGGCGGCAGTTCGGCAAATCCGACGAAGTAAAAAAAGCGCCGCAATTGATTGGGTAACGAACATCGACGAATCGCCCCCCCCCCCGGGGATTGCCGAGTCGGCGCGCCCTCCTGGCAAAACCCACCCCACGACCGGCCCAATCCTTGCTCTCCGCACACGCGCCCCGAAAATATCGCTCTCGCTCCCCTCGCCTAAATCTTCACCCTCCCTCATTGCCCGCGCTCCCTCTCTCCTGCCACCGCTCTTTCCGCCTCCTTCCCGCTCCGCATGATCATTGACTGGCTCAAATTCGCCCCCGCCCTTTTTCTCCTGCTGCTTCCCATCGGGCTTTTTCACGGGAAAAAAATCCGCTTTCGCTCGATCTCTCGCGATTGGGACGGTCACTGGTCGTCGGTTCTTTCCCTCGGCTTGCACTGGATCGACCTCGGCCGCGCCGCCCTCGGCGGCTGGCTGCTGATCGAAGCCCTGAAACTCAGTCCGGGCGGCGCGGGCTTCCTACGCTACAGCGTCCTCGGCACCGAGGGCGCTGTCATGATCATCGCTGTCGGCCTCCAGACCTTCGTTTGCAAGGAAGAGGATGCGGCCCACGCGCCGTTCGCCTTCGTGACCGGTCTGCTCCTCGGCGTCTATCCGCCCATCATCGCCGGCTTCCCCATCATCCTCGCCATCGCCATCGCGGCCGGCTCGCGCATCCCCGTGGCGTATTTCCCCTGCCTCGCCCTTTTGCTGGTGGGCATCGGGGTTGGGTTAGATGGCAAAAGATCGCTCATCCTCCTGGCGCTGGGCTTCAGCGCCGTCCTTCTGCCTTGGCTCTTCACCATCATGTTTCCCCGCGACCTCGTGTTCACCTACCGTGCCCGCCAGCGTAGCCTTGATGCGGAAAACGCGCTGCCTCCGCGGCGCTAACCGAGCCCCGCCCGCGCGCCCAACTCCGCGATCTCTCCTCGCCTCGCCGGTTCTCCGACGAGGTTTTTCATTTCCAGCGGGTCCTGCTCCAAATCAAAAAACAGCCACGGCTCCCCGCGCTCATCGAGCACGAGCTTGCGCGCCGGCGTCCTCACGCCCCGCCAACTCCGATCACCCTGGTGCGGCAGCGCCACCACCGATGGCATCGAAATCAAGCTGTGGCTCCGTGTCACAAACGCCTCCCCGCCCTCCGCCCACGCCCGCGTCATCGCCGCTAAATCCACCAGCGAAATCGCCCCGTCGTCCCGTCGCGCCACCACCCCGGGCCTTCGCACCAAGAGGGGCACCCGCACCGCTTCCTCGTCGGGCCAACCCTTCCTAAACAAACCGTGCGCCCCATGCAGGTCGCCATGCACACTCGTAAAAACGACCACGACCTCCTCCGCCACCGCGTTCAACAGCGCTCCAATGGCGCGGTCCGTCGCCTCAATGTGCGCGTAATAACCTGACAGTTCCCGCCGCGCCTTTGCCTCCACGTCGCCACCCAGCGGCACATTTTTCGCCAGCACCACGCCCGCCGGATCACTCGGCACCACGCCCGCTGCCGGCGCATCATAAGGCGGATGCGGCGCCTCGAGGCTGAGCACACCAAACCACGGCTGCTTCCCACCACCCACCCGCTCGCACCACGCCAGGGCCCGCCCCACCAACACGTCGCTTTGGTAGCCCCGCACCTGCGTCGGCTGCACCAAATCCTTCGCCGTCCCCTGCAGCCACGGATCATTCAGCAAGAATCCGCCCTCAAATCCCTCCCACGCTTCAAACCCACCGCGCTCACTCTCCGGCACGATCACCCTCGCCGCCGCCTCGCCCACCAGCGGCACACTCGGATCTCGTTTCCCCACCCCCCACTTTCCGAAAAACGCCGTCGTATACCCGCGCTCCCGCATCTCGTGCGCTATCGTCCGCGCATCCGTGGGCAACGCGTCAAAATACTCCCGCACGCCATTCTCCGGCGACGGCACGCCGGTCAACAGCGCCGCCCGCGCCATCGGCCCAAACGGATGCGGCGTCACCGCCTGCGCATAATTCACGCTCCGCGCCGCCAACGCATCGAGGTGCGGCGTCCGCACATTCGGATCACCCGCGTAACCGCACGCCTGCGCCCGCCACTGCGTGGTGACGATCCACAAAATATTCGGCGGTGATTGTATGCGCACAGCCTCAATTACGATTTGCCACTCCCCTTTGGCCAGCTTGGATCCCGTCCGCACCACCTTGGTCATTGGTCCTTGGTCCTTCGTCCTTCCCCTCCCCACCGCCTTCCCCCCATGAAACTCCGCTCCGCCTTCCTCGTCCTTGGTTTCGCCTCGCTCCTCGCCGCGCTCACCCACGCCGCCCAATCCACGGGTTCGCCGTTCTACGGCGACGCCCCTGACCGGCACCACCCGTGGTCCATCCATGACCAAAATCGCCCGCAGCCCAAACGCGTCGAGCCCGGCACGTTCAGCTCCGCCACCCAGCCCGGCAAACCACCCTCCGACGCCATCGTCCTCTTTGATGGCACCGCCTCCTCCCTCGAAAAGTGGGAGGCCGACACGAAAGCCGACGCCCCGCGCGCTCCGTCGAAATGGATCGTGAAAGACGGGGCCATGGAGTGTGTGCCAAAATCCGGATACGTCCGCACCAAGGAACAATTCGGTGACTGCCAGCTTCACGTCGAATGGGCTGCCCCGAAAAACGTCCAGGGCGACAGCCAGGGCCGCGGCAACAGCGGCATTTTCCTCATGGGCCTCGTCGAGGTCCAAGTCCTCGACAACTACAACAACCCGACCTACGCCGACGGTTTTGCCGCCTCCGTTTATGGCATCAATCCTCCGCTCGCGAACGCCCTCCACGCTCCCGGCGAATTCCAAGTGATCGACATCATCTTCCGTCGCCCCGTCTACGCCGGCACCAAGGTCCTCGATCCCGGCTACCTCACCGTCTTCTGCAACGGCGTGCTCGTGCAGGACCACACGCCCCTCGAGGGCCCGGGCGGTCACCTGAAACGCTCGGTCGCCGGTCCCTACCCCGCGCAGGGCCCGCTCAAACTCCAAGACCACGGCAATCCCGTCCGCTTCCGCAATATCTGGTATCGCCCCCTGCCCGCCCGCTCCGTCGAGGGCGGCACCGATGGCGTGCTCACCGCCGAGGCCACCACGATTAAGCGCCGGGAAATCGCCGCCACTGTCCGCGCCGACGCCACGAAACGTTCGGGCACGGCCCAAATGCTCCGCCTCGCCGAATCCCTCGTCTACGAAGATGAAGCCGCGACGCATGCGCAGGTCGAAAAACTTGCCACGACCTACGCTGCCAACCTCCAAGCCCTCTCGTCCACCGAGCGCTCGGCCAAGAAAAACGAAGTTCAATCAGTCGTCCGCGCGCTCCAATATCTCGGAAAATCCGCCGTCCTGCCGACCACCTTCGGACCACGCACCACTCTTGAATCCATCGTCAAAGCCGAGGGCTGGGACAAAGTGAAAAAATAACGCGGGGGGGGTACCTCGCGTCGCAACCCACCCGTCCATCCCGCAATTTTCCTCCGCCTCCGCCCTTGGTCCTTAGTCATTAGTCATTCCCGACTCTCGGTCCCCGCTCTCCCATGACGCTCCAAGAAACCGCCCCCGTCGATCTCGCTACGCCCTCCGGTCCCATGCGGACCTACCTTTTCCGCCCCCAAGCACCCGGCCGTTATCCCGGTATCTTGCTCTACTCGGAAATTTTTCAGGTCACCGCGCCCATCCGCCGCACCGCCGCGCTGCTCGCCGGCCATGGCTTCGTCGTCGCCGTCCCGGAAATTTACCACGAGTTCGAACCCGCCGGCACCGTGCTCGCCTACGACCAAGCCGGCGCGGACCGCGGCAACGCCCTCAAAACCACCAAACCCCTCGCCGCTTACGATGCCGACGCCCGCGCCGTCCTCAGTTTTCTCCGCACCTCCGAGCACTGCACCGGTAAACTCGGCGTGCTCGGCATCTGCATCGGCGGCCACCTCGCCTTCCGCGCCGCGATGAATTCCGACGTGCTCGCCGCCACCTGTTTCTATGCGACCGACATCCACAAACGCGGCCTCGGCGCCGGCCTGAACGACAACAGCCTCGACCGCATCCCCGAGATCACCGGCGAACTCCTCATGATCTACGGTCGCCAAGACCCGCACGTCCCGCTCGAAGGCCGCGTCAAAATTCAAGCCGCCCTCAACGCCGCCGGCACCAATTTTACGTGGCACGAATTCAACGGTGCCCACGCCTTCCTCCGCGACGAAGGCTACCGCTACGACCCCGAAATCGCCCTCCAAAGTTACGCCCTCGCCCTAAATCTCTTCCGGCGGAAACTCGGCGAAGGCGACCAACGCACGGCCGCCCCAAGCGGCCCGACCGAGACGAAGCACTGACGTTTTTGCGTCGTCGCTGGAACCCGTTATTCCAATTCGCATTCAAGGTCAGCTCAACCGGCCTGGGGTAGCCTGCTTGCAGGCGATTTAGGACTCCTATCAATCGCCCAAAAGGTTCAGACTTTGCTTTGCCGGGTAGCCGCGAGCGCCAGCGAGTGGTGATCCGTCCACTCGCTGGCGCTGGCGGCTACCGAAAAGTCCAGAGTTCACAGGACGTTGGACTCATACCCTCGTCATTTGATTTTTTGACTGCTGGTAGCTGCGAGCGTGAGCGAGGGGTGTTTCGACGATCGTCCAACTATCACGAGACGTTGGTCTCATTGCATCTTCAACGGCAGCGCCCGGGCCCGCGCCGCGAAACTGTCCAGCACCGCACCCGTCCGTTGCGCCAAGATATCGTCGCCCGTTCGAACGCTCCGTAGCGGCGTGAAATCCTTCAGCACCGCGCAATAGTCGCTGTTCACCATCATGCCGAGCAACTCACCGGTCTTGCTCAGCACCAAGTCGCCCCGCGAAGGCGCGAATTCACCAAAGAGCCGTTTGAAAAATCGGTTGTCCACCCGCACGAAGCCCGGTTGGGACGCATCCAGCTTGAAGGCCACTTCCCCGTAGCCTTTGCCGCCGCCGCTGATCAAGACGGCCTCCGGAAATTTGAAGGGATCCGCCGCCAACGAATAAACTTTCGCCCCGAGCGACCCCGCCTGCGCCGCCTCGAGCGGCAGCACCACAATCCGTGGATCGTGGGCGAGGAAATGCATCACTCCCGCCACGCCGCGATAGGAAGTTCCACGCGAATACTCGACGGTGAGCTTCTCCCAGTCGGGATTGTTTTCGGCCGCAATCGCCAAGACGGTATCCTCGGCATGGAGCAAAGCGTAGATTTGCCGACCATCCGTCACCAACACCGTCGCCGTCTCCTTCGATTTTATCACCGGCCCCAGGAACCCTTTGCGCGTTGCGCTGAAGCTCGCGTTCACGCGGTTCGCCAGAAAATCGTTGAACAAAACATTCACGTTGATCGGCCGATTGTCGCGGATCTCCTTGGTCAGCTCACCCGATTTTTCCGCCAATTGTCCCACCCCTTGGGCGAGCTGAATCGCGGTTTCCTGCACCTTCGCCCGCTCCTGCCGCTCGACCTGGACTTGTGTCTTCAACTCGGCGGCTTTTTCGCTGAGCTCTTTCTTTTGCTGCTCACCCACAATCACCGCGACCGTCAGCCCCTCGATCTGCTTGCGCGCCTCGGCCTGTTCTTTTTCCCGCCTAACTTCGAGCGCGACCAGTGCCTGCTTTTGACGTTCCGCCTCGGCCCGTTTCTCGGCGAGTTCCCGCTGCAATTGCGCGAGTTGTTCCTTGGTCAACGCCGCGTCCTGCGTGGCGGTGGCGATTTTTCGCCCCAAGTCCGCCGCCGTCCGCTGCGTCTCAATCAGACTCGTCGCAAGCGTGCTCTTCTCCGCGGAAAGTTTCGCTTTCTCGGACTGGAGCGCCGTGAGGCTTTGCTCGCGTGCGATCAGCGCGGCGTCACTCGTCTGCAGTTTGTCCACCAACTGGTCGCGCACCGTCTTCTCGTCGGCCAACGAATCGCGCATGGCGGCCACGAGATCCTGCTCCTTCGTCGCCGCATGGGCGGCCAGTTCGGGCACGGGCGCCTGCTTGGCGCGCGCCGGCTCCGCTGTTTCCCAGCGCGTCAGCGCGAGGAGATTGAGCAGCAGAAAATCACAGAGGATGAGCAGCAGCGTGCGGTTCATGACGCGAGCTTGCCCTCGGCTTGGGACTCAATGATCAGTTCGCGTTTATAAGGCCGCACATGCCGGATTTTCACGAGCGCGACGCAGGTGATGCCGAAGAGATTGGAGGCATACGCAGCGAGCAGATCCGGCTCGATCACCCGGAGCACTTGGAGCACGAGCGCCGTCGCCGTGCCGCCGATCCCGATGTAGAGCCCGACGTCGAAGAGGTTCTCTTCGTTCTCCATCAGCCGGAGCTTCACGAGCGGCGACAGCGGCTGTCGGGCGATTTCCCGGATTTTCACAAGGCAGACAAAATACATCGCGACCTGGAGCGCCGCGAAAAAACCAATGGAGAGCAGGGTGGAGGTGGGCATGGAGGCGTTGGGTTGAGCGTTGGCTGGACTGGAAATCTCCGCGGTGGCGACGAGCACCGGCAGATTGAGGCGGAGCTGGAATTCCGACGGCGGCGCCGCTTTCACGAGAAACGGTTCCGTCGCGACGATCAGGAGGGCCGCAAACAGCACGGCGAGCAGCCCGCTGCGCATCCGCGGCAGCGCCGCAGCCGGTAATCGGAAGTCGCGGGGACTATCCAACAGGCGGTCGAGCCCGCGCAGCGCGAGCCATGCACCCAGGGCATACCCGAGGTATTTGATGAACAGCGTCAGCTGCGGATGCAGCAGCACAAACGACGCAGCCCCATCCAGCGCGATCCCGCTGGCACGATTCACCGGCACTTGGCGCGACGTCAGCAGCCGCACGGCCCCTTGACCGTCGGCGAGGGCGAGTCGCAGATCGGCCAGTCCATTCTTACCAAATAGCATCAGGTAACTCGCCACCCGATCCGCCGAATCAGAAAAGAGCGCCGCCGCATAGATCAGAGGTAGCTGATCCGGTGCGACGCGCGCGAGATGGGCGAACTCGCTCACCGTCTTCGTGCTCTCGGCCCGCCGGAGCAGTTCACCGAGTTGCGTCCAATCCAAGCGACGACCGAGCGAAAGCAGATCCATAAAAAACGGCTCCAATTCACCAAGCTGTTTTTTCGTTACGGCCGCCTCCGCGAGCGCCCGCACTTCCCGCTGCAGCGGCGGCGAAAGCCGCTCTCCTTGATAAAGCAAACCCGTGAGCAGAATCAGCGCATCCAGCGGCTGTCCACCAGCCCGCGCCGCAGGCACGAACCGCCCCGTTGTCGTCAAATCGCGCGTCAACAGCAGCGACCGCACCCCGAGCGAGCCCGTGTTTCCGAGATAAGCGCGGAGCTTAGCCCGCGCCGCCTCCGGAATGAAAAATGTCAGGACAGGCGTGCTCACCCGCCGGCCCGTGTCGGTGCGCAGGTTGAAGAGCGGATCGAGAAACGGATCCCAACCACCCCACGCCACCAACGCCGGCAACCGCGACCCCAGCGTGCCGATCGCGATCGCCAGAGCGGGCGCCCGCGGATCGTCCGTGGCTTGCGCCGCCGCGAGCACGAGCGCCGCCGGCCCCGTCTTTTCCAAATCGACCAGATCACGTCCGAATGCGCCGAGGCTGGGCGTGTCGGCCCCCGCCGCACGCAGCAACGCCGGGCTCACGGACCTCAGATTGGCTGGCAACATCCACGCCGCGAACGCCAGCCCGAGCCCGACGATCACCCGCGCGATGGCGGCATTCGGCATCGTGACGGCGGTGGCAGGAGCACTCATCGGTGTTAAGTATTGGTTTGCGGGCGTCGGATGCAAACCCACGCTCACGGCTACACCGACCGATGTCTCTGCGAATTGTTCACTACAACGATCCCATCTTGCGCAAAAAAGGCGTGCGTCTCACCGCCTTCGACGCCGAACTCGCCACTCTCTCGCGCGCGATGGTCGCCACCATGCACGCCGCCGCCGGCATCGGCCTCGCCGCCCAACAAATTGGCCGCGCCCTCCAACTCTGCGTGATCGACCTCCGTGAGGTGGAGCCCGATTTTACTTGGGAGTTCGACGGCACCAGACTGCCCCTCGACCTCATCATGCCGCTGACGATCGCCAATCCTGAGATCACCTTTACCCGCGGCACTTCCGACTACCTTTACGAGGAGGGCTGCCTTTCTTTTCCTCAAATCCGCGGCGACATCTCGCGCCCCGACGCCATCACGGTGAAGTTTCAAGACGTGCACGGCGTGCCCCACGTGCTCTCCTGCGACGGCCTGTTCGCCCGCTGCATCCAACACGAAACCGATCACCTCAACGGTATTCTGTTCATCGACCTGATGGCGAAGAAAGTCCGCACCACCGTCGACGCCGCGGTCAAGGCACTCGCCAAAGCCACCCGCGAGGCAGCGAAGGAAAAAATTTCTCCATGAGCCAAAAATCTGACGGTATGACCTACGCCCCGCAGGGCAAACCGAGCCCGGTGGTAAAGTCCGGCGAATTCACTTTCGCGGCCGCCCACCTCGACCACGGCCACATCTACGGCCAATGCAACGGCCTCATCGAGGCCGGAGCCGAACTCAAATGGGTCTACGATCCCGACCCAAAAAAGGTCGAGGCCTTCGTCGCCAAATACCCGCAGGTGCAGATCGCCCGGTCGCTCGACGAAATTCTCGCCGACGGTGCCATCAAGCTCGTCAGCGCCGCCGCCATCCCCTGCGACCGCGGCCCCCTCGGCTGCCGCGTCATGGAGGCCGGCAAAGACTACTTCACCGACAAGACGCCGTTCACTTCCCTGAACCAGCTTGACCAAGCCAAGGCCGTCGTCGCGCGCACCGGCAGAAAATATATGGTGTATTTTTCCGAGCGCCTCCACGTGGAGTCCGCGATGTATGCCACCGATCTCGTCGCCGCCGGTACCATCGGCAAGGTCATCCAAGTCATCGGCCTCGGGCCCCACCGCCTCAGCAAGGCCAGCCGCCCCGCGTGGTTTTTCGAAAAAGCGAAATTCGGCGGTATCCTCACCGATATCGGCAGCCACCAATTCGAACAGTTCCTCACCTATACCGGCGCAACCGATGCGACCGTCACGCAGGCCGCCGTCGGCAACTTCGCGAACCCCGACAAACCCGAATTCGAAGATTTCGGCGAGGCTTCCCTCCTCGGCGACAACGGCACCTCGAACTATATCCGCGTCGATTGGTTCACGCCCGCCGGCCTCGGCACGTGGGGCGACGGCCGCACCGTCATCCTCGGCACCAAGGGTTACATCGAGCTGCGCAAATACCTCGACGTCGCCCGCGACAAATCGGGCGATAACGTTTACATCGTCGATGAAACCGGCGAGCGCCACCTCAACGTCACCGGCCAGGTCGGCTTCCGTTTCTTCGGCCAACTGATCCTCGACTGTCTGAACCGCACCGAGACCGCGATGACGCAAGCCCACGCCTTCAAAGCCGCCGAGCTCTGCCTCCGCGCCCAACTCGCCGCGCGGCGCATTGCCTGACATCAAACGGAGCGGCGGTTTCCCACCACCGTAGGCCTCAACCCACCGACGAAACATGCGCACCAAAATCATCCTTGGTCGCACTCACGCGGACAAGCGTGTGCGCGGCCAAGGCGCAGAACTCGGTTCGGCGGCGATCTGTCAGGTCGCCAACTCTGCCCTCCGCCGTCGCCGAGTCGCTAGTTTCTTAAAACTCGCCGGCACGTTGCCCCATCTGCAAGACGCCGCTCGGCACGCCGACAACACGTCCCTCGCCGATGCCAAACGCACCCACCGCTGAACGCCGGTTGGCAAACGCCTGAACTCTATGGCCCTTTCCATCGCCACGCGCACCGGAGACGACGGCACGACCAGCCTCCTCTACGGCCAACGCGTGCCCAAAGACCATCCGCAGATCGAAACCGTCGGCGCTTTTGACGAACTCAACGTCGCACTCGGAGCCGTGAAACCTCACCTCGCGCCCGATCCGAGCGGGACGCAGACCCGCGAATTCCTGACGACCCTCCAGAAAAATCTCGTCGCCCTGATGGGCGAGCTCGCCTGCATCGAAGCCGACGCGGCTCGCTACCTCGGTTCGAAGTTCGAAAAGATTTCCGACGCCGACCTCGCGCGCCTCGATACCGCCGTCGCCGCGCTCGAGGCGCAGGGCCTCAAATTCGACGGCTGGGCCACCCCCGGCGCCAACGCTCGCTCCGCCGCCTTCGACTTCGCTCGCGTGACCGCCCGCCGCGCCGAGCGCCGCCTCGTCGCCTTGCCCGCGCAGGGTCGCACCGTGCGTCCGCTGTTGCATCAATTCGTCAACCGTCTCTCCGACCTGCTCTGGTTATTCGCCCGCGAAGCCGAACAGTGAAGCCACCAGGTTCCCCCTGCCGGGGTTCCGCTCACCCGCCGCCTTGCCGCCCGTCGGAAAAATCGCCGCCCAGATCTGTCCTCGCCCGCGAAAATCTCTGTCCATTCCATTTTTTCCGGCTATCACGTTTCCATGCCCTTAGCCCTCGCTCTCATCGTGCTCTCGGTCGCTTGGCGGATCGCGACCGTCGATATTCCGGCGCTTTCCAATTTCGCCCCGTTGATGGCGCTCACGTTTTGTGGCGCCGTCTACCTGCGTGACAAACGTCTCTGGCTCGTGCCGTTCGTCGCCCTGACGCTGTCTGACCTCTACATTGATCGCTACTACGCCACAAATTTTCACTATGAGTGGTCCGTCGCTGGTGCCGTGTTGCGGGCGGCGTGCTTTGCCGCCGCGATTGGGTTTGGCCTGATGGTCGCCCGTCGCCGCAGCTGGCTCAACCTGCTCAGCGGCACGATCGGCGGATCGCTCTTTTTCTATCTCGTCACCAACACCGCCTCATGGATCGGCGATGTCGCTTACACCCACAACCTCGCGGGTTGGTGGCAGGCGATGACGATCGGTCACCCCGAATTTCCACCCACGATTTGGTTTTTCCGCAACACCTTCGTGAGCGATCTCGCCTTCACGGGAATATTTGCCGTGGCCATGGAATTGGCCGCGCGCCGCGCTGGTCGTGATAGCCTGCTCG